>CAZRFK010000011.1:0-33580 GCA_964599275.1 uncultured Clostridia bacterium
GAGCAGATGACTGCAGTTTTCAGCTGCAGACTGAACGAACCAGAAAGCATAATTAGCCTCTGCGCCTTTGTGGACAACGTGGTCAGCACCTGCTGGAAGTTTGAAGAGCACATCCAGCGGGATTTAACGCCGGACGTTCAGCAGTGTGCGTCACTGTGGAAACACTACGAAAAAACGTTGTCTGAGAGAAGCGTCTAGCTGGTTTCAGAGACTGATTGCTCCCGCCCAGCTTCTCTGCTGTGGCTTTTGATCTCACATTTAAGCCTGATGAACAACGAATAACAGTCAGCGACACTCCTACTCAAATTTTCCAATCAGGGATGAATGGTATTCAGCCTTTTTGAAGCCCAACTTCTCCGCCACACGCACCGACGGTTCGTTATCAACAGCGCATTCCCAGTGTGGCCTACATCCGCGGGTCAATGATTCCCTGATGAACTCAGACGCAGCTGCTGTGGCCAGCCCCCTGTTGCGCATGTCGGCAGCCGTCTCAATTCCCATGCCGCACGAATGCCGAGAAACATACTCTGCGGTGCACCAGCAGGCCAGTTGACCTTCCACTACAGCCGCTGTTCCCCAACCCCTCTGCAGGAATCGCTCCACAGAAGGCCACATCCACTCAATCTCCTGAACAACTGCATCCCCTCCATCGGGAAGGTCCAGCAGAAAATCTCTATCGATTGATAAGAATCGGGTATCCTCCGGTTCTTTCGCAGGCGCAGGCTCTGATTCCGCACTGTCATCGTCAACCGGATAAACGTAAAAGCAACCATCCCTGGTTCCCAGCCGGTATTTACCGAAAGATTCCTCGGCCAATCCCTTCAGTTCCTCCATCAAAACTCTCACTCCAAAGTAAAGTGCACCTCTGGCAGATGCCGCCGCACAAATCTCATCCTCAATTGTGCGTCTGAGGGCGGAGTTATTTCGGGGTGCTTGTCGACCCGCCAGGTAGAACTTGTTGTTACCCTGATCCCAAAGCAGGGCAAATAGCGACGCATCTTCAGGAGCAAGGATCCACAAACGGCCATCTGTATTTCTGCACAGTATGGAATCGATTACCATCTGCAGCTGACGCCCGGCGAACAGTTCCCTCATATCATTCAGCGAATCTGTTGAAATCTCCTCGAGTTTCATCTTCAGTGTCATCTCCTGTCCCCAACAACTCCCCTTGCAGAGACCAACATGGTCGGCAGGTCAGTTTGCTAGCCGTTTAAAGCACTCATGGCAATCAGTGAATGCAGAGCTGCCCCTCTGTGCAGCTGGGATTCATCCACATCAAAATTGGGGTTGTGGTGGGGATAATCTGAACCGACATCTGTATTTCCTGTACCCATCAAAATGAAGGCTCCAGGTTTTTCAAGAAGATATTGTGCAAAATCCTCCCCTGAAAGGACCGGCTTCCCGCTTATAACACCATCTCCAAACAGCTTCTCTGCGGCAGACCGAGCCAGCTCAGCTTCGGTTTTTGTGTTGACAGTTGGAGGAAAAGCTGCAAGATTATCAAACTCAGATTGCAAACCATTCATCCGCGCCACACGTCGCCCAATATCCTGGGTCCGAGCAAGCAGCTTCTGTCTCACTTCGTCGTCAAAAGCCCTGATGGTACCCCGCATTCTGGCCAGCTGCGGGATAACCCCCCAGTCCGCCTCAGATACAAATGATTCCACGCTGATGAGCGAGGGACTTCGGGCATCAATTTCTCGGGCATCCATCCTGTAAAGAGCATCGACTATCTCATGTGCCGCCAACAGGGGATCACCGGTCTCATGGGGAGCAGAACTGTGTCCGCCGCCCCCTTGAACCTCAAGCCAGAAGCAGTCAACCGAAGCCATCATCGCCCCCTTATTTATCATAACTTGCCCGGATTCAAAAGGAGACCAGACGTGAATGCCAAAGACAGAATCGACATCTTCCAACACACCGGCTTTTAACATCAATTTGGCTCCACAGCCGCGTTCCTCGTCAGGTTGAAAAAGAAACTTCACCCTTCCGCTGATGCTTTCTCTCATTTCAGCCAGAATTTCTGCAGCACCAAGCAGCATAGCAACGTGTGCATCATGACCGCACGCATGCATCACTCCGGATACTGAAGAACGGAAATCCCTGGCCGCCGGAAGATGCTCTGAGTTTCGGCTCTCTGTCACCTTAATGGCATCCATATCAGCCCGGAGCATGACGGTTTTTCCCGGCTTATTTCCTTGCAGCTCACCTACGACACCAGTCACACCGTGTTCGGGGCTCATCTCCTCACCCATCTCACCAAGTTCGTCCTGAATATCTTCTACCGTGTATAAATTTGTCCTGGTTTCGATATTCAGATCCCGCAGTTTACTCTCAACAAACCTGGTAGTGTCATGTTCCTCAAGCCCCAATTCAGGGTACTTGTGCAGGTGTCTGCGGTAGCTGATAATCTCTTTTTTCAACTCACCAGCTCGCGTCCTGATTTCTCCGATGATCTCTTCGTTGAGCACAGATACACCCCCGGCGATGATATTTGTACTTTCCCGGCTGCGTCTTACAGAGATTTACACGGTTTCTGGTTTGCCTATCTCTTCTCCGAGCGTGTCGACAGAAACCTCCTTGATGCGTTGAGGGACCAGCGGCTTGTCATTCCCATCGCATTCAACTTCCACTATTTCATCGACCACATCCATGCCCTCGGTCACTTTACCAAAAGCCGCATACTGACCATCCAGGTGAGCCGACCTGTCCACCATGATGAAAAACTGTGAACCAGCAGAATCTGGATGTGACGAACGGGCCATGGACAAGACACCGCGTTCGTGTTCGATGGGATTTTTGAATCCGTTGTTAGAGAACTCCCCCTTGATATTGTAGCCGGGACCACCCCTACCGGTCCCCTCGGGACATCCACCCTGGATCATGAAGCCGGGAATCACCCGGTGAAAAGTAAGGCCGTCATAGAAGCCATCCTGTGCTAAAGAAACGAAGTTACTCACCGTATTGGGTGCAGCCTCTTTGTCCAACTCCGCAACTATTACTCCACCATTTTCCATTTCAAGCGTTACAACGGGGTTTGTCAAAAAATCTTCCTCTCTATGAGTTTCACTGTACAGTATTTTTCATTGAAAAAGTCCATCCATTCTCACTGTCAAACTGCGGCAGGACTGCGATGAATATATCCCCAAAAACACAGATTAAGTCCCGATACCGTCTTCTCTGACTTTCCTTTGGGTTCCTGCCGCTTCCATGAGGATGAACGTTTCAGTCAGTATATGACTTTATTTTTTCAGCTGCTGAGGTCGAGCATTCTCTCCAGAGCGAGTCGGGCTCCTTCGGCCACCTGAGGTGCAACAGAGATTCGAAACTCATCGGCGGTTTTATTTTCCATCTGCTCCAGTAGATGCAGGAGTTTCTTCCTGGTGATTTTCATCATATCCTCACAGGGTCCTGCTGTAGAACCGAGAACATTAACCTTCCTGTCGGAATACTGCTGATCCAACCGGTGCACCAGATTCGTTTCTGTACCAACAGCCCAGACTGTATCGGGCCCGGCATCGCTCACGGCACTACGAATGAATTCGGTGGAGCCACTGCAATCTGCTTTACTGACCGCCTCAGGTTTACATTCTGGATGAACGACCACGCGCCCGTTCGGATGAGCACGGCGAAATTGGAGAATATCTTCTACTCCGAAATCCTGATGCACTGGGCAAAATCCATCCCAGAGAATAACCTTTGGATCTCCGCTACCATGAAATTGGTCCTTACACCGGTCGTAAATAGCAATTTCATCACTGCCGATTCCCATCCTCTTTGCGGTATTAGTTCCCAGACACCAATCGGGCAGAAACAGCAACCGTTCTCCCTCCTCTAAGGCAAAGGAAAAAGCCTCAAAAGCACTGGAAGAAGTACAGGTCAGCCCGCCATGACGTCCACAAAAATCCTTTATAGCAGCGGTTGAATTGACATAGGTTACCGGGATGACAGAATCGCCCCACCTTCGAACAATGCGATCCCAGCAGGTAGAAACGTCAACTACATTGGCCATATCCGCCATCTCGCATCCCGCATCAGTATCCGGCATGAACACTCTCTGGTCAGCGTCTGTCAATATATCGGCAGTTTCTGCCATAAAGTGCACCCCCAGAAATACGATATCTGATGCGGTACTATCGGCTGCCTGTCGGGCAAGAAGGAATGAGTCTCCCTGAAGATCAGAAAAACCTATCACATCATCCCTCTGATAATGATGTCCCAGCATTAACAGTGAATTACCTCGTTTCGATTTGATTTCGTTTATACGTTGAACTATTTGTCCATCAGTAAGATTGGTGTATTTATCAGATGCAGTTGTCATGGTTAACCTCCCTGACTTTTAAAAACGTCGATAACATTCATACTGAAATCGACTGGTGCAGCAGAGTGGGTTAAATAGCCCATGGATATAAGATCCACTCCGCAGGCTGCTACCTCGGCTATGGATTCCGGAGTCATCCCCCCCGATGCCTCAACCATGGCGCTGCCGGTAACCAACTGCACTGCCTCGCGCATCTTTTTCACAGGCATGTTGTCAAGCATGATTATGTCCGCCCCGGCCTCAACAGCCTCCTGAACCTGCTGTAGTGTCTCGGTTTCCACCTCAATTTTGACTGTTGGACCTACCCTATCACGGGCCCGGTTCACAGCTTCGGTGATTCCTCCAGCGACAAATAAATGGTTTTCTTTTATCAGGACAGCATCATCCAGCCCCATGCGATGGTTTTGACCTCCTCCCGCGCGAACAGCTCCCTTTTCGAGATAGCGCAAACCAGGGGTAGTCTTGCGAGTATCGATTATTTCAGTATCGGTATCAGCGACAGACTTAACCGCTCTTGAAGTGGCCGTTGCTATACCAGATAGACGCTGCAGGAAATTTAAGGCCACGCGTTCGGCTGTGAGAACACCCCGCCCTGGCCCGCAAACTTCTGCAATCACATCTCCCTCAGCAATGGAGTCACCTTCAATGAAGTCACTTTCTAAATCTATCAATTGGTCTGTTAACACAAAGGCCTGCCGGGCTGCTTCCAATCCTGCCAATATGCCCTGTTGGCGCGATGTTATTTCTGCGACAACATTTTGATCTTTTTCGACAACTGAGTTGCTGGTAATGTCACCCCACCCAACATCCTCAGCAAGCGCTCGTCTGATCGTTTTCTGCAGATGGAACATCTGTTAACCTCCTGTGTTTTGGACATATTATCGATATATACTCCTGTATTGTCAAATGAGTTTACACTCAGAATTAGCTGTTTTTTCTCAAACTAAGTGTCTATGCATTGTGAATGTCTAAAAAAATGCTGGGGTAATTGTAAGCTGAGCACAAAATACATTGATAAAAAACAAAGGATAGTGCCGTTGAGCTTTCACGCTCGTTTTTGGCAAGGACGAAAACTATACAGGTGGGCTCAAATACCAAATCAGTCGGAGGTGAAAAACTGAGCAGGACTCTTATACGTCCAGCAGGCTGTCCGTTCTTTGCGCTCGGTTACTACATCCTGGCTGGGAGCTTATTTCTGGCGCTGCTCGGTGGTGGGCGGTTTGCCCTCGCCTGAATGATCGCATAAACTCCAAACAATTAAAATCTGACTATCTCGTATCCAAACTGACAGCAAGCAGATCAGACTATTATTGCGCACTGCCCTTTACGATAATGAACTGCTCCACTTCTATCAGACCTGGTGACCCCTGACAAGATCTCTGCTCTGTTTCTTGTTTGCCCTGTTGATGAAGATGGGTTGCAAATGTGAACTACCTCCAGTAAGTCTTGGCTGCGTTTTCACGTTGCAGGAGGCTTCGAGGTATGGAACTGTCAAGAAAAGATTCGTCCGGCCAGCAAAGCAAAGGAGTGCAAGCGGACCTGTTGCCGCTACGGTTAAAAGCACTCCAACCCCTGACGCAATCTGAAAATGGTTCACTGCAAAACATCATCCCTCTTTACAATCTGCACTGTCCTGAAAGATATCCAGAAAAACCTCAACAATATCAGGGTCGAAGTGAGTACCTGCTCCTTTACGAATCTCTTCCACTGCCTCCTCATGGGAGAGCGATTCACTGTACGGTCTTTCACTGATCATGGCATCATAAGCATCAACTACAGTTGTAATCCGTGCAAGCAGGGGGATTTCCTCTCCCTCGAGACCATCAGGATAACCGGACCCATCCCACCGCTCATGGTGATGCAGAATTTCCTCCGCCACATGGGCAAACTCTGTTGTTCTACTGGCAATGCGGTAGCCTACCTCAGGGTGCGTTTTAAGTATCTCCCATTCATTATCGGTAAGCGCATCAGACTTTTTCAATATTGCTTCGGGAACATTGGTCTTACCTATATCATGCAGTGATATTAGCAGTTTGAGGTTTTCGGCTTCAGAGGGATCAATATCCAGAGCTTCGGCAATCATCTGAGATGTCCTCTGCATGCGTGCCACGTGCTCCTGGGTTTCGTGGCTCTTGGCACCAAGAGTTTGCAACAGGGCATCCAGTATACTGCTTCGAGCGCTGTGTGACTCGGATAATTTCTTCCGATACATGCGGCTTTCGGCCCGTTTAATGATTTCCTGCAGCTCCTCAGCCTCATCATTTTTGCATGCATAACCTATAGCAAGAGACAGGGGCATACCTGTACTTCCTATTTTTTCATCTGCACAAGCTTGTACAATGCGCTTGACTATCTGCCCTGCCTGCTGATGGGAGGTTTCAGGCAGGATGATCAAGAATTCGTCACCACCCCAACGTGCAAGCAGATCACTTGAACGAACATTTTCCTCAAGAATTTCGGCTGTACGCTGCAGCACTTTATCTCCCATGCCATGTCCGAAAGAATCGTTCACAAATTTAAGTCCATTGAGGTCAGCCATGATAATTCCTAACGGGAGATCGTCACCATTGTCTATATCCTCAATCTGTTCTTTCATCCATGCACGATTTTGAATACCGGTCAGCTCATCATGGTAACTCAGATAGCGCAGTTTTTCTTCAATTTTTCGCCGCTCAGTGATATCCCTGATCAATGCCATAACCTCATCATCACCGGCCGGCACCAATCGGGCTTCAAACCAGCAATCGCCATCCGGAACGGACAATAAATATTCAACTTCCTGCAGATCTCCTGTCTGCAGGGTCCTGCAGATCCCATCAATCAATACATTACCTTCATCTTCGGGGAGAATATCAGTAACTTTTTCACCTGAAAGCTGTTCTGCGGGCAGATACAGCTTGCCCTCAGACTCATTCAATACGTCCAGATACCTGCCCTGTCTATCAAACCTGATGATGATATCAGGAATCAGTTCCAGAATAAAACGAGTGTACTGTTCACTCTTTTGCAGCTGCTGAACAGCCCGATAACGTTCCGTCACATCTGCAAACACCAGCACAGCTCCCCGGGGACTTCCCTGTTCTACTCTGATCGGTGTAGCGATCACTGATATGAAGCGGGTTGTTCCATCGCGAGCCACCAAAACAGATTCCTCAGTAAACTCAACCTGTTCTGCGGTTCTAAGAACTTCCTGCACAGGTTTTCTTTGCGAGCTGCGATCGGTAATTTTTCGAACCTGAAAAACTGACTCGATGGGGCGTCCAACTGAATCGTCCTGCGACCATCCGGTCAGTTCTTCTGCTCTGCGGTTCATGGCAGTAACTTTTCCCTCAGTATCGGTGGCAATAACTCCATCCCCAATGGACTGCAGAGTTACATACAGATTTTCTCTGCTTTCCTGCAGATCCTTGACGACTTTCTTTCTCTGTACACCCTGGCTTATCATTCTGGCCAGAGTAGAAACCAACCAGCGTTCCTCTGGTAAAAAACCACTATTCAAACGGTAGACCTGAATGGAGCCCTTTTTCTGGTCATCTAAAGTTATGTCAGCAGTAATTTCGTACTCAGTTTCCTCAAAATCATCAGCCCTGAATTCGCAACCATCATAGATAATTCGAGCGAACGTAAGATTCGGCTCCTTGAAGGCAGGAACTATGAAATCCACCGATTCCGCAAGCAGTTCCTCGATACCAAGTTCGGGATTACTGAGCACCTCGGCCATTCTGTATAGACAATTTAATTCTTTGACTCGCTCACGGAGATTTTCGGTCTGCTCCTTAAGCCGCCTCTCCATCTCTTTGCGAGACGTAATGTTGCGAATAACTGCCATGACTTCTCCGTTATCAGTGGCCGTCATTCTGGCCTCGTATTCCTGAGTCTGTTTCTTTACTTCCATTTCATATTCGAAAATCTGTATCTCTGAGGTGTCCAGGGCTTGCTTCAGCTTGGCTGAGAAAATCTCTACTGCTTCAGTATTCCCAAAATCCTCTACGTTTTTGCCAATCATGTTCTGGGAAGGTTCAACGAGTTGGCTTTCATCCTGAGCCCAAACATCAATAATCTCCCCATCTTCACTATAAATCAGCAGGGTATCAGGCATTACTTCCATAAGCTGACTCAAATACTTTTCCCTCTGTTTGAGCGTTCTGGTTTGTTCTCTGATCAAATTGACGCCGTATCCGACAAATCCTGCCATTAGGAAGTATGTAATGATGAAACTCACTGTCTTCAGGACATCACCACCATGATTGAGAAAACCAAAAATTACAGAAACTCCACCCCATACAGCGGCTGCAACCCCCCACCGCAAACCCCACTTATAGGATGATGCAATAACAAAGAACAGGCCAGATAACCCTACCGCAAACAGAGAATTATTGATTGCAACTACAGGGAGCAAAAAACCACTGACCACAATGCATATCCTCAGTAATGTGTTCATCAAAGTAGGTTTTATGGATAAACTGGGTCTTGTTTTCAAAATGATAACCTGTCCTCCTAACGTAAAAGCAGTATCAGATACAGATAAATCAATTAGAGATACTGCAACAATATCAAGATCCTGCACCTTTGTTTACTTGGAAGTATTAAAAGAAAGAGAATTGTAAAAGTGATACCTGATAAATAAAACTACTTCCTATCATAAGTACTTCAATATCCTCTTTTCGATCTTATAGTTAGTGCTTTGAAAGCGCAGAAAATCACAAATGACGTTTTAATTGTTCTGAATGAAATACCGCATGCCAACATGCTTATGTTAGAATCAGGGCAGATGTTCCTCTTTCTGGTGTATCATCTTTTATTCTTTGAGAAAGCCCCAGATCCCTGCATCCCATCCTGCTTTTCAATTAACTGATACAATCTTCCTTCAGCAGTACAAGATACCTAGCCCTTGGGTCCTGCTAGGCTCAGCGTGAGTGCGGTTTTTCTTGGATACAGAGGTGCGCATCAAGATCATGCTGTTACACAATACCTACATACAAGCACTCAGAGAGAATTAGATGAAAGTCAGGCTCTTAATGGAAGGAAATATGCATATGCATCAAGAAAAACTAACTGAGGACGATCTTCGTGTAGGAGGGTGACAATGGTTGAAGAGGCAGATGGATCCAGCACAGCTTCTCAAAGACAATTATCACAAACAAAAAGCCGCATAAAAAAGCTCCATGATGTCGTACTGCAGATGGAAGAACTGGATAACGAACAGCAAGTCTACGACCTGGGAATTGAAGCGGCGGAACAGATACTTGAGTTGAGTAAGTCCGGTATCGACATCATCGACGATGGATACCTTGTGCCGGTTGCAACATCCTCTGAGATTCCCGAGGGCGGATCTGTGGCTTCTGAAACCACTGACGGAATTATTGGCCTCACCTACCGCACCCAGCAGACATACATAATTGATAACATGGATACTCACCCGCAGGCCAATCCTGCACTACCGGAGTACCGTGCTCTCATCAGCGTTCCCATTGGCAGCTGGGGGGTTTTTCAGTGCGTATCCGATCAGATCGGAGCATTCAGTAAAGAAGATGCGGAGATGCTGGAGATCCTGGCAGCGCACATTGCAGCAGCTGTACGACGTATCCGCACCCAGCAGCGTCTGGAGGAAAAACACCGCGAGGCAGACGATCTGGCATCGCGGTACGAAATGATCCTTCAGGGCACCCAGGACGGGATGTTCCTGATGGAACCCACTTATGACGGAGGTTTTGCCTTTCAGGAGGCCAACTCGGCTTTCGAAGAATTGATCGGCCATAACTTCTCAGAACATCAAGCAGTAGCTGCTTCAAGCCTGCTTCCCGCAGAACTCATAAATGATCTGGAAGAACGCATGATCACCTGTCTGAAAGAGCACGAATTTCAAAGCTTTGAACTTGAGTTATCCAGCCAGGACCGGACAGCCTATTTCAGCATCCAGCTGTCACCAATAGTAAAAAACGGAGAAACAGTTCAGATTGTAGGTTCAGTGCGTGAACGAACAGCAGAAAAAGAAGCTCAGATGGCCTTGCAGGAAAGTGAAGAAAAATACCGCACCCTTGTGGAAAACGCCAAAGATATCATCGCCATTGTTCAGGACCGCCGTTATGTCTATATAAACCCAGCTGTTGAGCGGATTCTGGGTTACCAACCCGAAGAGATTCTCGGGACTGAGTGGCTGCAGCAAATTCACCCCGAAGAACGAGAGAATGTGAAACAGATTTCGGAGGCTAGGTTTGACGGTCAGGCTGTGCCTGACATTTACGAAAGTTCGCTGCTGACCAAGGACGACAGCAGGGTGCATGGTGAAGTGAATGTGAATACTATCACCTTCAGGGGCAGTCCAGCTCAGCTGGTGCTGATTCGGGACATTTCGCAGAGAAAGATCGCTGAAAATCGACTGCGCTACCTGAGCTTTCACGATCAGCTCACAGATCTGTACAACCGGGCTTTTTTCGAAAGCGAACTCAACCGCCTCGATGTTCCCAGGCAGCTGCCCCTCTCTGTGGTTATGGCAGATATCAACGGCCTGAAACTCATCAACGATGCGTTCGGTCACCAAAAAGGCGACCGACTGCTGCAGAAAGTCTCCCTTCTGTTGAAGAAGGGCTGCCGGGAGGAAGACATCGTGGCCCGCATCGGGGGTGATGAGTTTGCCATCTTGCTTCACCAGACCTCCCTGGATGAAGCAGAACAAATCATATCCAGATTGCGAAATCTCTTTGAAGATCAGAAATATGAAGCATTCACGCTCTCTGTATCGTTGGGCGCAGCGACAAAGACCGCCGAAGAGGAAGATATCTGGGAACTGGTCAGTGAAGCGGAAGAAAGAATGTACCGTGACAAGGTGCTGCAAAGAGACAGCGTACGTCATTCGATAATACAATCATTGATCAGCGTTCTGGAAGAGAAGACCACCGAAACTCAAAAGCACATCAAGAGACTGCAAAATATGAGTGTCGCCCTGGGAAGAGAACTGGGACTGGATGAAAATCAGCTCAACAACCTTGAACTCCTGGCACAGCTGCACGACATAGGTAAAGTTGCTGTATCCAATTCCACCCTCCTCAAACAGGGTTTTTTGACTGAAGAAGAGAAAAAAGAGATACAGCGTCATCCGGAGATAGGTTATCGCATCGCCCGTGCCACTCCAGAATTTTCTCCCATTGCTGAATCCATTCTTCACCATCATGAATGGTACAACGGTGAGGGATACCTCCGGGGGCTTGCGGGAGAGGAAATTCCCCTTTTAGCGAGGGTTCTTGCAGTAGTTGACGCTTATGATGCAATGACCAATGATCGGCCTTACAGAGAAGCTATGGACAGGCAGCAGGCCATTGCAGAAATCTCTGAAAATGCCGGTACACAGTTCGATCCTGAAGTGGTTGAAGCTTTTTTACGACTTGTCAGCAGCGAAAACTGAGAAACGTTAAACTACATCGATTTACGGGGAGGTTTGCTCTCCTAAGTTGACGAAAAGATGAAACTCCGGGATTCGGACTCCTTCCGAGTATTCTCATACATGACTGAATATCCATCCTTCAACTGCTGCTGGTGGACAGGTACCACAATCCATGCAAACGTGTCATGGGGTAGGGTGGCATAATTTAGACCTACCACTTTATTTTTCATTGGTAATGCCGATACAATTAATTGTTATCTGAGTCTTTTTCTCACTCCCGCTGAGGTTACTTACGTGATAAATCTCAGCGATCGACAGATGATCTCTGCTTTTGTGAAGTCGCTATAGCCGAAGAGCACCTTACTGGAAAACTATTTTGACCGCGAAGGAGCAAACCTCATATGAACGACGCTGAAAAAACGTCATTCCTTGCCGGGGTAAATATCAAGCTGGTATTGGCATTTCTGGCAGCTGGAGCGATGGGAGGACTCCCGGCAATGGCATTCAGTCCGCTTACGCCATTTCTGGCAGCTGAATTTACCCTGACAGAATTCCAGATCGGGCTGATAACTACTGCGATGGGTATGGGTTCACTGCTCTTTTCGCTGCCAGCCGGGAAACTGGTTGATCAACGGGGTTCGGCGACTGTGCTTTTCGTCGGTTCGATCGCCGCTGTAGGAGCAGTTGCCGGGGTATCATTTTCAACCGGTCTGTTCTTTTTACTGATCGTGTATTTTTTCTCGGGAGCGATCCGCCCGTTTACTTCCATCGCTTCCACCAAGGCCACCATGATTTCAGTTCCCCCCGAAAAGGAGGCCACCTTTGTTGGCCTGGTGCACGTCGGCCCGTCCCTGGCAAGTGCCTTGACTTCCGCGGTGCTGCCCACACTTGCATTGATGCTGGGATGGCGTCTGGGAATGGGGATATTTTCCCTGACGCTGCTTCCATTCTGTTTCTGGTTATATCATGCACTGACCGGGAAATCAGCATCAGCAGAGAATACTGAGGCTCCTCCCGGAAATCTGTTGAGCGCACTTGAGGACTCTGGATTCCGCTTTTCACTTGTGATCTGGGCTTGTTACATGGCAGGACTGTTTGTCTTTCTTACTTTCTTCGTTCTCTATCTGACCCAGCAGCTGAATCTATCCCCTACCGCAGCTGGGGGTTATCTGGCTCTGGTTCAGATAGCGGCAGTTGCAGGAAGACCATTATGGGGAGTAGCCAGTGACCGATTCTTCGCTGGAAGCCGCTACCGGACTGCTCTGTTTATGGGGGTTGCATCAACTGCCGTTTTTGCAGCTCTGGCTTTTCTGCCAGCTGAAGCTCCCCCGCTAGCTGTGGGAGCTGTCGCACTGGCGGCCGGGGGAAGTATCATGAGCTCTCGTCCGGTTGGAACCACACTGGCCATGCAGCTGGTATCGGATGAATACACTACCCGCGCCCTGGCGGTGTTATCCCTGGTAACATGGATTGTTTCAATGATACTGCCGCCGCTTTTCGGGGTGGTTATCACTGCAACTGGTTCATGGCGGCTGGCGTGGATACTGTTATCTCTAGTGGTAGGGGGCTCCGCCCTGCTTTTGATTTTGAGACCAAACACATAAGACTACCTGTACATCATCTATCTCTCTGCTCATCATAAAGTATTTTTTCCAGGTACCACTGTTCAGGACGGTCAGGATGTTTTTTCTTCAGCCTGCGGATCCGTTCATCTATCAAACCATCAGCCATGTGATCGGGCATCCTCAGCATGTTTTTGATTTGCTGTCTCAACATCACATTTCGTCCGAGGCTAGCCCGGTATCTTCGAACCAGCAGGCTGACAAAAGCTGCCCCTATGGCCAGCACCATTATTACGGTCACAATACCCATCATGAAAAACACCTGCCTCTCAGCCAGTTGTGGTTGGTCTCCGTTGATGCATACTTCAGCCGCAGGCAGAAGTTAAAATCATCACTCGACAAAGATAATGTCTGCATCCTCACGAAGTTCGGCGATCAGGCGGTTAATGACCTTCTGCTCCCGCTCGTAACGGATCTCCTCGCGTAGATACGGCTCAGCTTCTTCAAAGTCAGGAAAATCATCTATTTCTTCGTCATATTCCTCGTAAAGCTGTGTTACTTCTTCGTCGGAAACCTCAAGCTGTTCTTCATCCATTTCTTCTGCGACGTATTCATCGATCAGCTCCTGCATTTTCAACTGCATCCTCAGCTGCTGTTTGAGTTCCTCTTCACTAAATCCCTGTTCTGCAAAAACTTCCTTCATCTCCTCATCGCTGTCAAACTGAGCAGCAACAGCATCCAACTGTTGAGATACACTAGCATCGTCAACTTCTATGCCCTGCCGCTTTGCCTCCTCATAAAGCAGTATTTCCGCAATGATATCTTCCAGCACCTGCTGCTGCATCTGTTGTTCTGACAGATGCTGTTCCTGCTGCATACTGGGGGCCATCTGCCGCTGCTGCACCCGGGCCTGTACCTGACTCATGGTAATTTGGGTGTCATTTACTCTCGCAATCACCTTATCTGGGGCAGGCTCATCGGAAGGACGTGCATACCACAGGATGCTGCCACCAGCCAATGCCAGAACACACATTATGGCTACAACCCACTTCACCGTTTTTCGACGCACGAAAACACCTCCACTCAAGACCGATAAAAGCAAAAACTTCACTATATAACCTGACATATATTCATACTATAAGTTTAATGCGCCGCACCAGGTGCAAGCAAACAAACCCGGCAGACAATTCTTTCAGGAGTGATATCAGTTATCCATATAAACATAATCAAACCAGAACAACTGGTAAACCTCGCTAAACATCATGCAATATCACATGATCTCACCCCTGAAGGCGGTCTTCCGTCTATGATAGGGAGCAATTTCTAATATTAAATATAATAACCTTTATTAAATTATCTGTGTAACTGAGAGCACGACCATGATCCAGGGTTCAATATTAAATATGACACATAAAACAATTGCAAAAAGGCTCCCGCAAACGCAAACAGCCATAAGCTGGTCCAACGAGAGATGATCTTCAATATCATATCGCTGAAACCCCAGTTGTCCTGTGCTTTTCACCGGATATTTCACATCCTCAGCTCACAAATAGCGGATTACCAGTCAGGTCACACATCCATCCGCAGCAAAAATAGACATGTTCCCTGTCAGAGTACTCCTGATATGGTTGCAAAAAAACTGTCCAGAGTCGACAATTTTATTCAGGAGGTGATGACAATGAAAATGATTGACTGGGGACAAGGCTGGAAGGTTAGTCAGCTCTGCTTCGGGGTGTTACCTGTAGGTCCAATGCAAAAGGACGTAAACCCCGAAGAGGCCGGCGAACTGCTTTTGGAGTCATTTGAAACAGGAATCAATTTTATAGATACCGCGCAGAGTTATCAGACCTACCCCCACATCCGCTATGCCCTGGACCGCTGGGACAAACATCATATTTACATTGCCAGCAAGTCCGCAGCCGAAACCTACGAGAAGATGGATGACGCAGTCAGTGAAGCCCTCGATGCCATGAACCGGGACACCATCGACATTTTCCACCTGCATGCTGCCCGGGTCGGACCGGCGGTCTTCGAACAAAGGAGCGGGGCTTTGGAATGTCTGAAGGAACATAAGAAAAAGGGAACTGTGGGTCGGATAGGCATATCCACACATTCTGTGTCAGCAGTACGTGAAGCAGCCGGCCAGGAGTCCATCGATGTAGTTTTCCCGTTGATAAATGTGGCCGGTCTCGGCATACTCGATGGCGATCGCGATGACATGGTTGAGGCCATAGAAAAAGTTTCAGAAGCCGGCAAAAAGCTGTATGCCATGAAGGTTTACGGCGGAGGAAATCTATTGGACGAAAGCGATGGAGCCCTGCAGTATGTGTTGTCTCTGAAGGGCATAGAAGTTGTGAGCATCGGAATGGTTAACTCTGAAGAGCTGGCCATAAACCTGAGCCTTCTGGCTGGTTCTGCTGATGAAGAACAGCTGCAAAAGACAGCAAGCTCTTCCAAACAGCTGCTGATTGCCCCGTTCTGTGCGGGATGCGGCACATGCATCGAAAAATGTCCCAACCAGGCTCTTTACATGGACGGGGACAGATGCCGGGTGAATACGGAAAAATGCATCCTCTGCGGTTACTGCGCCCCCACATGTCCGGAGTTTGCAATAAGGGTGATATGAGCCACCATAGTACGTGTGAAGTTAATGCCCTCTAATATGATATGGTGATTTTGAGAGGTGCTTTTGTGAATGGCAAAAGGGTTTTTGTCTATTGTCGGGTTCCGAATGAGGAACAGGGAACCGGGAAGCATCACTCGCTGGACTACCAGGAGGAAAAGGCCCGGCTGCGCATCAAGGAGAAAAATTGGATGTTGCTCAAGGTGCGGAAGGATGTTGGTTCGGGCAAAACTACCGAGAGGCAACCGGGCTTTGAGGAACTGGTGCAGGACGTGGAACAAGAAAACATCGAGGTGGTGACCGTATACAAACTGGACCGACTGAGCAGAAACGTGAGTGACATATACGGTTTCACTGACCTCATTCAGGGATTTGGTTTCCCTCACTGAGAACCTCGATACCACGTCAACCATAGGCCGGGCCATGCTGGGTGTTATGGCAGTGTTCGCCCAGCTAACCGGTGAGACCATCGGTGAGAATGTAAAACAGGGCCTGCGACAGCGGGCGAAAAAGGGGAAATGGGCAGAAGGTTCCCCTCCGTTCAGGTACGACCTGAATAAGGATACCGGATTCCTACAGTTAAATGAGGAAGAGGCGAAGGTCGTCCGTCAGATATTTCGTACTTATATCTTTGGGCATGAGGAAGCTGGCCCGAAGGCTCAACGTGCAAGGACTGCGAACCATAAAAGGTAACCGGTTTTTGTCCGGCAGACTCCAGCAGATACTGACCAAACCCGTGTATCGGGGCAAGATTCAGCATAACGATGACATCGAGGTCGAAGGTGGCCATGAGTCAGTAGTCGATGAAGAGCTGTACTTAACCGTGCAGGGACGCTTGAAGACTACCCGCGAAATGCATCCTCGGCGTAGGCGCTCAAAGCTGCTGTTAGCGGGCATAGCTCGGTATAGAAAGCGCGAGAAACTGCTGCGTACCCGGTACAAGGATGAAAACTCGCCCTATTACCGATGCGACGGTAATAGCAGGGTCGGTGAGGATGGTTATCCGGGCTTTGGAAAAGTTGACTATCGACTGGACAATGCCGTGCTGGGAGAGGTCAGGGAAGTGGCCAGCAGTGAAGTTATTCAGAACATGCCCGCCGATGAAACAAAGGATATGCTGCAGGACGACTTGGCCCCGCTCCGCAATGAGCTGGGTAAGGTGCAGTCGGAACTGCAGAACATTGGTCAAACGTTCAACCGGTGAGCCGACCGGCTGGATACAGGACTTATTACCGAGAAGCAATTCGCCACCAGGAACAAGAAGCTGATGGCCAGACCGGAACGGCTGGAGTCGAGTCGGGATGAGCTTCAGGCCAAGTTGGAAGAAGGACAGCTGGCTGAAGTAGAATTCGAGCGGGTCAAGGAAGTGCTGGACCAGTTCCCCTCTCTGTGGGAGGAAGCCACGTTGGAGGAACGCAAGGAACTCATGCGACTGCTGATAGAGAAGATGGAGGCGTCCCCGACCGAGGCGGCATTGAAACTGAGGTTCAATGAGGAGACGGAGATACCGATCAAGCACGGTCGGTGGGGATAATCATAAAAATGAAGCGTCCGTCCTCACAGTGCGTATGGGGCGGGCGCTATGGACCTGCAATCTGTGTTGACCAAGGTCTCGGTTCAGGTCAGTCATCAAACTCCCATCTCCTTTACAGGGTGTCGATTGTATGATTCCATTTCGGAGAAGTAGGTTCGCACACAGTATTTTGGTTTCCGAAAAACCCTGTTTCTTTAAACGCCTGATTCCTAGCAACAGTCTTGCGCCATTCAACTAGCAAAAAAGGTTGATTACTGACATTATCAATGTTCCAGCTGATGAGACATCTGCTGTACCCTCACCGACGGATGTTTTTCCTTCAACTTACTGATTAACATTTCCGCACGGCCCGAGTAACCCATGACCACCACTCGCCCGCTAACCTCCGGTTGTATGTGGATGGTGTCATGCTCGGGATGGTCGAAGATATCCGTCTGCCGCAGCTGATAGTAGGTCTGCTCATAGCTGCTCGCCCATTCCTCGACGTTGTCTCGAACGTGCTGAACGTATGTTTCTATCTGGTCGCCCACAGGGCCAACGAGGTCGCGATTGTTCCCCATTTTTACTTCTATCACTTCCAACGAGTACGTAGAACCTTCCCGCTGACTCAGGCCCAGCAAATCCATCCGGTACCCCAAGCCGGGTTCTGTTATCTGGCGGTCTATAATCATATAGTCCTGGCGATTCATGTTGTCGGTGATTAAGGCGTGTTCAAAGGTGGTTTCTTCGCCCTGATTCACATTTTTAATTCTGGAGGCTAGTCGGTCCAGATGCGCTCGCTGCACAAATACGTGCAGAAGAGACGGAGGAACGTAGTAGTAAACGTATTCTCTTGGCTTATAGGAGTTTTCCACTATGGACTCGAGGCGGGGGTCAGCCCCCTCGAATACACCGGAGCAGAACTTTCTGTGAATGGATATCTTGTAGTCTGATTGTTGGAAGTCCACCTTCAGCATGCTGTTACCTCTGTAGTAAAGGTTGAAGTAGTTGTCGCGCAGGCGAAGGTCCAGATCCCCATAAGAGTTTCGAATCAGGCCGAAAAGGAACCGGAAGTCGGAAATGAACCTTTCGTAATTTGTCTCGTTCAAATAGCGACGCATCGAAAACCACCTCCTTGGGACTGTCCCACTGAATCTGCCCGAATTCTCGGAAATTGTCTGGTTGAATGATAGAGGCATCTTGTATGCCATCGCCGAGTGCAATCTTAATCGTCGCAAGTTATCACCCAGATATTGGCTGCTGTTGTACTTTACCGTTCGCCATCCCCCGTCTCCAATCCTCCTCTGAGCCTATTTCTCGAGAGTCGAAGTTGGTAAAGGATGGGAGGGTGACGATTGAAAAGGTGGTGCTGAAGTTGAGATTTGTGGAGGAAGAGGTTATAGCGATGAAACATGGCCGGTGAGCATAGACCTGACAACGAAGCGTCCATCCTCAGAATGTGGTATTGGGACGGGCGTTTCCGCTATTTATGCGGGGTCCGGATGGCGGGGAATCTACTGCAACACCCAGGGCATCACGCGCAGAATCAACAACCGTTGACGGATAGCCCTTTTGGGTTCTACACCAAAGTTAAAAGGATCATAGAGGAGGCCAACATACAAGCGGATGCTGAAATGGATTTTATGCGGAGGTGTCATCTGAATCGTCGAACTTCTCGATGTATTCGGAAGTGGCAAATTTTTCATCAATCTGTTTTGTATCTGTAACTCCCCGGGCCTCCCTCTGCGGAGCCGCCAGCAGAAAATAAAGTGATGTCAGCACTACTGTCCCAACTATCAGAAAGAAAAACATCACTCCGAGTTGGTAACTGAGGGAACCAGAAATTCGGTCAAAAAATTCCCTCACCGTGTTCACCTGCTCAGGATGAAGGTAGATCTTGCCCGTCCAGGCAACCAGGAATGTTAGTATCACCCAGATGTAAACTCTCTTCAGACGCCTTCTTACCGCCTCCAGCCAGCTTATTTTGTATCTGGGATTTTGCAAATCGTGGGCCAGAACCTGTTTCCATTCATCTCCCGTATCCAGCCTGCGGTCGAAGAACACGGCCAAAAACATCTCCTCCAGCACCCTTACGCGACAGCGCCAGACGTCAAAATCCCGGTAGCGTCTGGCTTCCAAAAACAGCAGCACATAGATCAGAAACAATCCCAGGAGCACCGTCCAGTGTGGGGCATGGGGCGTGCTCAGGGCAAACGTTATAATTCCCACGGTGATGACCATGGTCCAGTTGCTGGTCCTGTCCATACGCTGACGCCAGGTGTTCAGCCTCTGAATCTCACCACGATACATATGCATGATCACGTTGGTGTCCTGGGGATCGATCTCACTCCAGTCCATGACCGAATACCTCCCTTTTCAGATAAACTTCATGACGGTTCCCCCGCTGCCACTGTAGGCGGCGAGGGAACTACGCGGCTAGTTGTGATGAGCAAGCATATCGAAAAATTCAGTATACAGTTACTATAATAACATTAACAATCCCGGGCGACAATGAACAGTCTGAAGTGGAGTCCCAGATTAGTGACCTTAACCAGAAACGCAAAACTGCCATCAAAAAAGCCGTCAGCGCGGCTCGAAAATTGGGCATCGAAATTCCGGGGGATGAGTTCAAAAATCTGCGGTTTGTCAGCAGCTCAGCGTAAGCCAGGAAGATATCGAAGTAGGCGAACAATACAATGTGACGCTGCCGAACAACAGGGACATAACCTTCAGGAAATTAAAAAGCTGACGCAATATAGCCCAATAAGTCGATTCAGCAGCCCTCTGCTAATAGATGCCAGGGGCTGCGTATGTTCTGTTGGGCTATACTGAGGGAGTGATAACCCATGAGGCCAAATCTGCGAGCTGGCTTATTGTTGTCGAATCACCAACCACAAGTAAAGGACGAGGTGGCTTTGACCACCATTATCTATCGAGGCTATGGAAAGCACCACTGATGAGCTACCGGGCGAGGTCGGAATCGGTATATATACACCTGCCAAGGATGTCTGGTTGTGCACCTTACACAGAGGGGTGTGAAATCTGCAGCAGAAGTCTGACGGCCGCTGGTCGGACGTTAGGATAGAGCCATGAGGAAACTGCTGCTTCTGCTCATGCGTTTGCTGCTCGCAGGTGAAGATAACGTCCAGGTCGGTTTGGGAAGGGAGATGATGGAGAATGAACCTGATGACAAAAGAGCTGAAGGATAGGCTGCCGGCGCTGTATTCCACTGACGAGGACGACGACCCAACCGTACAGGGTAAATACTTCACTCCCGATAGCAGCTGGACATGGTATCTGGGAGAGTACGATGGATAAGAGGTCCTATTCGGCTGTGTAATTGGGCATACTGAGGAGCTTGGCTATTGAACTTAAGAAGGTGAGAGAACACTTGGGCCCCCCGGTCGAAAGAGATATTACCTTTGATCCTAAGCCCCTGTCGGCCTTAAAGGAGCAGCAGCGTATGAGGTAGAAATTTGACTGTAGCTAGCCATATTCATTCGATTTGTCCGTTATTATCATAATTAATCGAGGGTATTAGCAGCACTCCACCATGGAAAAAATTCAATCGTACTCCTGCAGGCAACTGACCCTGCTCAAAGTTAGCCGCAGAAATCCGGGCAGGATTTTAAACTGCAGTCAAGAATTTTGTTTTAAGAGCAGAGAACCCGTTGCTCTAACTTTGACAATCCAACATTCTCCGAGTCATGTTCTCTAAAGTCACTGTCAGAGGCTATGGGACAAGGACCGGTAGGGCTTCTGAGGGAAACCTGGAAGCCTCCCGCGCTTGGAAAGGAGAATCCAGAAGTTTGTGTGCGTGAATCTTACACAACGCCATCTCCTTTTCGGGGTGGCGTTTTCTTATTGTGCCTGACTGGAATTTAACACCTCAAGAGAAAGGAGATACTCAGGTGAAACAACTGTTTTTAGTAATCAGCCTGGTACTTTTGATCATGCTGTCGTTTGCCGCCTGTGCAGCCGAAACAGAAACGACTGATGAATACACCGGTGAAAATGATTTCTTTACCATAACCGGTGAGATCATCGGAGAAACGGAATTTTCTGTGGCCGAACTCATGGAAAAACACTCCTCTGAAATCCGGGAAATCACCCGTGATACCGATGAAGGGGAAGAAAAGTATCCCATTGAGGGTGTTCTGCTGGATGAGATCCTGAATGAGCTCGATATCGCTGTGGACGATCTTGATGGTATCAGATTTGAAGCCGGCGATGGCTACGCAGTCGATGTGCCTGAGGAAGTTCTGAAAGAAAACGACATAATCCTGGCATACGAAATAGACGGCGAACCTCTCTATGAGGACAGCAGACCGCTGAGGGCATTCATCCCTGAGGAAGAAAGCTTGTACTGGGTGAAAAACCTCGTCAATATTGAGCTTTCCCAGGAAGAAGAAACTGCATCTGAAGTCGAAAAGATCGTATTTATCGAAACCGCTGTTGCGATGATGGACACAGTTGGTTATGAGGACGGCTATGACGATGAAAGGCAAGCAGTCAGGACCGAAAAGCTCCTGACTGATGTGAGAGGTTCACAAGATTCGGTCCTTATGGTAGCAGCAGATGGATTCGAAAAAACTGAAGACTATGACGTTTTCGCTGACGCCTTTCTGGTGGTAACCGGTGATGACGCCCCTGCATTCAGAGATCCTGAACTGCCACGGGGCATGCATGTCCGCGATCTAGCCTGGTTCGTTTATGGCAACACCGCATTCGTATCAGTCAATCAGAGCCCGAACTTGCTGGGTACTTCTTCTGTACAAGACGACAGTGGAGTGTCACTGGACGAACTGATCGCCCAGCTGGGACTTGCGCAGGCAGACACCTATGAACTGCAGGCTTCTGATGGTTATTCAGTAGAGATAGCGGGCGATAATCTGGAACTGGGAATAGTCTTTTTCCGCGACAGCGGGGAAGTTGCATCGGTTTTTGATGGCCTGCCCCGAGATACTGCAGTCAAAGATCTGCTGGTGGTGAGGGTGGTAGATTAGTACTGGCCTTGAGCATTCTGCGCTGCTTTGATCTTGATGAGGGATGTAGGCGTTGACAGGGAAAAAACCCGGGGGGTCTGCAGCGTGCTCCCTGCCCATCTCAATGTAGGCACATTTTCTATGGTGTTACGGAAAACCACAACATGAGAAAATATTACACAGGACTGGGAGGGCAACTGATGAGTGACGGAAAATCCAAACTGCTGGCAGGAGCAATACTGGTCATTGTTATTTTGGTGGCCGGGGGATTGTTTGTCTGGCTTCAGGGGGAAAGGACCGTGTTGGCACTTCCCCCGCTGCAGGTGGTAGGCGATGTACAGAACCCCCTTAATTTAGAAAACGTTGACCAAACAGGCATTGAAACAGAGACCCTTCAGGTAGATGACCGCTCAGTGCAGGCGGTGCCTTTTGAGGATCTCCTCGACGAAGCAGTCCCTTCCAGCACCAGCCAGACGCTGCTGCTGGTCGGACACGATGGAAGGAGCGCTTCAATGTGTAACAGAAATCTTTCTGAAAGTTTTATCGGTATCAGTGAATCCCACGGCTGGGAAGCCATAAATTTCAACCACCCGCGTTCTGCCAACATAAAACAGCTGGCCGAAGTAGTAGTTATTGCTGAAGGCAAGCAGCATGGCTCGAGTTTCAACATTATAGATTCCACAGCAAACCTCCTGAACACCTCAGTGGGGCAGCTGCACAGGCAGGATTACACCAAATCTTCTGACCATGTGGGAACTTCAACGCAGCAGTACGGGGGCAATGAACTTGAGGTCAGATCCTTCAACAGGTATAAGGTGCCCAAAATCAATGATGTGCTGGATGACATGGATTTTGATGAATACCTCCTGGTGGGACGACAGGGAGAAATGGAATCTGGGAAGCAGGCGGGTCAATTCATTCTGAATCCCAGCAGCATATCCTACCGGGCAGACGGCAACCCGGTCATCGATGACGTCAGGGGGTTGATTATGGATCCACCGGAAAAGAAAATCACTGATGTATATCATGATTCCATCAGACTGCTGGAACAAGGAAAACAGATTATGGCTGTTCTGGTTGACGGTCTGGGTTATCACCAGTACCTGCATGTAACCGAAAACGGATACGCTCCATTTTTGAGCAGTCTTCCCCGCGCCGAAAAAGCGCTGGCAGTATATCCACCGGTCACACCGGTCAATTTCGCAGCCTCGGTAACCGGAAAGACACCGGAGGAAACCGGGATCCACAGCAGGAGGCAGCGTTCCCCGCAGGTCCCCACTATTTTTGAACATACGCTGCAGAACGATCTCAAGGCTGCCGCCATTATGGGACCAATTCAGGTGATAGATCTGGAAATCAACCCGGTGCTGTGTGTGGATGAAAATGACGATGGAAGCACTGACGACGAAATACTGCAAACTGCCCTGGATTACACCGGTGAAGACTATGATTTTCTCATGGTCCACTTCAAAGATGTCGACAGGGCAGGTCATAATTACGGCGATCTGGCCGATGAAACTCTGCAGCAGATCACAAAGATCGATGAATATCTTCAGCAGTTAACAGATGCATGGGACGGTCATATTATCGTATTTTCGGATCACGGCATGCACGAGACCGAAGAAGGTGGAAGTCACGGTCTATTTAAGAATGAAGACATGCTCATACCATACTGGGTGTTTGATGGAGGCGATTACGGGGAATAAGGGTCTGCAGCTGCTGTAGGAATGATAATAACTGCGGCCCCTCCCCCTCTCAATATATCTGATAATATAAATAACATCAGCTGCGAGGGGGAATTACAGCTCAATATCTATTCTGAAAATGGACAGATTCATACAGTTGAGTCTGCCTCAATCAAGAATTTACGGCAGCACCAATTCACAGTTGATCGCAGTGACGAAAAAGACCGGGCTTACACCGGAGTACTTCTCAAAGAACTGTTATACAGCCTTGGTGTGGAGTTAGAAGGAATCAGGCAGATAATCGCCCGGGCCAGCGACGGCTACGCCGCAGCCCTACCAATTGAGAAAGTAATTGAAGTTGATGAGGTGTTTGTGGTCTACAGGATCAACGCCCAGCCCCTGTCTACCCGGGAAAATACAGAGTCGGGCGCTTACAGAATGATAATAACAAATGACGAATACAGTCAGAGGTGGATCGAGTTCCTGACCGAAATTGAACTACGGTGACAGCCTGCAGCACAACCACGGTAGAATCTGAAATCCGTAATGACCTGGTTCTACCGTTTCACCTCAATTCTTGTCTGCAGGAAAACAGCTGCATAAACACATCTGATGGGTTGGACATAATCACTGGTAGTGGGGTGGACGTCAAGGGTCCTCTGGGCACAATTATCACTACTTCGGTAAATCCACAGTTATCAAAAGAGACCGAACTGAAATAACTGTCTCGTTACCATTGAAACCCTGATACTATATTTTCATCACCATATATATTGCTATAAAATTGTGGCTTCTCCCCTATAGACAAGACCACGAAGGGGGTCAATCGTCACTTCCTCGCCCTCTTCCAACAGCTCGAGCGCATTCTCTGCTCCGACGATGACAGGCAAACCCAGTTCAAGGCCTACAATGGCACTCGGAGAGGTATAGCCTTCTTCCTCTGCAATCAGACCTGCAGCTCTGTGTAACCCTGAAACTATATCTTTGGTGGACTCCTGAACGACCACCACTGCGCCATCGGTGATCTTATTCGCATCACCGGCATTACCTACTCTGACAACTTCTCCAGTTACCGGTCGCTTCCCAATTCCTGCACCCGATAATATTATTTCTCCCACTGTATGCACTCTAATGAGGTTCGTGGTACCTGAAACACCTACGGGAACACCCGCTGTAATGACGATCAGATCTCCCTGATTGACGTATCCTGAATCTACAGAAACCCGAATAGATTCTCTAAACATCTCATCCGCGGTGGCATCCTCTGGCTCATCAGACTTGACAGGATAAACCCCCCAGCTCAAGCACAGTCTGCGCAGCACTTGTTCCCTGGGAGTTACCGCGACAACAGGGGTCCTGGGCCGGAATTTGGCAACCATTCTCGCTGTGTACCCTGACTCAGTCGCTGTTACAATCGCATCTGCATTCAGCTTGTTGGCGATCTGGAAAGTAGAAAATCCAATGGCTTCTGTCACACTGGTCTCAGGATCCCAGTCCTGCTCAGACCTGGCCTTTTTTAATTGCTGCTCTGAACTTTTAGCAATCCGGGCCATGGTTTGAATTGCTTCAACTGGATATTTGCCCACCGCCGTTTCACCACTCAACATGACCGCGTCTGTACCATCAAAAATGGCATTGGCCACGTCACTCGCTTCTGCCCTGGTCGGCCGGGGGTTGTCCGTCATGGATTCGAGCATCTGGGTGGCAGTAATCACCGGCTTACCTACCAGATTGCATTCGGTTATCATTCTCTTTTGAACAAGGGGCACTTCCTCGGTAAGAATGTCCACTCCCAGGTCACCCCGGGCTACCATAAGTCCATCAGAAACCTCCAGAATATCCAGGAGGTTGTCAACGCCCTCCTGATTTTCCACTTTCGATATAATCGGAATATCTGAGTCATGTTCCTCCAGAAATTTCCTGATTTCCAAGACATCCTGGGCTTTTCGAACGAAAGAAGCAGCAATAAATTCAACATCCTGTTCGACCCCCAACAGGATATCTTCTCTGTCTTTGTCTGTCATCGATGGTAATGACAATGAAGCACCTGGAACGCTGACACTCTTTCTATCCTTAATTGTTCCGCTGTTTCTGACGACTGTTTTTACCTCTGTTCCGGTCACTTCATTGACGGTAAGCTCGATCAGACCATCATCCAGAAGGATTCTGTCCTCTGGAGAGACATCTGCGGTGAAGTCTGAATGGGAAACAGTGGCTCGCTTCTGGTTTCCCATCACTTCTTCTGTCGTCAATACAAACTCCTGGCCCTGGGTCAGGTCCGCAGCGCCATCCGCTATCCGGCCGAGACGAATTTCAGGCCCTTTGGTGTCCAGTAAAATAGCTCCCGGTTGCTCAGATTGACTGTACACCTCTCTCAAATCTCGAATTCTGCGCAGGTGCTCTTCATGGTTCCCATGAGAAAAATTCAACCGCGCAACATCCATCCCGTTTTCAACCATAAGCGCCAGGGTTTCTTCAGATTCACAGCCCGGTCCGATAGTACACACAATTTTGGTTTTTCTCAGCATTTTGCCCCTCCTGTCCCAACACTGTCTTATTTTAATACAATCTGACCCATCAGGTCAGTTGCTGCGCCGGAGGTTACATAACTATTATTTAGCGTCCACCCTACATCCTTTCCTGTCAAGGAAATACAGACCTCCAGTACATAATCCCCGTATGACTGAAATTGTCACACTCTTCCCTGAAAGCTACTAACCTGTTATTAACTTTGCAAACCCCAGAAAAAAGAGAAGCATCGGCTGGTCTGAGCATTGAAAGAGGTTAAAAAGGATGCTTTGAGGCCATCTCCGAAGCTGCGCGCTTCCACAACTGGGAACAGGCCAGTACGTTGGACTTGTCGACACTGTGTAAGATCCCGCATCGCTGTCGGCCTCTATTGAATCCTTGCTGGAGTATTCGTTCGATCTCACCCCGGCTGTAAGCCATGGTATCGTATGCGGTCGCCTCACTTTTTTAACCGACAGCTGACCTGCCCCGTAGTATAATCCCCCCCCCGTCAATTCGCGAACTATCAAAATGTCGTTGCCCCGTTGAACCACTGATTCCATCAGCGGACTGACATGACGGTGCAGCGTCCATCGAACAACCCGGAGAGCCGCTCACCACTGAAGTGCTCAATGAGTTCTGCCGGGCCGATGCGATCTTGCTGGGAGCGGTCGCCGAGCAGGGCAGCCATAACCTACCGGCTGCCCTGCTCATGTACTTGTCTTTGTCATACGGCCGAACGCTAAAGTTTGAGCATCTGTCAGCTCAGCCCGCCGGAACGGACAATAGCAGTACCTTACTGCGCCTGACTTTATTCTTCATCACCATTACAGTCCTGCCCTGTCTCTTCCTCGCTGACTTTCTGTATTATGCGATATCCGCTGGCGATGGCCCACGTGTCACCCTCATCATCAGTCAGAGCCTTCATCACCATGTCACGGCCGGTTGGGCTGATGCGGATGACATCCTCGGTAACCGCCTCGGCAATATAAGTCTTATCCTTCATACTGACAAACAGTTCGTCATCTGAGGTGTATAATTCAAAGCTGGCCCCTTCTCCGGATTTGTAAGATCCGGCAAACTTTTCCAGCTGCTCAGGTGAAGCATCGTATTCAGGGAGATCAAACTGCGGGGTATCAGGGGGTAGCTGTTTCAGCGCATTGACCGCCCCCCGGCTCACCGAACGGGAGGGAACACCAGACAGGTTGGACAGGGTTGCTGCGGTAATATCATCCTCCACAGCCATCAAAACGTCTGCAGATACTCCCTTGATCCCGCCCCCGTGTCCCACGAGCGTCACACCGTGATAATCAGTCTGCACTGATAGGCCGTACCCATAGTGAGATTCTGCCGGATAGGGCGCCGAGACGTGGGGATGCATCATCTGCCTTATGCTCTCCTCTGAAGCAATGCGTTCGCCGTCCACCTCGCCCAGACATCGGTACACTTCGAGATATTTCAAGAGATCATTTACCGTAGACAGGAGTCTACCGGCCGCTTCCATGGCCGGAAATTCCCACCAGCCCGGGGAGTGGTAAATCATCTCCTTACCCTGCTTATCCTTTGAAGCATACAGTTTGGTGACCTTTGAGAACTCTTCCAACTTATCCGTCTGCAGTGTCGTGTGTTGCATGTCCAACGGTTCAAGAATGTTCTCCTGCAAAAACGACGAATACGACTGCTCAGAAGATCGCTCAATTACCGCTCCTAAAAGTCCATAACCATCGTTGGAATAACTGAAACACTCGCCTGGAGCACCCAACAATTCAAAGTCGAGCTCCGCTATAAGGTCCATCAGTTCCTCATAAGTGTCAATGGCTTTCAGATCACTTACGTCATCTCTGAACTCCTCAACGCTGGGGTCATCCTCCATACTGCGGGCCATTGCGTGAAATAATGAAATCAGAGGTGGCATGCCGCTGGTGTGAGTCATGAGGTGATGCAGGGTAATTCCTTCAGTATCCGCATCACCCGGCAGCCGGAATTCAGGAAGCCATTTATTGACCGGATCCTCAACGCTGAGTACTCCCCGCTCCTGCAGCTGCATTACAGCCAGACAGGTAAACGACTTGGTTATGGAACCGATGCCGTACACGGTGTCGGGATCTGTGGGTATTTCTTCTGCCAGATCGCTGAATCCAACCCCCCCAGATTCCAGTATCTCTCCATCCCGGGCAACTCCGAAAGCCATTCCGGGTATCTGATTTGCAGCGACTACTTCGCTGGCATGGGTTTCAAATGCTTTTTTCCACGGGCATTCACTCATACAGAACCCCTTTCCGTCCTCCACAAATGCTGAGGGGAGACAGCGCTAACATCATTCAACTCTAATTCCCTGGGTTCAAAGCCTGGTCAACACATCGCTCCCCCTGCTTGCCTGAAACTAGTTTGCATACCGTAATAGTTCTTCAGTGCGAAGGAATATCCTTCCTCTGCAGCCGGGGATCTCAAGATACAGGTCCGAGGCTTGTGCATTTCCTCGCAGTCGTTCAGACCAGAATATAAGTCACCGCAGAAACCTGACAACAGAGTCCCGCTGATCATTGACCGCCCACGTTTTGCTGTTCAGGTATCCCAAAACATCAAGGCCTTTTACAATTTATCGGTCTGTCCGCTCTCAAATGGAACCATCCTGCCTGATATTCGACTGAACACTCAGATGGCGACACCCACAGTTGTCTGGATGTTGAAAGTTGATAAATATGGCTCACTCAATTGTCTGATGGAGTCAGGCTACATAAGTTGAGGGTGTCAAAAGACAGGATAGTGAAAAAAGTCAACAAACAGCAGCATCACCTGAACAGGGCAGCCGTACGGAAAAATGACGGCTGCCCTGTATTGTTCTTTCGGGTACAGATGGGTATCCTGATTCGTTCAGGGATACCTTAATCCCCAGCAGATATTTCTTCAGTCCAACCAAACCGGTCCTCGATTTTTCCCGTCTGAATTCCGGTCAGCTCATCGTAAATTTTCCCCGTCAGCTCACCAGTCTGTCCATCATTAATTTCCATGGTAATTCCATCCCACAGAAGTTCACCTATGGGTGAAATAACTGCAGCGGTGCCTGTGCCAAATGCCTCCTGCAGGGTTCCCCTGGAATAAGCATCGGCAATCTCATTTATGGCAATCCTCCGCTGTTTCACTGGCACACCCCAGTCTTTCAGCAGTTTGATAACTGAATCACGGGTGATACCGGCTAGAATGGTACCTTCCTCCAGCGGAGGAGTAACTACTTCATCGTCTATCCGGAAGAAAACGTTCATGGCTCCGACCTCTTCCACGTATTTACCCTGCTTCCCATCAAGCCAGAGCACCTGATCACAGTCCATTTCCTTGGCCTCAGCCTCCGCCTTCAATCCCCGGGCGTAATTCCCCCCGGTTTTTGCCGCACCTGTTCCTCCCTCAACCGAACGTACGTGCTCAGTCTCCACATAAATCCGGGTGGGATCCAGGCCACCTTCGTAATAAGAACCCACGGGAGACATGATTATAATGAATTTGTACGCGGACGAAGGTTTCAGTCCCAGAAATGCTTCGGTGGCGATGACAAAAGGTCGGATATAAAGAGCAGTACCTTCAGCTGTTGGAATCCAGTCGCGGTCCACAGCGACGGTCTTTTTGACAGCCTGCACGAACAGCTCTTCATTCAACATAGGCATACACATTCGTTCTGACGACTTATTCAGCCTCGCTGCATTGTCCTCCGGTCTGAAAAGCAGAGTCCGCCCATCCTGGCTGTTGTACGCTTTCATGCCCTCAAAGATGGTCTGCCCATAATGAAAGCAGGCGGCGGAGGGCTCAAGCTGCAGCGGTTGCAAAGGGATGACTCGCGGGTTCTGCCAGCCACAATCAGCTTTATAGTCGGCGATAAACATGTGGTCAGTGAAAACATTTCCAAAGCCCAGATGCTCATCCGCAGGTCGGTTCTTACCCTCGTCAGTTTTTTGTACCTCGATTTCCCAGCTCATTTTTCCTCCTTATCCTGTCTCTTAACAAGACAACAGCTCTCTGCATCTGCCGTTAGTATTACCAAAACTTCCAATCCAGCAAATACTGTCGGCAGGGAGATGGACCCCCGTCATGGGTGTCCCTGCTGACACGATAATTTTCAATTACTCACAGGCTATGTTCCTCATCAGTTCCGGGTGCACTCATCAACTGAACAAAAACCCGGATAACACCTTTAACTCAGGTGCGGTGCAGCATTGTCGGAAGATGGCTACTTCCTTCTACGAACCTTTCCAGCAAGTTATCAGTTTCTGCAGCTGCCATCTTTACCGGGCCTATCATGAGCCCATTGCTGTTGGGCACATTGTTTAAACTTCTCGTTCAAGGTTAGTTTTACCTCCAAAAAGTCAGGATATTGTGAGGTTCACACCAGGCGGTGAAGAGGTCTCCGTTCCACAACATATTGAAACGTGCACACGCAAAAACCTGTTTTCGGATGGCAGTCATATGAGCAGTCATTTCTGTGATTTATTGATCCGCTGACTGGTCAACAGCGCTGAATCTTACGGAAACAGACAATTCACAGTGAGCTTAGTAGTCCACTTTTCCTGCAGACCTCCACAGGCAAAAACGATGACTGTTCCTACTGAGAACACTTGTATTGCTTTGAGGGGTAGAAGGTATCTTTGAAGGGTGGGAGGTTTGCCTGGCTGCTTTCAAATTGTCCGCCGCGCGGCGGACAATTTTGCTGTTGAGCTAATAGTGGATCTGTTGCCAACCCCTGTTCGTGACTTAAACCTTGAGCCGGCGCTCACGCCGGGCACACGCAATTCATCCGCCAGAAAAAAGAATTTGCAGGCGCGGACTTGTTGGCAGTTCAGTTTAAAAAGAACCGCGGAGTATTGACTGGGCACAACCCTTATTTGGCCATATACAATTGCGCAGCATCTGGTGCATAAAAGCAGCAGGGATGTTCAGCGATAAGCTTCGAGATTATCCATCAGATACCTCAGCCGCTGCAGGGCATCCTCATCCAGACAGTAACAGACACTCGGTCCCTCAATACGGCCCTTTATCAACCCCACCTCTTTCAACTGCTTGAGATGCTGCGATACAGTTGACTGAGATATGGACAGCTGTTCGACAATACTGCCCACCATGCACTGTGAATCCTCTGGTTGTTCAGAAAGAATTTTCATTATCTTTACGCGATGGGGATTGCCCAGCGCCCTGCACAGCCCGGCAATCTCCATCACTTCATCATCATACATGTTTCGCTGCAGCCTTTTTCGCTGAGATGCGGGCAGAATATATCACCTTGCTGAGATCAAATTCGTCTGACCAATCCTCAACAATGGCATCGCTGTCTTCCTCGGCGATAATGTTTATGTCAACTAAACCCGCCTGCCTCATGATATTGTGTGCCTGTTTAGTCGTCATTGCGCCCGTCACGCAGTTGCACTGCTCAGACAAACGCTGTTTCATCTTCGGGGGCAGTTCCTTCCTTTTCAGGATATCACTAACGGCAACTCTGCCCCCCGGTTTGAGAACACGGAAAACCTCCGCAAACACCGCCTTCTTAGATGGAGACAGGTTAATTACGCAGTTTGAAATAACCACGTCAATTTCTTTGTCACCCACGGGAAGATGTTCTATCTCTCCCATACGGAAATCAACGTTATCGATATCGTTTTTTTCGGCTACTGCTCGGGCTTTTTGCAGCATCTCGGGAGTCATATCCACCCCGATGGCTTTTCCTTCAAGCCCAACTTGTTCAGCGGCCAAAAACACGTCAAAACCGGTTCCACAGCCCAGATCTAACACCGTTTGCCCCTCCTGCAGACTTGCTATGGCAGTGGGATTACCGCAGCCAAAACCCAGGAAGGCCTCCGCAACTGTATCTCTGAGTTCATTTTCAGAGTAACCGTGCAGTTCGGCCACCTGAACTTTGTCAGGGTCCACATCTTCGCAACAGTCAGCAGAAGGTGATGGGCCGCAGCAGCTGTTGTTTACCAGAGATTGCGCATAATGCTCTCTAATGGTCTGCTTGTCATCCACGAAAATCCCCCTTTCATCGTAATATTACGATAAATACCCAGAAGCGTCAACGCAGAGCGGTAATTCAGACAATTGCCGCTGTGATGGGTAGATCCACAGCAGTCTCCTGATGTTGGTCCATCAATCCTCACGATTGGATCTGACCTAAACCAGATCGCAACACCCAGATATAACTACTCACACCTATGCCAGGATGGGACGCAGCAGCCTCAGTTGTCATAGATGGAGGAATACTGTGCTTGTTGGAGAAAACGGTAAAAAGTATCCATGAAAAGGATGTGGGTTGAATGAAGGTACAGAAGGCGATCACCAACCGCCGCAGCATTCGCTCTTTTCGGGATGATCCAGTCTCAGATGAGCAGCTGAGACAACTGTTGGAGACAGCAACTCTAGCACCTTCAGGGAAAAACGCTCAGCCGTGGCGGTTTGTCGTACTCAAAGGCGCTGAAAAAGATGATCTGGTAGATGTCATGGGAGATACATTGACCCACTTAAAAGCAGAGGGGCATTCCACGGGAAGCGCGGAATACTCCGCTGAAGTCATGCGGCAGGCACCGGCGCTTATTGTGGTGTTCAACTGCAACTGGACCCCGGATGATGATCTCACCGGGGCAAAACGGTATCTTTTGTCAGTGGATATTCAATCCATAGGAGCAGCCATTCAAAATATGCTATTGAGAGCTGAAGAAATGGGCCTGGGGACCCTGTGGATATGCGATGTGTTTTTCGCAGCGGATCAGATCCGCGAATGGCTCGGTAGAAAAGAGGAGCTGGTGGCAGCGGTTGCAGTGGGATACAGCAATGAATCTCCTGATGCAAGACCCCGTCTGTCTGTGGATGAAGTGACCGAGTGGAGGTAAGTATTCCCAATTCCCTGGGGGAAACCAGGAGTGTTATTCATAATAACCATATAGTAAGAAGCCTTTAACAGCCAGTGAGGTGCTTTGGTCTCTTACCCTTCACCTTGTAACGGTCTACATCCCGCTCTTCTAATAA
>CAZRFK010000012.1:0-33061 GCA_964599275.1 uncultured Clostridia bacterium
AAAAACAGCAGGCCGGTGACCACCGAGGTCAGTCCCGTGCGCCCACCTTCGGAAATTCCCGCTGTGCTCTCCACATAGGTGGTGACAGTGCTGGTTCCCATCAGGGCGCCACCAACAGTACCCACTGCATCTGCCAGCATCGCGCGGTCCACCTTGGGAAGCCGACCCTCATCATCGAGGTAACCGGCGCGTGCACCTGTTCCCAGCAGCGTACCCATGGTGTCAAATACATCGACGAAAATGAATGAGAAGATCACAAAGAAGGGTATAGTCGTCAGTGCTGAAAGATCCAGCTGCAGTGCAATCGGTCCAAGACCGGCCGGCATTCCGAAGATCTCGCCCAGACTGGATGGGAATTCCTGAATACCCATAAAGAAACTCAGAATCGTGGTCAGAAAAATCCCCAGAAGTATGGCTCCCTTTACTTTACGCGCCATCAACACAGCCATGATCACAAGACCAATCAGGGTAAGCAGCGGACCAGGCTGGGTAAGATTACCCAGAGATATCAGCGTAGCCTCGTATCCGACAATTACTCCCCCACTCTGCAGGCCGATGAAGGCAATGAACAATCCAATACCCGCAGCTACTGCTTTTTTAAGAGTGGTGGGAACGGCCGCATCTATGTAATGTATTGTTCCCGTCAGAGCCAAAATGGCAAACACTACACCGGAGGCAAAAACCGCAGCCAGAGCGGCCTGCCATCCGTAGGTTCCCGCCACCGTGAAGGCAAAGAACGCATTCAGGCCCATGCCGCTGGCCATGGCAAATGGATAATTGGTCAGAAGGGCCATGATAATACTGCTCAGGCCTGCTGTGAGTATGGTGGCTGTCATTACTGGCCCGCGGGGCATTCCGGCGGCACTTAAAATATCTGGATTAACAAAGATAATATAGGCCATGGTCATAAAAGTAGTGACGCCGGCAATAACTTCGGTGCGTATATCAGTATTGTGTTCTTGCAGTTTGAAAAAGTCTGTCATCTCGTAATCCTCCTCTTTATTTGATTTTTAAAACCGAAACCTGTCAATACGACCTCCCTTCATCAAGGTGAATGCATCTTGAAATTTCAGCGCTTCGATAATGCCGTTCTCCAACATAAGCACATTCGACATAAAACGGGGAGATCCTGTGCAACGGCAGAGGAAAATTTATATAAACTGCCGCAATTTCAAAGGGAATGCCGTCTTGGAAAGAGAAAACTGAAATTGCACTGAAGGAGGATGCAGTAAGTGGGGACACAGACCATGGACGACCAGACCTCGTCCCCACATCGTGGAACTACTGGAGCATCTCCAGTCTTGAGCTCCACTTTTTAATTTTCCGGTATATTGGAGGAATGCAGTAGCGCAAAAACATTATCATCAGCGTTCCACCCAGAGTGGGCCACATCCCCGTACGGAACATGTGACCGCGGGTACGGTGCCAGGGAAACAGAAGCTGACCGGTATACCACACCTCAGGGTTCAGCAGAGAATAGATACCATCAATAATATCTGGAGCCACAGAACCAGCAATAGCCAGCAGCCGGAGGTTACTCTGTCGGGCATTTGTCATTCTGTGCCGCAGGGCCAGGTGCAGGACAATTAATATGCCAGCAACCTGAGCCAGCACAAAAGGACGAGCAGCGCGCAGGTGGAGAGGGTTGAACCAGTTGACCGTGTAATCAATATCGATCAGATCAAGAATAATGTGCGAGGCAAATCCACCGGCAAATGACAGACCTCCCTTTACCCTATCGGGCAAATTGAAGTAATGAGTCTGCTCACCTATCAGATCTCCCACCACCACGTGTTTCAAGATATCACTCATGCATCAACCCTCCTACCTCGGAGTCAGATTACGATATAAATGATCACCTTAGGTCACAGACGGAATTTAATGATTATCGGGATGATAGCACTCCAAATCTTCGAATTCAGGTTACCATAAGGTTCAGACAAATTACAGATAACCAGTGATAACTGTACCGGCGGTTGTGTAACATGGCTATCCGGTCACCTTCATCTATCTTCTACAGCAGATCAATTTATCCTGATTGAGGACCGATACCCCGAGCGGCTCTTGCTCTGGAGATTTCCATAGATTATTATGACAGTTGTTGAACACGAGAAGGGAGCAGTCTGAATGTCCAGCAGGAACCTCATCCACGCCATACTGTTAGTGCAGCGCTGCCGATACGGCGGAACACAAGCCGTCTTCGAGGGTGAAGTATGCCCTCATAGAGTAGATAGGTTCCCGGACGGCTGCCCACGGAGTATGAATACCGTCAGCCCGTTTGTCTGAGATAAGGCAAATCAATAATTACTGATTACCTGCCCACCGGGAACCATCCGGTGGTTTTTTTGATGTGCGAAAGGAGTTTCCCATATGCCTATTCCAGCAGATGTAGTGCGCAGGAAGTTGAAAACACAGCTGAAAGGCCTGTCTGAACCGGACAAGGTACAGCTGCTGAAAAAGACACTGAACGAATTACCAGGTTACACCTCCGGCCCCTACGGCCGGCTGAAAAGATGGATAAAGAATCAGATCAAGGGGGCGGAAAAACAGACCAGGGTAGTTCACCGGGAGAGTTTCATGGTGGCAAAGGAAGGGGACTGTACCGCCGTCCTGGTTGGAGCCCCCAACTGCGGCAAATCGTCACTGTTGTCAGCTTTGACCGGTCGACAGGTGCGAATTGGGAACTACCCGTTCACCACTCTCAAACCAGTAGCCGGCATGGTTAAGGTGGATGGAGCCTATATTCAGCTGGTTGAAGTCCCCGGCCTGGTGGAAGGAGCGGCAGAAGGTAAGGGTAACGGGAAAGCCTTCCTGTCTGCTGTACGCGCAGCGGATGTAGCTGTGTTTGTGGGAGCATTGACCGAACAAGGTTTCAATCAGTTCTGTACTATCTATCAGGAGGTGGTTGACGCTGATATTGATTTACCTGGCTTTGTCATAGCCAGCAAGTGCGACCTGCCCTCGGCGGATGCAGTTTTTGAAAGGTATGAACAGGTCACTGCCGGAAAAACAGTCATACGGGCATCGGCAGAGACCAGGGAAGGTTTTGATGATGTACTCCAGCATTTGTGGAAAGCATCTGGCCTGATCAGGGTCTTTCCACACACATCAGGTGATGGCGAGGGTGAACCGATAATAATGAAATCGGAAAGTACAGTAAGGGAGTTTTCCGAAGAGATTCACTCGAACCTGAGCAATGATATCACACAGGCGCGAATCTGGGGCCCTTCGGCAAAGTTCCCAGGCCAACTGGCCCCAATAAAGCACAGACTGAAAGACGGCGACAGAGTGCAGCTCATCACCAGCTGATAATCAACTGATATAGACAGGTGCCTGCTTCACTCACAGTTGGGGGGAGGCATTAATCGAGCTGCCTCCCCTCCCCTTGTTCTATCTCCTGGAAAATTAACTGACAGATGCTAACCTGGCTATGATTTCAGGATCAATGTTTCTACCCGACAGAATGAGGGCACAGCTGCCATTCCCGACGTAATATTCTGGATTGATCTTCCCGGTCAGTACAGCTGCTGCCGGCAGAGCTGCTGCTCCCTCAGCTACTATCTTCTCCTCCAGTATCAGATGACGTATGGCCTCTGCAATTTCATCCTCGGAGACGATTACCATATCATCCACAGTCCGCAGCACTATATCCAGCGTTTCTTCGGGAATATCACCAGCTGTGGCTTCTGATAGGGTTGGATGATGTTCTACCTCGACCATTTCCCCTTCTTTCACCGAACGGTACATGGGACAGGAAGCTTCGGGCTGCACTCCAATTACCTTTATGTGCGGTGCTGCACTTTTCAGAGCTACAGCCATCCCGCCGATCAATCCCCCGCCCCCTACGGGCACTATCACCGCATCAAGGCGGTCGGTCTGCTCAAGCATCTCCAGGGCAGCAGTACCCTGGCCGGCAATTATATCCCGGTCGCAGTAGGGGCTGACATACTCCAGATCATCATCCTGGGCCAGTTTACGGGCATATTCTTCGGCCCTATCATAGGTTTCCCCCTCACACAGGAGGTCAACATCAAAACGGGCTATGTTTTTGATCTTGGCGTCGGGTGTACCTTCAGGCACCACCACCACGGCATCACGAGCCAGGACTTGACAGGCGTAGGCCGTGGCTGCACCATGATTTCCACTGGAGGCGGTGACTATTTTCTGGTTGTCGGACATTCGCAGCAGCTTGCTGAATGCTCCCCGCACCTTGAAAGAACCCGTCGGCTGAAACATCTCCAACTTCAAGAGCAACCTCACTCCAGCCTGCTCCGTCAAGTTGGGAGCAGAAATAAGGGGGGTGGGCTGCAGATATTCCTCCAGCATAATACGGGTCTGGGTGATCATCTCAAATGCTGGTTCAACGGGATTGGTCATATATATACCCCTTCCATGATGGATTTACTTTTCCACTACTCAAAACACGACTTCTGTTGTTAGGTCAATTGTAAGGCATCTCAGGTATTGGTCTGACCTGTCATCCTCGATCATCAAACTTGTTGTCCTTTCAGATCTTTCAGGGAAGCAACATCTGCAATGGCTCCGATGCCGACACAGCATTGCTATACCGCTGCACACGGCTCCGGTATATAGATATAAATCCTGCTTTTGCTGTCTAAAAACTATACTATAACCGGCTATAAAGCCTCTACACCTTCTGCTTAAACAAATAACCCAGCACAACCAAAAGCACTGCAGTCAAAAGTGAACCATACTCTTCATCTCCACCTGAATAAAATAAACACCCAAAGCAAACAAGCAATCAAATATTATCCCTCATACTCATCCTGATGGAATTATGTCACAAGCACAACTGCCGGGTAAGACTGTGTTGATCCTTAACCCAGTACAATCAGAATTTAATGAGGTGAGGGCGACAGATCAAAAGTAACAGGTCCTTTTTCTATCTAATCGACTCAAAATCCCCCAACAGAGACTGAATCAGGCAGGTAATGATTACAAACTCCTTGAATCTGTAATTACCGAACAGATAATCCTTTTTCAGGCGGGGTGAAATTATGTACAAGATTGCTATAGGCGGGTTTTCACATGAGACACACACCTTTTTGGACAAACTGACTGACATCGAAGACTTTGAAGTCCGCGGAGTGCAGTACGGTGAAGATGTGATTTCAGAAAATGAGGAAGTTCACGGTTATATCAAGGGATTCATTGATATACTGCGCGAACAAAAAGCAGAACCTGTAGGCACAGTCAGCGCTGGAGCAAGCGTACACGGCCATGTTACAGCCCGGGCCTTTGACAAGTATACCGGTGAAATGGTCGAGCGGCTGCAAAACCTGGAAAACCTCGACGGTGTTCTTCTAGCCCTGCACGGAGCCATGGCAGCAGAGAACCACCTCAAGGCGGAAGCAGAAGTGGTGCGCAGGGTTCGAAATGCGGTTGGCGACATTCCAATAATGGTTACCCTCGATCTTCACGCCAACGAGGATCACGAGCTCACCGATGCAGCAGATGCAGTCTTTGTCTGCAAGAAGTATCCTCACACAGACACCTATGAGACTGGAGTCGCCGCCTCCCGCTGTCTGCTGAAGACACTCCGGGGAGACTTCAAACCTGAAGTCGCCTTACACAAGCCGAAGGTTCTGTCCCCCAGCGTCTTTCAGTGGTCAGAAGCTCCGCCGATGACCGATTTCCGGCAGCGCGCTGATGAATGGAAAAACAAGGAGGACAGCATCTACTATATCTCCATCGCCCCCGGATTCGGTTACGCCGATGTCCCAGATGCCGGCGCCTCGGCAATTGTTGTCACCGACGGTGACCGGGGCCTGGCAGAAACCGTAGCCAGAGATATCTCCTTACTGATGTGGAAAAAGCGGGAGCAGCTGGCCACCAAGCCCATCCTCGGACCGGAGGATGCAGTAAGAGAAGCCATGGAATCTGTCGATGAAGGAAGTACACCAGTTGTGCTGGCGGACGGCTCAGACCGCACCGGCGACAGCACTTACGTCCCCCGTGAGCTGTTGACGCAGCAGGCATCCGGATGGGCACTTTCCAGCATGAACGATGCTGATGCTGTACAGAAATGCCAGGATGCCGGTCTTCAGAGCACCCTTGAACTATCAATCGGTGGCTGGGGGCAGGCCTCAGGAGAGCCCCTGCAGGTTACCGGAAAAGTGGTTTTCCTGGATGAAGTAACTTACCAGCTCACCGGGCCGATGGGTACTGGAAGAAAGGTGCACTGCGGGCCGTCGGCGGTATTGGATCTGGGAGATGAACGCTACGTGGTTCTGACCAGCCGCAACCACCAGGTTCGTGACGAGGCAGGCTTCAGCGCTTTCGGCCTGGATCCTGCAGGGCTGGACATCCTGGTAGTAAGATCTCGCGTGCATTTCCGCGCCTACTATGACCAGGAGGCCAGTGAAATAATTGAAGTGGATGCTCCCGGCATGGGCCCGGCGGACCTGACAGTGCTGGATTATGAAAATGTTCCCGCTGATCTTTACCCTGTTGGTAGTGATTGGCGCTGATCTGAGTTTCAAATCCTTAATAAATGCCCAAAGAAAGAAGCCCTCATGAACAGAAGCCAGCGAACATGAGGGCTTCATTTTTTCTCAGGAGATCCTGTTCAATCAAGAATCCAAATCGGATTCAGGACAGTTTTCTACAGCAATGCAGAAGACCTCCATACCATCCTTTATTCATTCTCATCGCTGCCGGAAGGTTTCAGATAGTCGGCCAGATACTCGTAGATTTTCTCCCGGCACTCCCGCGCAAAGCTGGTATCGAGACGATCGAAAGAGTGACCGCCCGGCACATCCTCAAATATCTCATACTCAAAATCCTTATCTGCAGCCTTCAATGCATTGATGAGATGTTCGACTTCCAGAGAGTTCACATCCTCATCGGCGGTATTGGTGTGAATCAGAAGGGGCGTCTGCAGTTTGTGCGCGTTCCACGCCGGTGACCGGCGGCGGTATTCATCAACATCCTCATAGGCAGTCTTGCCTATATGGTAGTCAGCGGAATAAAGAGCGCGGTAGTCGTCAGTCTTGTACCCCATGCGCGCCACCAGGTCGCTGACGGGAACTCCGGCAAAGGCGACTTTATAGGATTCTGGATGATCGAATATATTCATGAGGGTATGCAGTCCACCGTGCGACCAGCCCATAATCCCCACTCTTTCTGGATCAACCAGGTCGCAGTTTTTCACCATCCAATTGCGGGCAGCGTAGGTGTCCTCAGTTTCCAGACCTCCGTAATCAATGAGTTTGTAGTGCCTTGGACCGTATCCAGTGCTACCCCGATATTCTGGAGCCACTATCAGATATCCCTGTTCAAGCAGTTCCCGTACTATGTTGGCTCCGTTGGTATTGAAGTTGGAATGGACTCCACCGTGGGGGAAAACTATCAGGGGGTGTTTCTGGGTCCTGTCGATGTCCCTGGGAATGAAGGTGTAAACGGGGAATTTGACCGGATTGCCCTTGTCGGCGGGGGACTGCGCAGTGGTATTCTGCGGCGGAGGTCCTACAATTCTCATTTTATCAATCTCAGCTATATCCCCAAGTCTCTGATACCACATGACATCATCAATGGCCTTGTGCAATACATCAAACCGGTGCCTCACCTGTTCCTGCCATCTCTTGAGGTTTTCAATTTCCTGTTTTACGTCTATTCCATCAGAATTATCAGACATTCACCTGGTCCTTTCCTGACCCTGCCGCATGATTTGCGGACAAATAGGGGCTGTTCACTTTCAAAAGATGTGTTTCTTGCTGGCATCAGCTGGGCATCCCTGACAGCTTTCAACGGGAAATCTGATTTCCCTTCAAGAAGGTGAGGTAAATTCCATGAGCAGTATAAGGCCCCGGCCCAGAACAGACCGGGACGGGGTTTCTCCGTACCATAAACTATTCACACCCCACTACTTTTTTGTTTAAGATGCAAAGGTACAGGGAACTTTCCCTACACCACTGGATTCAATTCCGGGCCCTCTGCAGAAAAACCCGGTACATGATCAGGTTCAGGATGATAATGTAGGCCAACCCGATGAAAAAGTACTGATTGTAGCTGAGATACAGCAATTCCTCACCCCGGACCAATCCACTGATTGCCTTTGCCGGCCAGAAACCAGGGGCAAAGGAAAAAAGCAGTTCCTTGCTGTCGAAGAAAAACAGCGAAAATATGGGAAACATCAATATAATCCCAGTTCCCTTCATCACCGCAAAACCCTCAATCTTGTTGCTGGACAACGCATTGATCAGCAGTCCCGACATAGGTGCGCCCAGGGATGCCAAAAGGGATATGGCCAATATAGCGTTGAACGATAGATCACCAATATCCGAAAACCACATCACGTACACGCATGATGCAAATGACAACCCCAACACCATCAGCATACGGAAGGAAAGGAACTGATGAATGCTCAATGGAGTGACCTGTACGGCGGTGAGGATGTTGTCATCCCGGTCGTCGAGAATGGAGAATCCGATTATCGCTCCATAGACGTGCGGAGTCATCAAGGTCAGCGCTACCAGGGCCAGATCTGCATAATGATCCAGATTGAAATCTGCCGTTTCAGCAGCCCAGGGCAGCAGATACCGCCCGATCAAGCCGAAAAGCAGTGGATATATCAGCATGAACCTCATCATGGGATCGCGGACCCATTTTTTGAACTCACTGGTGAAAAAATCCTTTTTCATTTCAAACACCGCTTTCCCGAACAGCGAATTCTTCGAACCGGTTCAAAACGACCCGCAGCAGAATGCCCGAACCAACCAGCAGGTAAACCACCGAAAACCATATTTCCCAGGTCTGCAACCCACCGGCAGAGGCAGTCAATACAGTCATCGAGGCCTTGGTGGGAATGGCATACAGGAGCGTGCTTATGAGCTCATTCTGAATCAGACCAATCTGATCGAAAAGCACTGGTATCATCAGAACAAAAACATACTTCATCATGTTTATCAGCAGATCAGTGAAAGTTTTCGAGTAAAAAGTCAGCAGAAAGCCAACCAGCGAATGAAACAACGCTACCAGAATGACTGCACCTAAAAGCGCCGCAAAACCCAGCTGAATCTCGCGAAAGTACCAGGCCCACGAGTACAGAACCACCAGGGTCAGAACATTGGAAGTAATGTTGCCGGAGGTCTTGGCAAGTATATGCTCCAGGTGAGTTACTGGGGAGATGAGCAGGCTCTTCAGCGATCCTTCCCCTTTTTCAAAGAAAATGGTCACACCTATAAGGAGAATGGACATGCTGACTGCATCTATGAATAGTACCAGAGAAAACATGGCAGTGAGATCGGCAATATCGGTAAAATGAAGTGCAGTCAGCCAGACCATGGCCACAACCAGACTGGCTCCTATGATACCGTATTTTATAAGACGCTGCAGTTCCCCCCTCAACAGCGCAGTGAAGTTGGTCATATCGACTCCACTCCCGTCACTTCTATGAAAATATCATCAAGGGTGGTTTCCTTGCTGTGAATAGTCACAATCTTTCTGTTTTTCACGATATCCATGAACTCATCGCTTTCACTCAGATCATCCAGATCAAAAGAAGAACTCTCAACTTCCCCATCAACCACATACTCCACATCCACTCTCCTGAGACCGTGTTCAAGTTTCAGGTTCTTGGGAGTATCGATCCTGGCTATTTTGCCGTCGGCCATGAAAGCCACCCGGTCGCAGAGCTCATCGACATCATTCATCAGGTGGGTAGCCAACAGGACCGTGCCCCCCTGTTCATTGAACTCCCGGATCATATCCTTAATTATTCGCGCATTCTTGGGGTCCAGACCTATGGTGGGCTCATCCAGAAACAACATGGTGGGATTGTTGAGCATGGCCCGGACGAAATTCAACCTTATCTTCATACCTTTGGAGAACTCACTGACATTTTTGTCCCGGTCTTCGAACAGGCCCACCCGTTTCATCAGTTCATCGGTATCGGCGGTGGATTTGTAAAGATTCTTGAAAAAGCTCAGGTTTTCCTCGGCAGTTAGCTTGGAAAAGTGAACGGGAGCCTCAAATCCAACCCCCACTTTCTGATAGAAGTCCCTTCCGTAAGAGCCCAAAGCACTGCCCCGGTGCAAAACTTCTCCGCGGTAGTTACTCAAAAGTTTGTTGAGAATTTTCTGAGTGGTGGTTTTCCCAACTCCGCTCGGACCCAGCAACCCGAAGATTTCAGCTTCCCTGATTTCAAAATCCAAACCCTTGAGGGTATCTTCGTCGGTATTGGGGTAACGAAACTGAAGGTTTTTCACTTCAAACATGTTCATTCCTTCCTCTCCTCCCTCTCATATACGGTACTAACCCCTCCGACTACTCCTGATAGTTCGCCAAACCATTCCGGATGATGTAAAACATCTTATCCACCAGCTGCAGGTAATCATCTCCATCGGTAAATACGTTGTCGACCTCATCCGGCTGCTGTTCAATATATTGCTCCATCAAGCCGTTGCTCAGAGAATCTACAGCGAAGGCTGCCATCTGTATATCCACATTGGGATCTATCTGGCCTTTTCTCTGACCCTTCTGCAGAATCCCCGCCAGAAACTGCCTGGAGGCATCTGCCATCTGCCCCATAGCCTCCTGCTGAAACTCCCGGTCCTCGCGCAGAAAGTTGGTACCCAGGGTGGCCATTCTGGGGTGATCTTTTGCAAACTGAATTCCAGCTGAGTAAAGGCGTCGGATGGTAGTCAAAGCATCATCCTCTTCATCCACTACACCCTGCAGGTACGGCATTTTCTCCTCAGCGATACAGGATGTGAGCAGATACCGGTAAAGGTCCATCAGGTCATCAAAATACTGATAGAAACTGCCCCGGGGTATCTCTGCTTCATCGACGATATTGGCGATGCTTGCACTGTCAAATGGGTTATCTGCAAACTCCCGCAGGGCAGCATCTATTATTCTCTCTCTTTTGCTCTCTGAAAGATTAAAAAACGTGTCAGTAGGCAATGCTTTCACCTTCCTGCGGACAGATTTTTTTATGTGACACCCATGTCACTTACCCGCAGGTTTATGTTATGACACTTCTGTCATAATGTCCATAGCGTTTTAAATTAATCTTGAGGGGAATTAAGGCAGGCAATGGCTGACTGTGTCAGGCTTTCTTGCGGTCAATTATATTAAATAAACAATACTATCAATACAAATGTAGGACGACCGGAAACGCTCCCCTTTCCGGTCGTCGTTTGAAACTTATAATTCGAGATGTTCAGATTTATCCACCTTGATTGGCTTTCAGCTGCTTCCTGAGCTGTCTTTGGGTGTTCCGCCGTTCGTGGTGGTTCATTTTCTTCTGCTGCATCTGCTCCAGCTGCTCTTCTATCAAAATCTCCTCCACGGTCTGCCACATCTGACTTCTGAGATTGGCCATTTCTTCCCAGTTTCTACCATGCCGGGCTTCTGCTAACTGTTCCCGGAATTCCTCTCTGATTTGATAGAGTTCTGTCCGCTGTTCGTCCGTCATAGCCGGAATTCCGCTGCAGTCGAGGCCTCGCTCCTCTGCTCTGTTGCTTTCAGCCAGAACAGCTCCGCCTGCGACCAACAACAAAACTACAGCCAACAGAGTGGCTTTCATCAGACCGCCCCTCAACTTTTTAGCCATCATGTCACCTCCCCTTGATCATCTTGTGACCATAGAGTAACCGGCAAGTGTGACAGTTCTGTGAACTAAATAGAAACTTCTCAGCAACAATCAGTGCTGAGGGTAAAAGTGAAGGTTGTTCCGGCGCCGGAGCTGCTTTTGACCCAGATGTCTTCGCCAAGTGCTTCGATTAGCCTCTTTACTATGGCCAGGCCCAGGCCTGTTCCGCTGCTGTCCCGCGACCGGGAACGATCAACTTTATAAAAGCGCTCCCATAACTGCGGTATATCCTCCTGAGGAATTCCTCTGCCATTGTCCGAAACGGACAGGCGAACTTTTTCCTTTGCGGTTGTGGCCCGCAGACGCACTTTACCACCTGAAGGTGTATACCTCACAGCATTATCCACCAGATTCATCAAGATTTGCTCAACCGCCTGTCTGTCCGCATACACATTCACAGGGCTCTCTGAATGTTCAATATTTAACTCCAGCTCACCCTCAAAAGCAGTGATTTTCATCTTCGCAGCCACCTGTTCAAGCAGTTTCACAACATCAAATTTCTCGAAGTTCAGCTGTATCCGTCCGGAGTCGTAACGCTCCAGATCCAGCAGGTTTTCCACCAACTGGTTCAGTCTCTCCGCTTCTTCTCTCATCAAGGCAACGTACCCATCGGCCTCATCTTCGGGAATGGTCCCATCGTACAGGGCTTCAAGGAAACCGGATATAACAGTGAGGGGAGTTCTCAGCTCGTGGGAGGCATCGGCCACAAACTGCCGCCGCATCTGCTCCAACTTGCGCTCATCACTGACATCGCGCATCAGTAAAACGCAGCCCCAGAAACTATCGTGACTGTCACCGCCCACCGGGGCAGTATGTACATCGCAGATGAGATCTTCGCCAAAACGCACTGTATCACAATATTTTTTCCCATGCTCTAGTGTGCTTTCTATCAGCTCGTGTAGCTGGTCAGGAAGAACCATGTTCCGATAATTACCCGCCCGGGATATATCAACACGCAAACCCTGCTCCAATAGGCCGGCAGCAGCCGGATTCACCAAAAACACCTGTCCATCCTCTCCTATACCCAGTACTCCCTCGCTCATTGCGTTGACCGTTGAGGCAAATTTATCCTTCTCACGCCGCAGGGTGCGTATATTTTGCCCAAGGCCTGCCGCCAGATGATTCAAGGAACGCCCCAGTCGGCCCAGTTCATCCTCAGACTGAACAGAAACCCGTTTGTGAAAATTGCCATCTGCCATTTCCTGCGCCACCTCAGTCATGGCTGCTATCGGATTGGTAATGCGCCTGAACGAAGCATATCCCAGGAGTCCAGCCAGAAGCAGGGCAGCTGCTCCCGCCCATATAGTAAAAGTACGCAGTCGGTCAACAGTGGCCTGGATCCCGGTCACTGGGGAATGCAAAAATAAAGCGGCCAACACTTCTCCATCTGTCTCATTACCATCAGTCAGTGGAACTCCCACTGATAGCATTCTCTGATCGAAGCGTGGGTGCTTTCTGGTCTGTACTACGGTTTCCCCTTTCTGCAGATTGTGAAGGTCCTCAGAAGTTGCAGAATCTCTCCTGCCGGCTGCCAGTCCCCTTGAACCACCCAATATCCGCCCTTCCAAGTCCACCAAACTGATACGTGCATCCACCAGTTGATCTACCGTATCAAGAACGTAGTTCATGGCCTGCTCATCAATGCTTCCCTGCATATACTCCATGGCCACGCTGTTGATCTGTTCAGCGGCTGCGAGAAGCTCCGATTCCTTGTGGGAAAAAACATAGTCCCGCAGCATGGTGGTGTGCAAAAAACCAGTTAATAGAACAGCCACAGCAATTATTATCAAATTTACCGCAATCAATTTACCGGCAAGCCCTAGTTTTGTCATCATTTGTCCTCATACACCTCAAACCGGTAACCTATTCCCCAGACGGTAGCAATCTCCCACCCCGGATCTTCAGGCCCCGCCAGTTTTCTGCGCAGCCTCTTAACATGGGTATCGACGGTGCGGGTATCACCGGTGTAATCATACCCCCAAACATGCTGCAGAAACTGTTCCCGAGAAAAAACCCTCAGCGGGTGCGTGGCCATCAGCCACAGCACGTCAAATTCCTTTGCCGTGAGCGAAACTTCCTCTCCGTCAACCCGGCATCTGCGTTGGGCTTGATTCAGATATAGTCCCTGAAACCGCACCTCCTGCGGGTTGTCGGAATCACCCTCATCACCTGCCCGCCTGAGAACAGCCTTGACTCGAGCGACCAACTCACGGGGGTTAAACGGTTTGGTGACATAGTCATCAGCACCAAGTTCAAGACCCAAGACCTTGTCGTAATCATCATCCCTGGCAGTCAACATGATAATGGGAGTTTGATGCTGTTTGCGCAGATTCCGGCACACCTCCCAACCATTCATTCCGGGAAGCATAATGTCCAAAACTACCAGGTCGGGATGATATCGCTGGTGCAGCTGCACGGCTTCCTCTCCATCTGCTGCCTCCAGCACGGTGTAATCTTCCCGCTGCAGATAGAGCGAAATCAATCTGACTACATTATTATCGTCATCAACTACCAGAATCTTCTCTCCTGAGATGTCCGGTCACCCCCTTGACGGCTGACATCATCAGTGTAGCACAGATGGCATCTCATAACACCTGCACTGCCGAGCTCTTGCTGGTCATCGACAAAGCTCCTCCGGCGAATTGGAAATGTCGCGTTTGAGTTCAGTCGGTATCTGCAGACCTTACAAACGCAAATAAAATGCCGCCGGTAAAGCATCAGAGCCGGCGGCTGTTGCATGTCGATTTTCTGATATTTGAGGATCCCTGGGCTGCTGTCGGGATTATTCCACTCTTTGGCGAAGCTGATTCAGCGCCTCCTGCGCTGCTGCTGCATCAGGGGATCGCCTGCTCTGTCCTTTTCTCCGTCAATGAGATGCCGCATTCCTCGAGTGAGGGTGTCGTCTTCCAGGACGCTGAACAGATGATAACCCAGATCTTCGCGGTCCACCAGAACTTCTTCAAGTACCTCCACGGTACCGTAATCGGTCAGCTGGTGCGCTCGCTGAATGGTATCCCTGAGCATCTGCTGTATGGTCAGTTCATGCTCCAGGTCGTTGCGCAGATAATCCCGCATAGTAAAGCGTCCCTCAACTTCATGCTTCAGATAAGATAATTCGTGTTGGGCAACCGGGTGCGCCGTGGGAACTCCGCCCAGACGTGCGACTCTCTCTCCCACCATGTCGATATGTTTCTGGGTCTTTTCAATGTGTTCATCCAGCAGATGGTGCAGGCTGAAGAAAGACTCCGCTCCCTCGGTGAGCCAGTGGTGTTTGTTGTACTGATGAAGCATAACCGTAAGAGCACACTGGTGGGTGTCCAGTATCACCGCCATTTCGCTGCGGGTATCGCGTGATAATCCGATGCCGGCTCCTGTCTGTTTGACGGTCCTGGGAGCCTGGCGGGTGATCATATTGTGCTGCGATGAATGTCCCGGCATATTGGTGTCAAAACCTGTCTTATTCAGCTTGTAGCGTCCGTGAAAATGTTTGTTTTGCTCAGCCACGTTCTCCATCATCTGCTTCTGATTGGTCTTTTCATAATTGTCGTGCAATATGCTCACTCCCTTTTGCATTGATCAGATACATTCATATTTTGTCGTTGCTGTCAGGGAGCTATTCCGGCGCTGACGTGAAAGTGGGACTTACCAAAAATAAACACCCATAAAAGTAGGCCTTCCATCTCCACTGATTTTTTTGGAAAAGTGATGAAAGGCCCTGAATTTTTGCACTTAGCGCGCAATTAACCAGCCGGCACCGTCCAAAAAATCACTTCAATCGGTAAGCGCCTCAACAAATACGTCGGTATTGTGTTTCAGCATCTTTACCAGAGTTTCTGCACCGCTGCCTTCAGCTCCAAGATCGTCGCTGTAAACAACGCCCCCGATGGCAACCCCCGTTTCCTCAGAGATACTTTCCATATACTGCGGACTGATGGTGTTTTCTCTGAAAACTGCCGGAATCTCCCTTTCTTCCACCAGCTCGATGATTCTGGCAATCTGCTGAGGAGTACCTTCCTCTGGCGAATTGATCTCCCAGATCCCCCGGCTTTCAAACCCGTAGGCTTCAGCATAATATTTGAAGCAGTTCTCGCTGGTTATTATTACCCGCTTTTGTTCGGGAATTCTGGCAGCTTCTTCTGTGATGTACTCATGTAAGGAAGTGAGCTCCTCGGCGTAATTATCAGCCCTTTGCCGGTAGTAGTCCTCACCGTCGGGATCAAGTTCCACAACGGTAGAAAGGATTTTTTCCACGTAATAATCCCTGACGTATTCTGCGTTTAACCACAGATGAGGATCAGGCGCATCAGAATCCTTCAAAGGTATGGTCGGTCCTTCCTCTGCGGCCGCCACAACCGGTACATCTGCTACATTCCCGGTTATCTGTGTCAGCCAGACCTCAAGATTGTAACCGTTTATAAAAAACGCATCAGCATCGCTGACTTTCTGAAAATCACTGGGCACCGGTTCATATTCTTCCGGCTCCTCACCCAGTGGAACCAGATATTCGACCTGGGCCCGTTCCCCCACTATCTGTTCGGTAATATCGGCGACAATGGATATGCTGGTGACGATCTGCAGATGTTCGGATTCCTCCTCAACCTGCTGCACACCGGCACATCCGGCCAGCGCAAATATACCCACCGCAGCTATCATCACCATCAGACTGATTGCCGTGATGGATGAATCTGAAATAGCTCTCAGCATCTCAATTTTCCCTCCTGTGAAAAATTATTCACGCAGATATGAAATCGACAATTAACTTCTGGTAAGCAAAGGCAGCTGCAAATAATGCGCTGGCTGCCAAGACAATGGAACCTCCGGTGGCCACATCATAGATGAACGAAAAATATACTCCGCTCACAGCTGACACCACTCCAACTGCAGCTGACAGCACCAACATGTATGGAAGTCTTTCAGTCAGAACAAAAGCTGTGGCAGCAGGCGTGATCAGCATTGCCACCACCAAAATTACACCTACCGTCTGCAGCGATGCCACTATAACCACCGACAGAAGTATCATCAGCAGGTAGTGAATTTTATCCGTAGCAATACCGATGGATTTGGCCATGACCGGATCAAAAGTAGAGATCACCAGTTCACGGTAAAACACCCATATTGCAGTCAGTGAGATGGCACTGGCAGCTGTTGTGAGAATCAGATTGTTGCGCGAAACCGCCAGCACATTACCAAACAGGATGTTCCACAGATTCACCTCGGTGCCCCCGACTGCGGTTACCATCACAATTCCCAGGGCAAAAGCAGCGGTGAACAGGATCCCAATAGCCGTATCATCATCAATCTTGCTGTTCTGGCTGATATAACCAATCCCTAAAGCCGTGAGAATGCCAGTCAGAACAGCACCAAAAAAGAAACTGACTCCGACCAGATAGGAAACAACCACACCGGGCAGCACTGCATGTGATATTGCTTCTCCCATTAACGCCAGGCTCCTGAGGATAATAAAACAGCCGATGATTCCGCAGGTGATCCCAACAATTACTGCAGCAAGCATCGCCTGCTGCAGGTAGCTGTATCTGAATAAGGCTTCAAAAAATATGCTTGGCCCATGAATCATCCCGGGATCACCATAATATCTTCATCACGCTGCGGCAGTCTGACGTCCTGATAGGCCTCGGAAAGATTGTCATGGGTGAGGACTTCCTCAGTTGCACCGTGGGCGATAAGCTTCTGGCTTATCAGCACCAGCATTTCAAAATACTGAAAAGCCCGTTCCAGGTTGTGATGGATGACAAACACCGTGCTCCCCCTCTTTGCAAGGTCTCTGAGCATCTCCATGATTATTTCTTCCGAAGTATAATCGATGTCGGAAAACGGTTCATCCAAAAAGAACAACTCGGCTTCCTGCGAAAGAGCTCGCGCTAAAAAAACCCTTTGTCTTTCTCCACCGGACAGTCTGCCGATCTGCTGATCCTTTTTGTGCAGCATTCCCACCTGATGCAGAGACATCTGCACAGCCTTTTCATCCTCACCGGCCGGCTTCCTCAACCTCCTGATATATGGATAACGCCCCATCATAACCGCATCATACACAGTTAATGGAAAATTGAGATTCATGTCACTCTGCTGGGGAACATAAGCCATCCGGTTGGGCGCAATCTCTGAAGGGGGGTTGGAAAAGAGCCGCACCGAACCACTGCGATATCTGATGAGTCCCATCATCGCTTTCAGCAGTGTGGTTTTGCCTGCACCATTTGGGCCGACAATTCCGGTGATATTTCCCGGTCGAACAGCAAAACTTATACCATCTACCGCGGTGGTATTTCCATAAGCTATTGACAAATTCTCAACCTCCACAGCGTATCCTTTGACACTATGCTCCATTGTGGGTCCTCCTCCGGTTAGCTTATCTAAACAAAGTTAGGCTTAACTAAATAACCATTCATTAATTATGTATTGTTGAGCTCAGCTAAACGTGCTTGTCCAGGGGTTTGAAATTCTATGGAAGTAACCACACGATCTTTCTGAAAAGTTCAAGGAGGCAAAAACACACGAGGATACGCACTTTCATGGGGAAAATTACACAGATCTGTCCTGCTTTATGCAGCCGCCTGTTCCGAAAAATGACCGGGGCAGGGAGCCTTGTGAACATAATGCAAACATTTTTCGCAGCAGGTGCTGCTCGGTACACCCGACGAATCATCCGAAACAGAGGCTTCTTTATAGGCCATTATTAAATCATCTACTGACCAGACGAAGTTTTTTGTCACCACAGGATTCAATCCCGACGCCTGCCCCGCAGAGAAGAATCAATTGAAAGATTTACTCACCCCAGGCTTGAGCCGATGGTGGGAATACGAGAGTTGCTGATTGAAGAATTGTTGAAACTAACTAAAACACACCGGTGTAAAAGATTTCGGTTGATTGTACACTGGTATCTGTTCTGTGTGCAGTAAACAACTGCAATCAGGGCATTTGTAATGACTCTCCCGCTCGAACCACAGCATGAAAAAAGTCAATGAAATGATCCAATACATCATCTAATCAGCTGTGTGTGCTGAAAGAAAGGCTCTGACTTCCTCCGCCAACTCATTAAATATATCCCTCACCGACATAATCTCATCAATCAGGTAAGCTCTTTCTCCTGCAAAAACCAGACCCTCCCGCATATTTCCTTCCTCAGCTTTGACCAGGGCTTCCATAACACAGAAACTGCGGGAGCATTTTTTCAGACACAGATAATCGCAAGTCTCACCGGTGGTTACACTACCCTCATTCAATCTGTCGAGAAATTCATTCTTGAGGGCTCTACCGGTCAGGCCCACCGGACTATCAACCAGAACACTGCTGAGTGGGTCAGAGTTTATGTAGAGATTTTTGAAGTTATCATCTGCTGCGCATTCCTCGCTGGCCACAAACCTAGAACCCATCTGAACCCCGGAGGCACCACGGTTTATCATTCTTACAATATCACTGCCTGTGACAATCCCGCCTGCGGCAATTATCGGCAGTTGAACTTTATCTTTTATTTCAGAAAGGAGAGTATTCACTGGGACATCAGTACCGAGATGCCCTCCAGCTTCCTTGCCCTCCACGACAATTGCTGATGCACCCAATTTTTCAGAAATTTTAGCTAATTTGGCAGAAGAAACGATGGGGACTATTTCCACGCCATGTTTTCTGCAAATACTGAACATATCCCGGGAAAAACCCGCCCCGGCGACAATCAGATCTATTCTTTCCTTCACTGATGCAGACAAAAGATCTTTGAAATTACGCACAGCTACCATGATATTTACACCAATAATTCCGTCCGACATCTCCCTGGCCCGACGGATCTCAGAGATCAGCTCATCCACATCCATACCAGAACCGGCTATGAGTCCTATGCCTCCCTCGTCAGCCACTGCAGCAGCCAGAGGAGCTGTGGAGATTCTAACCGCCAGGCCTCCCTGAATTATTGGTACCTTTGCTAACAGATCTCCAATCTTTAAATCCGGTAACCCAAAAATGTGAACTCCTCCTCAATTAGCATTGAAAAGTGGGATAGTTGTTTCTTAGGATGAACAAGAGAGCATCTCTTTACAATTTAAAGCAATTCCTCGACATAATCAACAGTATTTATGATTTTCTCCCGAATTCGTCACATATTCATCCCAGTTTTCGGCCTGTTCTGGAAATACCCGAGAGATAGAATGTTCTTCAGATTCTCGAATGATGCAGGAAAGTGCTGGATGTCATATCTGGGCTGCTGAAGGGAATCCTGTCCCCTGTCAGACTCTGAGGTTTATGCTGTCGGGGGTTTCCTTTCTGCAACCCCTTCCTTTGGACCGGTTGAACGTCTGCCTCTATGCACTCACTCCTGGCAAGTATTCGATAAATAAAACGGCTGTTGGTAAACCAGTGATCAGATATCAAGGGGCTTTCTAGCGCACGACTTGAAGATATGCTGCACCCCCGGCCAGCGAAATAAGGCGCCAGCGCACGGTGCCTATCGCCGCGGTCACCGAGCATTTCTGCGGCCACTGCAACCGTCTGCGTTTGACCGCTGACAGGCAGCTGCGCCACTGCCTACTGGATGAAGGTCGTGTAGATCTCAGTGCACCCCTGCGGTCGGGGGCGAAAAGGAATGAACTGGTGGAGTTGATCAGGGAGGCCGCCGGACGTAACCCCCTCAAACACGCCGTGGATGGTGAAAATGCAGGCTCTACCTGCAGGGACAAGAAGATGTCCAAACTGGGAGACTGACTGAACGATGAAAGAGAGGATTGAAATGGACAAATGTACGGGAGAAATTGTTGCTGTTTGCATCAGCGAAAAAAAGATATCCCGAACTGAATGTAATGGAAGGTCGGCTGAATCCGGGCCACAGACTCCCAGGCGATTCGCACGCTGGAGAATGCACCGCCAGGTGAGTCTTCTGGCCGCATAAAGCATACAGAAGATGGTCAAGATGGGCCTGAAAGTCGGTCCGGGAGATTTCGCGGAAAACCTGACCACCAAGGGGATCCATCTGCACAACCAGCCGAAGGGAACTGTGCTTCATATTGGCGATGCCGATCCTGCGATGTTCCACATCACCCAGATCGGAAAGGAATGCCACTCCCGCTGTGCCATCTATCATCAGGCGGGTGACTGTATGGTTTTCGCGGAGGTCATCCACGGAGGTGCGGTCTCAGCAGGTGATAGCATCAGGGTTGTGCCGGCTGAGTAGGAATCTCTCGGAGCAGATGGAGCACCCGGTGGGTGAGGCAACCATGGATGCAAGGACACAGATGGAGAAAATTGACTGTACAGTTCGCTACGTTCCCCACGAAAAAATTATCGATTACATGGCCTGCTACCGGGTTGCTTACCAGGGCGAGGAGATCTAGCCTCCGGCGGAGGAGAGGCTGGGAATTCCCGTTGATGAGGTGTGGCTTTCGAAAAAACTCAAGAGATATGAAAGTTTCATCCTCTTTCACGAGCTGGCCGAGTTCGGCTGCGATCTCGACTGTCTGGTCATGAATGACTGGTACCCCGGAAGGTCGAGACCATCTCCCCTCCCGTCCGCTGCAGGAGACCTGACCCCCACATAAAAGAAGTGGTTCCATTCGGGATAAAGTCATGAGACCTTGTGAAGCATGGAACGCCCATATATCACATTAGGTGCCTCTCTCAGCTGTCCCCCTCCGCCAGATCTGAAATTCAGTCAACATGGGAAAACGGGCAGACAAAATCTGTTGGTGGTCTTTTGTTTCATGCACATTCATACACACCATCAATCCGGAAGTCGGTCGTCAGCTAGGCCCAACAGAGCAGCCACAACATATTGTGAGCAGTATGTAACCACGCGCCTACCGCTCGTATATCCCATTGCGATGTCCACCCCACAAGGAACTCTTTCATTCAAAACCCGAGCGGCCTGTTTCCCCCACCACTCTACAGAAAAATCACTGCGCTACCTATTGTCAATAGCAACAGGAGAGCATAGCAGGATTCTCATGAAAGAGAAGTAGATTAAACAGATTGACCAAATAATCCAAAACCCTGAGAGAGAATTCACCGGGACATGGCTTATGCTCATCCTTGAGTCCGGTAAATCTCGCGTGCACTGTCCGAACAGGATTTTTTCTCCTTTATTTTGGGAATCAATGATTTCAGGACAAACTCCAGAGCCTCCTCGGGATCGCGGTCAATCTTTATCCGCTCGATCTCCATTAACTCCTTGTCATTCAAAACCAACAGCGTCTTGTCAGAAGACATAATGACACCTCTTTTCTATTGCGAAAGTCAATATTAATTATAACAGTGGAGAAAGTAGATAAGTAAATACCTATATACCTTGACAACTATATTGCAATTTACCAATATATCCTTGAAGGGGAAAGTGTAACTTATTGATGAAGGCGGGATGCTTTTGTGAAATAATTATGTATCAGTTCACCCTAGTGATACAGTGTTAGCATAAAAGAAATGACAGTCAGCTCGTTCAAAGTATTTGACTGAGACCATTGGACACTGTCACTTTATGTTTATCTATAACAAGTACCCTGTTGACTGAAACGACAGCAGACCAGCTCCTACCAATAAGTCCCATAACAACTTGAAAGGAGGTGCCAGAAAGTGCAGATAGAAGTTTTGGGTCCCGGTTGTCCGAAGTGTAAAAAAACTGCAGAACTCTTAAAAGAAATACTCACAGAACTGGACATTGATGCCCGGATTAAAAAGATCACAGACATCAATGAAATGGCCGAAAAAGGGGTGATGATGACTCCTGCGGTCATAATTGACGGTGAGGTAAAGCTGGAAGGTCGAGTTCCCGGTCGCAAAGACATTCGGTCCTGGTTGGCCGAAGAAACCGGTTAATCAAGATGCAGACAGTGACCACTGTAAGACTCTCTTGCATGAAAGCCCCGGGCAGCACTACTGAATTTGATACACAAAATTCAGGGACGCTGTCCGGAGTCGAATAGACAACTGTACTGATACACAGAAAACCCAGGAGACAGGAGAGGAGACATAAGTCATGTCAGGTGACAGTATGCTGGACAAAGCCAGAAAAATACACAAGTTGAGCGAGTTCAAAAAGTTTATGCGCGGTGAACGGGGACTCACTGATGAGGACTTCTCTGCACCTATAGACTCGATCAGTCAGGATGTAATCTCATCAAACAGTGAGAATGCACTCAAAATATTTCATGAGGTCTTCGAAAAACAGGCAGATAGATGGACAGCCACCAGGCGACTACCTGTGCACAACATGTGGCATCATTTCATAGTTCCCGCAGCGATACTCACAGCGGTACGCAATCAGGGCGGTCCAATTGATGATGAAGATATTACAGAAGCGATTGACAGGGGCAGACAATTTCCCGGAGGTTCCTGCGGTTTTATGGGCACCTGCGGTGGAGCTTACAGCGTCGGCATAGTTGGTTCGATTATTTCGGGAGTAACACCCGTTCACGGCGGAGACCGGAGTCGTCTGATGCGAACGGTATCCGAAACCCTTGCACGCATATCAGAAATCGAAACGCGCTGCTGCAAGCGGTCCAGCTACATTGCCATGCAGGAGGCCTGCAGATATCTGCAAGACTTTGACTCATTACTACCGGAGGAAATTGTCTGTCACTACTGGAAAGAAAACCACCTCTGCGCAGGAGCTGAATGCCCTTTCCACCCGCAGGCGTGCAACCAGAAAGACGATGAATGAGAAATAGCTTCCTGTGCCCTGAGTGGTTTGCGCAGCAGAGAGAGGAGGAAAGCTGATGAGTATCTATCTGGATAATTCCGCCACATCTTATCCCAAACCTGAAGTCGTACATCAGGCTGTGGGCGATTTCAGTCGCAATGTCGGGGTAAGCTCCGGAAGGGGGGCTTACCAGCGCGCACTAAAGGCGGACCAAATCATATACCAGACCCGTTCTTCGCTGGCTCAGTTGTTCGGCATCGACGACCTGACCCGCATCGCTTTTACTTTCTGCGCAACCGATTCCATCAATCTGCTGTTGTTTGGGCTGCTGGAGTCCGGTGACCATGTAATTGCAAGCGCCATGGAACACAACGCGGTCTGGCGCTGCCTGATGGCGCTGCAGCGCCGCGGTTGCATCGAGGTCTCCACGGTTCCGCACGACAATTCAGGCAACATGCTGGTGGAAGAAATACCAGAGATGGTGCGTGAGGATACCAGGCTGATAGTGTCAACTTCCGCCTCCAACGTTACCGGCACACTCATGCCTGTCAGGAAACTTGGTCAAATTGCCGACGATGCAGGAGTGTTATTCCTGGTGGATGCAGCACAGACAGCCGGTGTTCTTCCGATGAATGTAGACGAATCCGGCATTGACATGCTGGCATTCACAGGACACAAGGGACTCCTTGGCCCGCAGGGAACTGGTGGATTCTATGTCCGTGAGGGTGTGAATCTGCGTCCGGTTCGCTACGGAGGTACGGGAAGCGAATCCCGTCTTGAGCGCCAGCCCGACGTTCTGCCCGATCGCTTTGAAGCCGGAACCCTGAATGGTCCCGGGTTAGCAGGATTGGGGGCCGGAGTTGACTTTATACTGAAGCAGGGTGTAGAGCAGATCTTTGAGAAAGAAAAAGAACTGCTCCGCCACACACTGGAGAAGTTGAGTAGTCTGGAGAAACTTACCCTGTACGGTCCCTGCGATCCTGACAGGCAGATGGCAGTATTATCTTTCAACATTGAGGGGTTAAGGGCGGAGGAAGTTACCTACGCCCTGGACCAAAAATACGGAATCATGGTCCGAGCTGGTCTTCACTGCTCGCCAATGGCACACCGGGTGATAGGCACGATTGATAGAGGGGCAGTACGGGTCAGTTTCGGGTATTTCAACACACAAGAGGATGTTGGCACTCTTACTGATGCCCTGGAGGAAATCTGCAGGCTGTTGTAGCCGAGGTCGGAAGGGATGAGCGTTTATTTTTTTAGAAAATATCGAGATCACCTTCATAGAACCGTGTTACGCTGATCCAGAGAAACTGCGGTTTAAGGCAGTGTTCTTCCGCGATGTCTCCTGTATATTCCCCTACCTTAACGCAGAAATTCCCAACGCACTGTACAACAACAACTCCAACACTCTCACTTTTGTCAGGGAGGGCAGGGTGGTAAACCTCTTCCCCAGGGAGATGTCGGTGATCAAGGTTTCCAACACCACCGATGCCCACCGAATTACTGACTTCGTGAAAGATAAGATAAATGACGTTCACCAGCGCCGGTGTGAAATCAACCCCATGTATCACCGCCGCCGTCTGCCGTCGGTTGTCGATATACTGCCCGTGCTGCCGGATGAGCACTATAACTGCCGTAAATGTGGTGAACGCACCTGCCTGGCCTTTGCCACCATGCTTCTGTCCGGCGAGCGCAAGATCGCTGACTGTCAACCGCTTTCCCTAGGGGAAAACAGCGATCTGCGCGAGGCACTCTCAAGTTTGATGGGACGAGATTCTGGTGAATAATGTTTCTGGTCAATCTGCACAGCTCTTTATAAATTGCAAATGAGTCTCTAAGAGGCTGGTTATGAACTGAAAATATGATGTGAAGGGCGAGCGAGTGATTTGCACATGATGCCTGTTCATCTGAGGCGTGGATAAAGAAGTGCTTTGCACTCCTTCTTTCTTTGTCCACTTCACATCCCTATGCCTTTCCATTTTCCAAAACTCAAAATCATCGCACATCTCATCCTGAACCCATCGCCGAACACAATTGCCTACCGTATGGTCCTCAATCAGGCGCCAACTAACTCGAACTCTTGTCTCCTACTGTAACCTGAGAGTATTATCTTCAACCTGCATGCCTGCAATCCACTACATCTTTCCTTCAACCCGGTTGTTTCTCTTCACTTGTGGCAAGTTGCTTTGATGTTCATGCCTGATTTGGAGGGAATGCTCAATATAAGAACCGATTAACGAATTTGCATTACAATATGCCGCCCAGAAAACTCGGTCTGGACCGCTTGCAATTGCCTTTATCAATCCATCCCTATTCGGGAAATAGAGCAACCAGTTTCTGTTTGTTAACCTCTACCAGTCCCTGATCGGTTATTTTCCCCTCCGGTATCACCGCAAGTGTCAGGGTGGCGATGCGCAGCAGGGGATCTTCACCGGGAATACCCATATCTGTGAGCGTTCCTTTCAGCTGGGTGGCCCGTGGAGCAAGCTCGCTGACCGGAAGTGAAGACATCAGCCCCGCAATTGGCAGTTTAAGCACATCGATAACCTCACCATCCCGGGTGCAGGCAATTCCTCCCCCGCACTCTATCAATGAGTTGGCAGCGATAACGGCATCTTCTGCATTTGAGGCGACCACCGTCAGGTTGTGACAGTCATGGGATATGGTGCTCGCTATGGCTCCATACCGCAGGCCAAAATTTCTTATTACTCCCACGAAGCGGTTCTCCGGGGCTCCGTGCCGGTTGAAGACACCCACATAGCAAAGGTCCTCGGATTTACTTATATCAACCAGGCCGCTGTCAACTGGCAGCTGTTCTTTGTCAAGTGCTGCGTACAAAAGATCATCCTCCGAGTAGGTCAGAATGCGCGTCTGAACGGTACCGTCGTTTACCGGGGCTCGTATCGCGATATCTTCTTCAGATAATAGGTCAAGATATACGGTGTTTTTCTGCTCGACCTGCGTATGTGCTGGGTCAATAGGTACAACCATTTCTCCATCCTCTGCCACCACTTCGCCGTCTGTCATCACCAGAGCCGGCTTCATTTCTTCTAAAGACGGCACCAGGAGTAAGTCAGCCGCGTAACCTGGAGCTACGGCTCCTAAAACATCGATCCCCACTACCCTGGCCGTGTTCAGGGTGGCGGCACGCACGGCCATGGAGGCATCCAAACCTTCTGCGATGGCCCTGCGCACTGCGTGATTCATGTGCCCCTCATGCAGCAGGTCAGACGGTTCCCTGTCATCAGTGCAGATGGATAGATTCGGAGGCGACATGAACTCGCCGACTGCAGAGATGACCTCAGCCATGTTGCGAGCCATTGAGCTCTCCCTGGCATCTACAGTCATGCCCAACCTCATCTTCTCCCGCGCCTCAGCGGCATCTGTTATCTCGTGATCACTTTGAGGACCGGCACACAGATAGGCAGAGAGGGCTCGTCCACTCAGTGAAGGCGAGTGTCCCTGAATGAATCTCCCGCGAGTTAACGCCTCATGAACGACATCCCGCATTCTCTCGCTTCCGTGAATCACCCCGGGAAAATCCATAACCTCCGCCAGGCCTAGCACCCGGTCCCACTGAAGCATCTCTGCCACTTCTTCAGCACCAAATTCCGCACCGGTGGTTTCAAGACCGGGAACAGATGGTACACAGGATGGCACCAGCAGATACTGACGCATGGGGAGTTGTTCACTGGACCAGACCATATAGCGAACTCCCTCCACCCCCAACACGTTGCCGATCTCGTGCGGGTCGGTGATAACCGTAGTGGTACCGTGGGGAATCACCACCTCAGCAAAATTCGGTGGGGTCATCATGCTGCTTTCTATGTGAACATGCGCGTCGATGAACCCCGGGAGCAGATACATCCCCCCTCCATCCAGGGTATCTTTCCCCCGCATCGTAGGTTCATCTTTTTTTCCGGTGCCATCGGGATCAGATTCCACATGGGCTATGTAACCATCGTAAATCCCCACCCGCGCTTCGTAGATTTCACCGGTGAAAACACTTACCAGCTGGATATTCTCTACCACCGTATCCAGCTGCCGCTTACCCAGCGCTGCTTCTATCAATTCTGCTCGCTTCTGTCTGCTCAAGTGCACAGTTTGGCCTCCTCATTGTAATTCCAGAAATAATTCTGATGACTCCGTTTCACTATATTACCAGACAACCCAAAAATTCTTGCAATCGGAACGGTAAAAAGGACATATACACCACGAACAGGCCGACCAAAGCCGCCATACGCCAAAAGCAATCCCCAGAACCCCCTGCAAATGCAAACCATAGATAAACAGAAGCGCCGAGAATGTCCTCTCCCCTACTCCAATGAGAAACGGTACCCACCATCTGATAGTTTACACCTGTTTTGAACGATAAATCTCGGACAGGGTATTGCATCTTCAGTCATGCTCTCCCCTGCTTCCACGGTGAATCTCCCAGGAATCCGTCCGGGGCTTTCTACCAACTCAAATGGTCATCGGGCGTTTAGAATGTTTTTCTTCATTGACAATATCGGGTCCTGCCTGCACTTACAGCACATACCGTGCATAGCATCCTTCAAAACCTTCAGATGCACAGGGGATGCTGTCTTTGGTGGTGGTGTGAATTCACACCGGGTTCTCCATAATCTGCCTAACAGTACTCTTTTAATGTAGGGACATTTCCTGTTAAGTGGGGGAAATGCGCTGAGAGCCTGAAGCGGGAAGGCTCATTCTCACTGTCGTAGGTGTCCAGCGATGTGTGAAGATGAAGTTCTACTCAAGGGCCTATAGCCTCCATCAGATTCATTTGAGGTTCAAATCCGGCAGGAGCCTTTATCCGAAGGCAGGGCATAGAAAAGACCGGATTGAAAGCAGCGCACGGAACCCACTAGGCGGCCAGTTTTCTGGACTGTGGAACAGCATAAGAGCAGTGATGCTTGACTGTTACTGGTGGTGGTCAGCTGGGTCGTCGTGGTCAGGATGCATCTTAAGTGGATTGTAATTGTAGGACGAGGAAGGATCCAGGATTTAGAGATTGAAAATGTATAGTGGGATCTCGCGGCTTTTCCACTGCGAGTGTCGCTAGATGTATCAAGGGTGCCTGTTGGTGGCCGAGAAAGCCCGTGTTCAGGAGGAAATATCATGGGAGATATCGGCGAACAGCAAGCGTGGGCGATCATGCGACGTCGTGCAGAAGACGCAGGGGATATCCATTCCGACACTTTAAGGACGTAGGCGTCATCGGATAACTGTCTGTAGACCGGGTCAGATCGATATCGATGCGGCCTTCAGTGATCGTGACGTCCTGCGGGGTGAGATGACCTCCGCGACCTTTGCAGCCATGACCGTTCCCGGCCGAAAAGATCGAGAGGACGAAGACGGCAAGTGCATGCAGACAATGCCGCTGCTTGAGCGCCATTATGAGGATACCTGGCAGTTGTTTGTGGATGCAACCAGGTGAGCATCTGTAATGACGGGCCCAATTGCAGTCGGCGTCATTCTTCAGGAGCGCATCAAGACGACTGCGGGGGTTTTGGGCACAGATCATGGAGGGTGGCGGCCGACTCCCTGTGGCAACGAAATTCGGGGGACGGCCCACCCCGCTTTCTGCGACCGTGGGAGCATTAGTGCTATGCCCAGAACGCAACCCGTTAGGTCAGCTGGAACGCCTGTCCGATTATCCGGGTTATACTGCCAATTACGAGTCGGTAATCGCAGTGGCAGCCTCCGACCGAAACGATTATCGGGCCAGATTCTCCGGCACCGGTCCTGCCATGCAACTAATAGTACCAGGTGTTCGTATTATGAGCACCGTTCCCGATGATAATTACGACGACCAATACAGTGGGCACTCCATCCCCGTCTGCAGACCCGTCACCTTCACGCCAGAAAACCACAGCCACAAGTATATTAACAAACGGACAGATTGGGTGATCTATTTGAATCTTGGATGGGGATACTGCAACTGTTAGTTAGGAGGGAGCATTGGGACAAATCAAGAACAGGAACGACCTTCTTCAAGAACACAGCTTATCCATCCCGGTGATGGAAACCATTACATTACACTATACACTACAGGCGCTCAGAGGAGAGGCTGGTAATTTACCATCCCCAGAAACATTTATGGCTGACATTCACTCTATGTTTTTCAGCTGAAAGACGAAGGGTTGACACCTGAGTGCGCTTTCGCCATCCCATCAATAAGGATCGCTCACCCTGCGATATCCCGGTGCACAGGACAGCTAACTTCTCAGCATATCTTGTTCAATTTTAGCATACACCACCGCTGGCTCAAGCATCGTTATTCTGCTTCCCCTTAATTCTGTTTGAATTATAACACCATAATCTTACCATGTATCTGTATGCAAGCAGGGCTTTATTACATGCAGGGATACGTCTATACATCGATGGATGTCAACTCGCTGGTTCTACACTTGCGACAAAGACGAAGAAAGCCGTTACCGTTCGGGTGACGACTCTCTGTGACATTCATTACTAAATATTGCCGGGCCCTCCATAAACTCCATGTGTACATGTCCAGCTGTTGGCAGCGGGGCCCCTGCTGGCGGCAGACCAGACATAGGATCGATAAGTCTGTGACCGGTATCTGCTCCAGCAGGACTTCCAGAAACCGTTCGGTAAGTCTATGAGGCTGTCCTGCAGAGACTCATCATACCTGAGCCAACCAGCCGCCATCTATGACAATGCTCTCCCCATGAATGAAGTCAGCATCATCGGATGCCAAAAATAAGGCCAGTTGAGCTATGTCCTGGGGTTTCCCCACTCTACGAGCAGGAACCGACAGCCGCTTTGAATCCGGCGAAGCATCATCAGAAATCATTCCCGTGTCTACGGCACCCGGACAGATAGCATTGACCCGAACGCCTTCCGGACCGTAGTCTACAGCAGTCTGGCGGGTTAACCCCACAAGAGCGTGCTTGGAAGTGGTGTAGGCGACACCCTCCGCCCCTCCAACAAAACTGGCAATTGAAGCCATATTGATGATCGCCCCACCCCCCTGGTCGAGCATGTGAGTAATTGCAAATTTGCAACCCCAGAAAGCGCCCCAGAGATTGACTTCCAACACCCGCCTCCACTCTTCTCCGTCGATTTCTACCACAGGATTATCCTCTACTATACCTGCGTTGTTTACAAGGATATCCAAGGAACCGTATTCACCCACGGCAGTCTCCACCATCCGCTTGACTTGCTCCTTATCCGATACATCAGTAATGACGGAAATCGCTTCTCCGTCGTTTTCACGGATAGATGCAAGCGTTTCATTGAGGCCTTCCTCGTTTACATCAGCTATTACCACTCGGGAACCTTCCCTGGCAAAAAGCTCTGCGATGGCCCTTCCCATACCTGAACTGGCCCCAGTGACAACGGAGACTTTTCCACGAATTTTCTGTCCTTTGCTCATCATTTTCACTCCTGTCATTTCCTCAATAATGGTGTGATATTTCGTTGTGTCGGTCCAACTTACCACGATCACTGCTTTATTTCGTGTTTTGATTAATATCCATAAAAGTGCGGGATACCGAAAAAAAACAGAAGAGAGGCACCCAGAAGCGGGTCAAAAATCTGACCTCAATTTCTCTCCCTGTGCCTCTCTCATCTCGCAGCTATATCTGTTGTGCCACCTCAGCAGCAGCTCTTACCGCCTCGTATATTTTGCCCGGAGTATGGGCATCGCCTATTACATGCACTTCCGCTGACAGTTCACTCATCGCGGTAAGCCTGTTACGAGAAGTTGAGCCAGCCGCCAGTACCACAGTATCGGCATTTACTAAAAACTCCTCCGAACCTGTTCTGACAGAAACCCCCTCATCGACAACGGATTCTACACGCGTAGAGACAAGGACTTCCTCTACTGTCTCTGAAACAGCATCCAGAAGTGGTGTTCTGCACAGACCGGGCACATCAACCGCTATGTCATCCTGCATCTCCACAATCGTCACTTCTACGCCCTTTTCCCCTAAATACGCGGCAACTTCACTGCCGACCAGTCCGCCTCCCAGTACAACGGCTGACGGACCAACATAGGCATTCTCGCTGAAAACCTCTCGAGCCGTGACGACATTACTGCGCTGAATTCCCGGAATCTCTGGAACAATGGGGTCCGAACCAGTTGAGACAATCACCACAGATGGGTCAATATCTTTTATCAACTCAGAATCGACTTCCGTACCCAAAACAATATCAACCCCGAGCTTTCTCAGCTGTCCCACCCGGTAATCAACGACATTCTGTAATTCCCGCTTGTCTGGCCCCAGGGTCGCAATCCTGGCCTGACCTCCCAGAAGCAGCTCTTTCTCATACAGCACGACGTCATGTCCCCTGAGGGCGGCTATGCGAGCCGCTTCCAATCCGGCTGGACCGCCGCCAATAACCAGAACCTCTTTTGAGTCTTCTGACGGTTTCAGGGGGGTCTCTTTTTCGTATCCCACGAAGGGATTCTGGGTGCAGTAGGCAGGAGATTGCTGACAGTGCCCGCACCCTATACACAAGCGTACGTCATCCAGCCGTCCATCTCTGGCTTTTTCAGGCAGATCGGGGTCAGCTATGAGAGCTCTTCCCATTGCAATCAAGTCGGCATCTCCGGAGTTCAGTATCTGGGCAGCAACCTCAGGGGAACATATCCGCCCCACAGCGATCACAGGTACATCCACTACACTCTTTATCTGGCCGGCTGCATGGACATTGTATCCCTGCCGGGTACCCATGGGAGCAATGACGTGTTGACCTCCTGATATGTGCATACAATCAACCCCAGCATCCACCAATGCAGGTACCATCCGCTTGCTTTCCTCAATTGTGCGGCCCTGCTCGGCAGCTTCTTCCCCTTCCATGCGGAACAGAATGGGGAAATCAGGCCCCACAACTTCTCTGACTGCTTCAATAACCTCGATGGGAAATTTGAGATACCCCTCTAGGCTTCCACCGTACTGATCTGTGCGCTTATTGGTGGCGTCAGACATGAACTGGGCTAACAGATAGCCATGGGCACCATGGATCTCTACCGCATCGAACCCAGCTTTTTTGGCCCTCTGCGCCCCAGCTGCAAATGCTTCCACGATAGCCTTTATTTCAGAAATTGAAAGGGCTCTGGACGCACCTTCAGAATCAGATTTTGGTGAAGGACCCACGGGGGTTTCCCCTGTAACCTCGGAAGATGTTGTGATCCCTGCATGATGCAATTGAATGGCAGTCTTTCCACCTGCATCATGTATCGCTGAAGTCAGTCGCTTGAGATCTGGGATGAACTTGTCGTCATAAATAGCCACCTGGTGATCCCGCGAACGACCCCGGGGGGTTACGGCCGTATACTCGATAATCTGCAGCCCAACACCTCCACGGGCGCGAGCCTGGTAGTAATCAATCAATCTATCTGTGACCTTGTGCTGTGAATCAGCATAGCTGGTGGCCATTGGGGGCATCACCAGACGATTGTCTAATTGTAATGAATTTATCGTTATAGGTTCAAAAATCGCTCCAAGTTCAGTACTCACAATTATGCCTCCTTAAATCAATCGACCAACTGGAGGCAGGAGTGCGGAATCAAGCAGTAATTGCCTCCTGCCTCAGTCAAACCTCATAAACCTGCACCGGAAACTGATGACACCAACAGAATTTCCAACAGTTCCTCATCCATCCCGCACAGGACAATCAGACTTCAATCAGGTTTCTCGTGATCGGAGTTATCCGCTCTGCTCCTTCATCACAAATGATAAAATCATCCTCGATGCGAACCCCGCCCCATCCCTTTATATACACACCGGGCTCAATCGTGGTAACATTTCCTACCTGCCATACTCCTTCTGAGTCTGTCCTGG
>CAZRFK010000013.1:0-31947 GCA_964599275.1 uncultured Clostridia bacterium
CCAGCTTTATTTTGATGGTCGCCTTTGTAAGCGTGCTGCTATATACTCTGTTTGGCTGGCCTTCAATCTGGGTTCGCATGGGAGTTCGATTTTTGATGCTTCCTGTGGTGGGAGGGATTGCCTACGAACTTATGAACCTGGGAGCAGAAAACCCCCACATCATACTGCGGGGACTGTTGCTGCCTGGTTTGTGGATTCAGCGCTTGACTACTCGATCTCCTGATGATGGCCAGATTGAGGTAGCCGTTGCTGCACTTGATCGATGCCTGCACGGAGAGGAGGAGAATGGTTTATGAGATTACTGGAAAATGAACTGCTCGAACAGCATATACAGGACCTAAAAGAACGTTATGATGAACTGAATGGATTGATAAGTGATCCGGAAATTATCAACCAGCAGAATAAGTGGCAAAAATATGTAAAAGAGCACGCCCGGATCGAGGAGATCATTGATCTTTATGATCAGCTTGAGGAAAATGCAGCTGATCTGAAAGAAGCACAAGAGCTGCTGCAGGAATCTTCTGACTCAATTGATGAGGCGTGGATTCAGGAAGAGATAGAGCAGTATCGAAGCAGAATGGAAACTCTTTCTGCCAGGCTGCGTGAAAGCTTACTTCCTCAGGATGAGCGGGGTGAAAAAGATGTTATTTTGGAAATCCGTGCTGGAGCAGGCGGAGATGAAGCCTCCCTGTTTGCCGCTGACCTTTTTCGCATGTACAGCCGCTTTGCTGAAAGATGGGGATTGAAAGTTGAAACCATCAGCACCAACCAGACTGACGTTGGTGGATTCAGGGAAGTGATGGCTTCTGTTTCTGGGGAAGAAGTTTTCAGCATCCTGCGTTTTGAAAGTGGGGTTCACCGTGTACAGCGTGTGCCCAGTACTGAATCAGGTGGACGGATCCACACCTCCACTGCAACGGTTGCAGTTTTGCCGGAGGCGGAAGAAATCGACGTGGAAATCGACCCCAGTGACGTTGAAGTTGATACCTTCCAGGCCAGTGGTCCGGGAGGTCAGCATGTAAACAAGACGGAATCGGCGGTGCGGATAACTCACCTTCCTACAGATATCACGGTCAGCTGTCAGGACGAAAAATCTCAACACCGCAATAGGGCTCAGGCTTTAAAAATTCTTAGAGCCAGGCTCCTGGATTTATATGAAAGACAACAGAAGGAAGAAATGGCTCAGCAGAGACGTTCTCAGGTAGGAAGCGGTGACCGAAGTGAGAGGATCAGAACCTACAACTTTCCGCAAAACAGGGTGACTGATCATCGAATAGGGGTATCTGTCCGGCAGCTGGATTCAATTATGGATGGTCACCTGGAAATCATTCAAGAAGAGCTCAGGACGGCAAGACAGCAGGAAATGCTGCAGGAAGTTATCAGCGGATGAGTACAGGATTTGGCCCGCCTCCTTACAAGGTGGCCTACCGATGGGGAGTTTCCCAGCTTAAGCTGGCGTCGGTAAAGGAGCCGACTAGTCAGGCCTACTACCTCCTCCCTGCAGAATCATCCGGACATAGGGCATCGCTTCCTGCGGAAACGGAGCGCATGCCTCTTTCAGAGTGGCTTTGTTTTGTCCGCCGTATTGTTCGCCGGGCACGGGGCGAACCAGTGCAGTATATAAAGGGGTGGACTGAGTTTTATTCGCTACCCTTGCGCGTGAGCCCTGACGTTCTGATTCCCCGTCCGGAGACGGAAATTCTGGTTGAGGGTCTTTTGGCACGGTTGGATGATCTACCGATCGGTCCAATCTGTGACATCGGTACCGGCAGCGGAGCGGTGGTCATATCACTTGCCCATCATCTACAGGGCCGTCGTTTTGCAGCCACTGATATAAGCAGAAAGGCTCTGCAGGTGGCAAAGAAAAATGCTGCTTCACTGGATGTGCAGGACAGGATTGATTGGTTGTGTGGCAGCCTGTTTGCTCCTGTTGGGGATATGCGATTTGCTGCTGTGGTGAGCAATCCTCCCTATATTCGCTCTGATCAAGTGTCGACACTGAGCAAAGAAGTGCGGCAGAATGAACCCAGAATCGCCCTTGACGGGGGAGAAGATGGACTGCAGTTGATTCGAGAGATCGTATGCAGAGCACCCAAGCATCTGAAGCTTGGGGGATTACTTGCTCTTGAGGTAGGTCATGGACAGGCCGCTGCGACGAAAAATTTATGCCGCAAGCACTTCGGCAGCAGTGCAAAAATCACTACTGATAAGGATTTAGCCGGCATTGAACGGGTGGTTTTTTGTGAACATGAATGATGAATGCACCGCAATTTGGCAGTGGTCGGATGATGGCGACAATAAAGACATCACAAGACAGGCTGCAGATATTCTGCGTGCAGGGGATTTGGTGGCTTACCCCACAGAAACGGTGTATGGGCTGGGAGCGAACGGACTGGACCCGCAAGCCGTAGAGAAGGTCTATAAAGTTAAGAAGCGGCCTTCGACTAAACCGCTGCTTCTGGCAGTCAGTGGCCGGGCTATGGTGAACGATGTGGCTGCCCATGTACCGGATGCAGCCGAGATATTGATGAAAGAATTCTGGCCGGGGCCCTTATCAATAGTACTGCGGCGCAAAAGTTCAGTTCCAGCTGTAGTTGCAGCCGATGGGCCGACCATAGGAGTGAGATGCCCTGACCATCCCGTACCGCAGAAGCTGGTACAAACTCTGGGCAGCCCCATTACCTCCCCAAGTGCCAACCTGAGCGGTAAACCCAGCTGTACCACCGCACAACAGGTGTTAAAGGATTTGCAGGACCAGATTGCAGGTATCATTGACGCTGGACGGTGTGAAGGAGGCATTGAGTCAACGGTAGTACAGGTTACCTCAGAGAGTTTTCAGGTGCTTCGCCCTGGAGCAGTGACCCGACAACAGATAGAGGATTGTTTAGGAGCTTGCCAGGTGGAGTTTTAGTTCAAGTCGAAAGATTGATTTAAGTCACTTTAATTTTTGCTGCGCGTTGAAGTTAGTCGTTTTTCAGTAGACTTCAAAGTACATGCAGGAGGATGGAAGTACCGTTTAACAGGTAGGTGGGTTTTCTGTTTGGGTGGAGGTGACTCAATTTGAGCGATTGGAAACAACAGAACAGAGATTGCCAAAAAAGTCATAAGAAACCTGATACAATAGTTGTTGTTTGTACTGGGAATACCTGTCGGAGTCCGGTTGCAGAGCACATGATGAGGGGGGAATTGTCGGGCCTGGATTTGGACATACGGGTGCAGTCGGCTGGAGTAAATGCTTCCTCAGGAGCATCAGCAACCCCCGAAGCTGTTAGGGCATCCGGTCAGGCAGGATATGACCTCATGGAGCATCGATCACAACGACTGAAGGATCTCAATTGGGAAAGGGTTTTCCTGGTTGCCTGCATGACAAAACGACACATTGATGCTGTGAGAAAATTTCTTAAAGGACAATGTGTCAAGCCCGAGGTGGCTATGCTTTCTCAACTGGCTGGCTCCACCGAGGAAATCAAGGATCCTTTCGGAGGGGCTTTGGCGAGATATGAAGAGATGGTTGAACAACTCGAGCAGATAGTGCAAGATACGGTTGAGAGTATAATTAAAGTGTACTGCAGTTTTGAGGAAGAAGGTGAAATGATGGCTGAAGAAAATAGCCTGCCTTTTACTTCTGTGGCCGTAGGCTGCGATCATGCGGGTTACCCGCTGAAACCTGAAATCATTCAGGTTCTCGAAGACCTTGGACTTCAGTGGAAGGACCTAGGTACCGATTCTGAAGAATCTGTTGACTATCCTGAATTTGCTCATCGGGTTGCCGAGGCAGTTGCCGAAGGTTCATTTGATGCTGGAATTTTGATCTGTGGAACGGGACTGGGTATGTCCATGGCCGCCAACAAGGTGTCGGGTATCAGGGCGGCCGTGTGTTCGGAAGAATTTTCGGTGCGCGGTGCGCGAGAACATAACAATGCCAATATTTTGGCCCTGGGAGCCCGTGTTTTGGGCCCTGGTTTGGCTGCTGAGTTGGTACGAATCTTTTGTCAAACGAATTTTGCTGGTGGTCGCCATGCCCGTCGGCTAAACCAGATATCGCCAGAGTAGATTCAAACCGTAATTTCAGATAGAGAGGTGGGGCCGGATGAAAATCGACATCCACCAGATTGAAAAGCAGGTTGAATCAGCTGTTGAATCCCTTTTTGATATTGCCAAGCCAGAGACAGGACAGTTTTTCGTACTGGGTGCAAGCACCAGTGAGGTTAGAGGTCACGACATTGGAAGTGCCGGTGATCAACAGCTGGGAGAAACGATTTTGCGTCCGGTGATGCGGCTTACCGAGAAGGCAGATCTTAACCTGGCTGTACAATGCTGTGAGCATCTGAATCGCTGTCTGGTTGTTGAGCAGGAAACCGTACACCGGCATCATTTGCAGGAAGTGACTGTCGTACCAGGTCCTCAGGCAGGAGGAGCCACCGCTGCCGCTGCCCTGCAGGAATTCGACCAGTCAGTTGTGGTACAGAGCATAAGAGCTCATCTTGGTATAGACATAGGCGATACTTTAATCGGGATGCACCTGCGACCGGTAGTTGTACCTGTGCGGGTAAACCAGCGTACTGTGGGCAGAGCTCATCTGACTCTTGCGCGCACTCGACCCCCACTGGTTGGCGGCAGACGGGCGCAGTATCCCCAGGACCCTCACTCCAAGAAAGCAGATCGTTGTTGAATCTGGGTCCTGTATGGACATAACGATGGTTTTTTGGGAATTGTCCAGCCCATGCCAACAGTGATACAATGCCAGTAGAGTGTATTAGTACTGCTAGCAAGATTTTGTGATTTTTAGATGCGGAGAAGAAAGGGGTAAAAAATATTTCGGGTTGGATACCTTTTGTGGTGGCTGGTGCGTTAAGCCTGTTACTTACGCCAGCAGTAAGATGGTTGGCTATACGCATGAATTTTTTGGCCCTTCCGGTCAGCCGCAGCGTACATAAGTCACCTGTTCCCTACATGGGAGGGGTGGCAATATATCTGGCCTTTGTCTTGACCTCTGTAATGTATTGGGACCTCAGTGACTCTTCTCTGCAGGGGTTACTCCTGGCGGGCGGTTTTATGGTCCTGGTAGGAGTCGTGGATGATTTGATGAATCTTCCTCCAGCGGTTAAACTCATGGGACAGGTTGCTGCAGTGATAATCCTCGTGTTGTACGGTATATCCATAGAGAAGGTTACCCATCCATGGGGAGGATTTATCCACTTTGGCTACTGGAGCATTCCTGTAACCATGCTTTGGGTTCTGGCTTTTACCAACGCGCTGAACTTCATTGACGGCCTTGATGGTCTCGCTGCTGGAGTTGCGTTGATTGCTTCCTTAACTTTTCTGAATGTAGCGCTTCAGACCGGTCAACCCCTGCTGGCCGTTTATATTTGTGCAGTGCTCGGGGGGGCGGCCCTGGGGTTTTTACCCTACAATTTCCATCCGGCCAAGATTTTTATGGGTGATGCCGGGTCGATGTTTTTAGGATTTATGTTGGCATCAATATCGATTGTTGGAACCCTCAAAAGCACTGCCGCTATAGCTCTGGGTATTCCCATCCTGGTCTTGGGGCTTCCAGTCATGGATACGATATGGGCCATATTCAGGCGATTGAGTAATGGACAGGCCGTTTATCAGGCGGACAGAAATCATTTTCATCATCGGCTCCTGAAGATGGGCATGTCTCATCGGGAAGCCGTTTTGGTGATGTACTGTGTCAGTGGATGGATGGGAATCAGTGCTCTGGCACTTACCAATATGCATCCCGCCTCAGGGTTTGGCATTATGACTTTTGCATTTGTATCAGTTTATTTTGGGGCTAAAAAGTTTGGAATAATGGACGAGGAACGGGGATAAAATTGGCATTGAACAGGTATAAAACCGTTTGTGTTTTTGGCACGCGACCGGAAGCCATAAAGATGGCTCCGGTGGTACATGAACTCACACGGCGTTCAGATAAATTCGAAACCTTCACTCTAACTACCGGACAGCACCGCGAACTTTTGGATCAGGTTCTAAAAGTTTTTGACCTGACTGCAGATGTTGATCTGGAGGTCATGACTCCCGGGCAGACTCTTACCGAGGTTACTGTGCGTTGTCTCAGTAAACTGGAAGAAGTCCTGCCTGAAATCCAGCCAGATATGGTGTTAGTTCATGGAGATACAGCCACAACCCTGGCTACTTCTCTGGCATCTTTTTATCAGCAGATTCCAATCGGGCACGTTGAGTCGGGACTGCGGACTTTCGATCGATACCAGCCTTTTCCCGAGGAGATGAATCGGGTTCTGACCGATCATATGTGCTCCCTGCATTTTGCCCCTACTCCTTTGAACCGGGACCATTTAAAAAGAGAGAGTCTGTCTGGTGATGGTGTCTTTGTCACCGGAAATACTGCAATTGATGCGCTACTTTCCGTTACAAGTGAGGATTATGAATTTTGCAATCCCAAGCTGCAGGAGCAGCCCTGGGGAGAACGGAAATTGATTCTCTGTGATTTACATCGGCGGGAGAATTTTGGGCAGCCGATGCGCAATGTACTGCAGGGCCTGGCCCGTCTCATGTCTGAATACATAGATAGTTATCTTGTGGTTTCAGTGCATCCCAACCCGCAGGTGTCAGCAGTTATCCGAGAGGAGCTGGAGAGTGTTGATCGCACGCTGTTGGTAGAACCGCTCGATTACCGGGAATGGGCAAATCTGATGGCTAGTTCTCATTTTTTGGTCACTGATTCGGGGGGACTTCAGGAAGAAGCCCCCGCTTTAGGGATCCCCGTGCTATTGGCCAGAGAAAAGACAGAACGTCCGGAAGCGGTAACCTCTGGAACAGTGAAAAAAGTAGGTACCGACAGATCTTCTCTGGTTTCGGCAGGCAAACAACTGCTTGCCAGCGGTGAAATGTATGAGAGTATGGTAGGCACCCCCAATCCGTACGGAGATGGACGGGCAGCTGGGCGGATTGCAGATGCCCTCGAGTGGCATTGGGGGCTGCGTTCTGAGCAGCCGAATGAATTCAAGTCACCGGTGCAGCTTACTGGTGAATCAGAAGTACAATTGTGAGAATGATAGCCGTGCTGCAGGTAAACAAATATGACAGATACGGCTAGGAGGGGTTAACTAGTGTTTAACTATTTGTGGCCTTTATTCAACTTTTTGGTGCTGCTCGCCGTGGGTATATATTATGGAAAGCAGCCGCTCACGCGCATTCTGGCCTCTCACGAAGAGGAGGTTGCTGAGACTCTTGAGGGCGCTGAGGAAAACCGTTCCGAGGCCAAACAGCTTTTGCAAAAGCAGAAACGTCAGTGGCAGCAAATTGACAAAGAGATTGAGGAAATAAGACAGGAAGCTGAGCGGGCGCGCAAAAGACTCCGGCGTCGGATGAAACAGCGCGCTGAAAGAGAACAGGAGCACCTTGCTTCCCGCATCGACGATACCATCCGCCGCGAACGTGACGAAGCGGTTGCAGAAGTACGGCGGGAAATTGCCGATGCGCTGGTGTTTTCGGTCAGACGCGCCCTTATTCGGTTGATTTCGCCCCGCGATCATGAGCAGATAATTGAACACCTCATTGATGAAATGGAGGATGCCTCATGACCGATGATAGTGTAGCCGAAAAATACGCCAGTGTACTGCTGGAGGCTGCTGAGGATAGAGATATTCAGAATCAAATCGCTGATGATCTTTCCTGGTTGAACACCCTGCTTGATGAGAGTAAGGAATTTTATCTTATCTGGCAGCATCCGGTACTGCAGTTGGAAACCAAGACGGGCTTACTCCGTCCTGCCGTACACGAACATATCAACGCCCTGACCTGGAATTTTCTGCTCCTTCTCATTCAGAAGCGCCGGGAAAAAATGCTCCGGTCCATCTGTGATGAGTTTTTCCGCATGCAGCGCCAGCAGCGAGGAGAAGTGAAGGTGCATGTTCGTACCGCAATGCAGCTTGATGATGAGCTGGTTTCCCAGCTGCGAGAAGCCTTACGTAAGCATTTGGAAAGTGATGTTGTTTTGCAGCAGTCTCATGAGCCTGAACTGCTGGCGGGTTTGGTTTTAAATGTAGATGATATGAAGATCGATGCCAGTTTGCAACGACGTCTCGAAGAAGTGCGAAAAACGCTGGTTTCGGCGGCTGTCGACGACCAGGCAGACTAAAACAGAGGATAAATATGCTACCACAGGGAAGAGGTGGAAGCAGTTGAGCGGCAGAATTGAAGAAGTTAGTTCCATCTTAAAACAGCAGCTGCAGCAGTATGATGTGGAGGTAGAAGTAGACGAGATAGGTACAGTTATAGAAATTGCTGATGGCGTTGCACAAGTTCACGGTCTGCAGAATGCCATGGCCGGTGAGTTGTTGGAATTCGAAAACGGTGTTAATGGAATGGTTTTCAATCTGGAAAGGGACACAGTAGGTGTTGTCATCCTGGGACCTTTTGATGATATCAAGTCGGGTAATGAGGTTCGTAGGACCGGCCGTATCGTGGAGGTGGGAGTAGGAGACTCTCTGCTGGGTCGGGTTGTAGACTCCCTGGGACAGCCCATCGATGGTAAAGGTCCCCTGGAAACTGAAAACACACGGCCCATCGAGGTTAAAGCCGCTGGGGTGCTGGAGCGGGAAGAAGTTAACACTCCCCTGCAGACCGGCTGGAAAGCCATTGATTCAATGATCCCCATAGGTCGGGGACAGCGTGAATTGATCATTGGAGACCGCCAGACAGGTAAGACTGCACTGGTCCTTGACACTATTATCAATCAGCGTAAAAACGATGTGGTCTGTGTTTATGTGGCTATCGGACAGAAAGCCAGCACCGTGGCTTCCGTGGTGGATACACTGGAAAGACATGGGGCCATGGAACACACGGTGGTAGTATCAGCGGTGGCCAGTCAGCCTGCACCGCAGCTTTACATAGCTCCTTATGCGGGGTGTGCCATTGGTGAACACTTCATGTTCAATGAAAACAAGGAAGTTCTTATTGTATACGACGATCTGACCAAGCATGCTTGGGCGTACAGAGAGATGTCCCTGTTGATGCGTCGACCACCGGGCCGTGAAGCCTATCCCGGAGATATTTTTTATCTGCACTCCCGTCTTTTGGAAAGAGCTGCCAAATTGAACGAGGAGCGGCATGGCGGGGGCTCCCTTACCGCTTTACCAATAGTGCAGACCGCAGGCGGTGACATCAGTGCATATATCCCCACCAACCTGATATCTATTACCGATGGACAGATATTCTTAGAGGCCGACTTGTTTTACGGTGGGGTTCGTCCGGCTATTGATGTGGGACGGTCGGTATCGAGAGTGGGTAGCGCAGCTCAGGTAGATGCGATGAAGAGAGTAGCTGGGCGCCTGCGGCTTGACCTCTCTCAGTACCGGGAACTGGAGGCCTTTGCCCAGTTCGGTTCTGACCTGGATGAGACAAGTCAGGCCCGTCTAGCCCGCGGTGAAAGGGTGACTGAGGTGCTCAAACAGGGAGAGCGTGAGCCGATGCCGGTGGAGGAACAGATTCTCAGCATATATCTGGGAGTAAACGGATGGCTCGATTCTTTAGAAGTTGATGAAATCGGAGGTTTTGTGCCGCGGTTTATAGATTATTTCAGGAACAGCTATCCTGATATGTTTGCTCAACTGCAGGAAACCAAGGAACTAGATGACGACTACGCCGAGCAGCTGGATGAGGTCATTGATGAATACCTGACCCAGTGGACAGGTGAAGATTCAGCCGATTCTGATGAAGCACAACAAGCCGAGCAGGCTTCCTGAGATGCCTGCCTGGGGTGGAGGTGAGACTCTGGGGTTTGAAGTTGATTTCTTGCCCCAACTATTATGGAAAATGCCCGAGATATACGCCGCCGCATAAATGCTGTATCTAACACCCGGCAGATTACCAGGGCCATGGAACTGGTTGCCCGAACCAAGCTGCAGCGTACGCAGGAGAAGGCCCTTTCCGCTCAACCCTACAGCCGGGAGTTGAGGAGGCTGCTGGAGCGTTCTGTGGGCAGTTCTGATGCAGCTGTACCTGCCGGTATGCAGGGTATCTCTCCGCTTTTGGATGTGCGCCCTGTCGAGAGCACATTGATACTCGGTTTCAGTGCCGACCGCGGTCTGTGCGGTGCCTACAACAGCAACGTGATCAAACGCACTGCTCGGCAGGTTTCCGAATCTGAAGAAAAAGGACAGGTACGGTTGATTGCGGTGGGTCAGCACATGCGGGATCATTTCAGACGCGGAGATGTAGATATATTTGACGAGTTCGTAAACATTGGCGAAGAGGCAGCTTTGAATCTGGCCAGAACCCTGAGTCAATTGGCCCAGCAGGAATTTGCTCAGGAACGTGCCGATCAGGTTTATCTGGTTTATACCGAGTTTGAATCTGTATTTTCAAACAGTCCAGTGGTGCAGCAGCTATTGCCGGTTACTTCCCTAGATGAAGGTGAGTCCCAAGATAAATCGGAACAGACCGAAGAGTCTGCTGATGGCACTCAAGGGGAAGCAGTTTACATCCACGAACCGACAACCGAGGAGTTATTCAAACAGCTGCTGCCCAGGTATGTCGATAATGCACTGTTTAGGGCGCTGACAGATGCCAAGGCCAGTGAACAAGCTGCCCGAGTGGTGGCCATGAAAAATGCCACTGACAATGCTGAAGACTTGATAGAAGACTTGACCAGAGACTACAACCGGGTAAGACAGACGCAGATTACCCGTGAAATAAATGAAATCGCCAGCGGTGCGGAAGCTCTGGCGGAACAAAGGTAATGCTGAAGTTCGTTTTTTTGAAGGAGGGAAGTATAACGTGTCAGGGGAGCAGCAGCTGACTGAAATAGATGTTTCCGGTGAAGATGAGTCAGAAGAAATGGGAAAAGCAGTGCAGATATTGGGTCCCGTTGTGGACGTTGAATTTCCGGAGGATCACCTGCCAAACATATACAACGCAGTGGTGATTGAGCGCGAAGATGACGATGACCTGGTTTTGGAGGTAGCCCAGCATCTGGGAGATAATGTTGTACGCTGCATTGCGATGGATTCTACTGATGGCCTGGTGCGAGGTATGCCAGCCCGCGATGTTGGCGAACCCATTTCTGTTCCAGTTGGAGAAGAAGTTCTGGGGCGCATGTTTGATGTTACCGGTTCTCCCATAGATGATGGTGAAAGTGTTGGAGATGAGATCGAACGATGGCCCATCCATCGGCCTATACCCGATGTTACTGATGTGGACCCGTCGACCGAAATGCTGGAGACTGGTATCAAAGTCATTGATCTGTTCTGTCCTTTCGCTCGCGGAGGAAAGGTGGGTCTGTTTGGCGGTGCCGGTGTGGGCAAAACCGTACTGATTATGGAGCTGATTCACAATGTGGCCTTCGAACATGGAGGCTACTCGGTATTCGCCGGAGTTGGAGAAAGAACGCGTGAAGGAAACGACCTGTGGAACGAGCTGAAAGAATCAGGAGTTTTGGATAAAACAGCCCTGGTGTTTGGTCAGATGAATGAGCCGCCCGGGGCCAGGTTCCGGGTGGGGTTGTCCGGCCTGACCATGGCCGAGTATTTCCGTGAAGAAGAGGGCCGTGACCTGTTGATGTTCATCGATAATATCTTCCGATTTACTCAGGCAGGTTCGGAGGTGTCGGCCCTGCTGGGTCGGATGCCGTCCGAAGTTGGATATCAACCCACTCTGGCTACCGAAATGGGTAATCTTCAGGAGAGAATTACCAGTACCCGCAGGGGATCGATCACCAGCGTACAGGCCATTTATGTTCCCGCCGATGATTACACTGATCCGGCACCTGTAGCTACTTTTGCTCACCTGGATTCGACGGTGCGGCTGGAAAGAGCTATCGTTGAGCGGGGAATTTATCCGGCTGTGGATCCATTAACTTCTACCTCCCGTATTCTGGAACCTCAGGTTGTTGGTGAAGAACACTACCGGGTGGCCAGCGAGGTTCAGGAGACCCTGCAGCGGTACAAAGATCTGCAGGATATCATAGCCATCCTGGGTATGGATGAGCTCTCCGAAGAAGACAGGTTGATCGTTGAACGCGCACGTAAAGTGGAACGTTTCCTGTCGCAGCCATTCTTTGTCGCTGAAGTATTTACCGGACTTACCGGTCAGTATGTACCGATTGAAGATACGGTTGAGGGGCTGTCTGATCTTCTGGCCGGAGAGCATGATGATCTACCGGAAGAGGCCTTTTACATGGTAGGTACCCTGGAAGAGGCAGTGGAAAAGGGACAAAAACTTATGGAGGAACACGGTAATGAGTGACACCGGCAGAATTGCTTTGCAGATAATAACCCCGGAGCGAGAGTTTCCCGAGGTAAGGGCCGCTTACGTGCTGCTCCCTGCTGAAGAGGGTTATATTGGTATACTGCCGCGTCATGCTCCTCTGATGACTTCTCTGCAGGCGGGTGTGCTCAGTTACCGGACTGAAGATCAGACCGAGAATGATGACACCGACCAGGACAAGCAGTTTTTTGCCATCAGCGGTGGGTTTGCTGAAGTAAAAGATAGCCGGGTCCTGGTTCTTGCTGATACGGCAGAGCCCGCTGATGAAATAAATGTTGAGAGGGCGCGCCAGGCTATGGAACGTGCCGAACAGCGTCTTGATGAAAGTGATACTGATATAGATGCGGCCCGGGCACGCGGGGCCCTAAGAAGGGCTTTGGCGCGTCTCCGGGCGGTTGATGCCCAGCAGGGAGGCACTCAGGAAATCTAATTGTTTTTCTGATACAGCGCAAAGGTACCTAACAATCTGCGTCTGCTTTTCCCCAGCGGTCATAAAAAGCCTCTGAGGGCTATAACAATTAAGGTAGGCGCTGATGTAAAGGGAGAGGGGGTACCTTTGCGTTATATTGTATTTGCCCTATTGCTGTTTTTGCTGACGGTGGTAATTGTCATTCCCTGGAGCATGATAAGCAGTTTGCAGCGAGGCGGGCAGAATTCTCCCCGACAAAAACCCTCCTCTCCACAAGAGGATGTATATTTCCCGCAAAACCCCACGATCACTGTATTTCGCAGCAGAGAGGGAGAGATTGCTGACCTGACGCTTGAAGAGTATGTGGTGGGTGTGGTGGCTGCAGAGATGCCGGCTGAATTTCACCCTGAGGCTTTGAAGGCTCAGGCAATCCTGGCCCGCACTTATGCTGTCAGCAAGATACGTGAGTTTGGAGGAAGCGGAAGTTCGGTGACTGATCGGGCTGACATTTCTGACAACCCTGATTACGATCAGGCTTGGTTGAGTGATGAGGAAATGCGGGCCAGGTGGGGTTTCTTTTCCTACTGGCGTTATCGCCAGAAGATAGAAGAGGCGGTTTCGGCTACAGAAGGAGTCGTGGCCACCTACAATAAAAGACTCATTGAGGCTGTCTACCACTCAACCTCTGGGGGACAGACAGAGCATGCTGAAGAGGTATGGGGGAGTCATTATCCCTATCTTGTAAGTGTGGATTCACCTCATGAGAAGCATTCCCCATACATTTCTACGGCTCACAGATTTACCTGGGAACAGCTGGGCGACCGGCTGGATATCAGCGCAGCCTTTCTGGCGTCTACACATGAAAGCCCCGAACAATCAGTGGTATCGGTGGCACAAGAAACCAGGACAGGGCGTATTGGAAAGGCTATTATCGGAAATAAGGAATTCTCGGCAGTACAGCTGAGACAGCTGTTAGGGCTTCCCTCTACCTGGTGGGAAGTCAGTCATGACAGCTCTGGTGTCACTTTTACCGTCCGCGGGTTTGGACATGGGGTCGGGCTGTCGCAGTACGGGGCGGACGGCCTGGCAAAGCAGGGCGAAAATCATCAGAAAATCATGCAACATTTTTATCCGGGCATAGAGCTGATTCCCCTGAATGAAGTACAGACCAACCCCTGATATGCATCCCCTTTTACCGCATAATGGTATCTTTACTGGTGAATACTAGCGGTGAAAGGGGTGATTCTTGTGGCTACTTCACGCACACAGCGCAATACGGTTCGTCAGCTGCGGGTTAAAGTGCGCGTGCTGACGTTCGTCGTTTGTCTGTTAATTTTAGCGCTAATTCTTTCTAATTATCCCCAGGGTGTATTGTCATCTCGTAGTTTCATGGAATCGGCAGAATCACAAATTGAGCGCTTCAGTCTGCCTGGCGATCTTTCTCATTTCAGCGAGGATGGCAGCCGTCTTCCTGAGGCCCGGATACAGCTGCCATCCAACCTCTGGCAAAGAGCGGCTTCAGGGACTGACAGTGACGGTGAACCTGGAAAAACACGCGAATCCGATCCAGAAGTTGATGTACTGTCAGAAGAACCTGTCTGGAGCAGATTTGCATTCAGAGAAGATCGCCCCGGCTCCCGGGATGAAAGTTCAGATGAAACGGAGTCTGCACCGCAGAAGGATGAGCCCTCATCTGGGCAGGAGAAGGATAATCAGGACGAGTCTGCTCCGGAGAAGGAGGATGAATCCTCATCTGTTTCGGAAAAGCAGCAGGATGATGACTCAGTGAAACCATCTGACATTGAACAATTACCTGTGACTGGGGAGATAATAACCGAATACGGATGGGGACGCTGTGAAACTCTGGATGAATGGAGATTCCATCCAGGAATAGACATTGCAGCTACGACAGGTACGCCGGTAAAGGCCGTTATCAGTGGCAGGGTTGTTGAAGTGGTGCAAGATCCGGGAATGGGTAAAATAATTACTCTAAAACTGAATGGAGGATACAAACTGGTTCATGCTGCACTCCGATCGGTCTTGGTGAATGAGGGAGAAATGGTACAAGCGGGAGACATCCTCGGTGAGGTTGGCGAATCGCCACCCCGCAAGGCCGGACTGACCCCGCATCTGCAGTGGGAAATTCGCACATCAGAAGGAGAACCGCTCCCTCCACCCGGACAGAAAGCCGAGCAGCCGCCAACGTAAAACTAACATCATTACCATTAAAAACAACTGTTCAAGGTTTTAACCTGTTATCTACCGCAGTCCCTTGTTTTTTCTGAGGGGACACACCGCAGTGTATGTTTGTCCGTCTCGCACATATACATGTTAGTGTCGTCCTCTCAGAACAAATATAGGAGGGACTGCGGTGAGAAATTATATCTGGAAAAGGGTTCTGGAAGTAGGGAGTTATATAGCTCAGACAGGAGCAACTGTGCGGGATACTGCAAGCGTTTTCGGAGTCAGCAAGAGTACAGTTCACAAAGACGTAAGCGATCGCCTGCCGCAGATCGATACAGTACTGGCCAAAAAAGTCAGGAAGGTGCTGGAACGCAACAAGGCAGAAAGGCATATCAGAGGCGGCGAAGCCACTCGGCGAAAATATGCTGTAAAGAAAGAAGGAGTTTCGGGTTGATTGTAGAATCACAGATAATAACGGGTATAGTCTTTTCGCAAGAGTTTAATGTATATTCAACTATGCAGGATACTCGACAATGGCAAACTCACCGCAAGGTGGGGACGCAAAGTCACGATTCCCGGAGTAAGGGTGGGAAGGTCGGACTACCGAAAGTATCTCCTTCCTTTTTTGTTCGTCACTGTTCCCTGCTCTGATATGCAATTACATTTGCCGGCTGTATGCGTTGTTTGCGCCGGCAGGCGAGAGGTGTTTCAATTGCTGCGAGGTGTTTACACATCAACTTCCGCAATGTTAGCGGGACAGAACAGACAGAAAACAATCTCTGAGAATTTGTCCAACGTCAATACCCCTGGATACCGGGCCGGAAAAACTGCGGTCTCTCCCTTTGGCTATCAGCTTTTAAACCGGGTCAACGGTGCGGACACCCCCGCAGGTGGTCTGAATCCCATGGGTGGACCAATTGGCTCGATCAGCTCCGGAGCCCGGGTGAGCGAGACAACTTTAAAGCAGGATGATGGAAACTTCTACGAGACGGGACGGGACCTGGATGTTGCCATAAGCGGTCCGGGTTATCTTATTTTGGAAACAGAGGGTGGCCCCCGGCTGACCCGCCAGGGGAGCCTGCAGACAGATGCCGAGGGATTTTTGACTGCGCAGGGACATCGGTTAATGAGCACTGAAGGGGATTTACAGGTGCATAACGACGACAACATATCCATTACCGACGAGGGAGAACTGCTGGTAGATGGAGAGCTCCGGGGGCGGCTGGCAATTGCTGTACCACCTGCCGAATCTCAACTGCGGCGGGACGAGCGGGGCTTTTTGCAGCTGGAGGGAGATGCTTTCGAAGAAGCATTTGTAAATCCGGACGGATTAGATGAAAATGGTGTATCTGTCCAATCGGGGTATCTGGAAAATTCCAATGTTGATGTGGTGACGGAAATGACTCAGCTGCTTTCAGGTATGCGAAATTATGGAGCAAATCACACGGCGTTTACGGTGCAGAACTCAACGATAGATGAAGTTTTGAACCTTCTACGACTCCATTGAGCAGCCGTAATCAGACCAATAAATTGAACGGGCAGGCGATTGCATGTTGAGGATCAGCTGGAATTCAGAAAGTGGAATGCGGGGCAGCCAGCATGTGCTGCAGACAACTGCTCACAATATAGCCAATGTTAATACAGATGGTTACCGCAGCCGGCGTTCGGAATTTACGGATGCACTTTACACCAGTCTGGTGGAGCTGAATCCCCGGGTGCTGCGAGAACCGCTGGACGGACCTGAGTTTGAACCAATGCAGATTCAGCGGGGCAGCGGCGTACAGGAAAACAGGATCACTGTTTCCGAACATGGGGGACCACTGCGGCAGACCGACCGGGCCACCGATATGGCTGTCGTGGGAGATGGTTATCTACCTCTCGGGGATACAGACGGCGAGTTGGTGGGGTATACCCGTAAGGGAGAATTTCATTTCGATGCCGATGGTTACCTGGTGCATACTTCCGGAAATTATCTGCTCACATCTGATGAACAGTTAGTTAGTTATCCAGAGGACCTCAGCGGAGAATTCATCGTCGATCCTTCCGGGCAGATGTTCGTCGAGGGAGGAGAGGGCGATGAGCCGCTGGGACAGCTGGATCTGACAATTCCTGACGAGGGTCAGCAGCTAGTACCACAGGGTGGAGATATCTACGGCATTGTTGACACTGAAGGTGAAGATGTCGAGGGCCAGAGCGTGCAGCCGGGCGGTGAACATATCGGGAGTATCCAGCAGGGATATCTGGAAGCTTCCAATGTTGACCTGGGGCAGCAGATGGTGAATTTGATGATGGCCCAGCGTGGTTACCAGCTGAACAGTCGGGCCCTGCAGACTGCGGATCAAATGTATGAAATGGCAAACAATATGCACCACTGATGAACAGTTCTTGTAGGAAAACAGGCCCCCGGGGAAGAATATGTTCCCGGGGGTGTTTGTATGTCAAAAAACTGCAACCAGGAACGAAAACAGGATAATGTGTGTGGTCCACTGGGGCCGGAGGAAATTAACGAATACATTCCTCACCGGCGCCCGTTTGCTTTTTTGGACCGGGTCACAGCGCTTGTACCGGGAGAATGGGCCGAGGGATATAAACTGGTAAGCCGCAATGAATGGTATTTTGACGGCCACTTTCCCCAGGGACCCCTGCTTCCCGGAGTAGTGATGGTGGAGGCTTTAGCTCAGCTGGCAGCGGTATGTTTTTCGCCGCGATGGGATGAAGATTCTGACGACGCCATCGGAGTTTTTACCGGCATGGATGATGTCCGCTTCCGCCGTCCAGTCCGACCCGGCGATCGGCTTGATCTGAATATCCAGCTGAAGCGATCCCGGGGGAACTTTGTACAGGTGGAAGCTGAGGCGGCAGTGGAAGGAGAAATGGCTGTTAGCGGAGTGCTTTCTTTTGCTCTGGTTGATTGGGAGGAATACTCTTCATGATCCGGGTGGGGGAGGAGGTGAGGCATCTCGCAGGTCCGGCTCTCTTGCCGGACGGGACGGTTCGAAGATGTCTCATCAGCATGGATTGTGAGTGTATAACTCGAGTTTCTCCTACCCCTTTGTCTCAGGAGGTGTCTGGGGATGAAGGGGTGTTTTCCCTCCCCTCCGGATGCACCGCTGTACCCGGTCTGGTGGATATGCACATGCATGGGGTAGGGGGAGTAGATGTAAGCGACACCGGGGAACCCTCCGAACACACGTGGAGGGACCTTTCCCGCCGGGCGGCAGAACACGGGGCCACCTCGGTGGTGCCTGCTCTCGTCAGCTCCTCCCCCGGGACCACGCGGGAATTTCTCCGGCGGGCGCGGGCTTTACCGGAGGGACCTGAGGGTGCCCGGATACCGGGTGTCCATCTTGAGGGGCCTTTTCTGGCGCCGGAAAAAGCTGGAGCGCACAAAAGCAGTATCCTGCGCTGCCCCGATCTGGATGAGGTTTCTCAGTGGCTTGAAAGCGCAGCAGATGAACTCCTCATGGTTACACTGGCTCCAGAACTTCCCCGGGCAGAAGGAGCAATCAATCTTTTGCAATCTGCGGATGTGGTGGTGGCGGCTGGTCATACAGCAGCCGGATATCAGGAGATGATGGACGCTTTCTCCGCCGGAGTTACCCACGTGGTGCACCTGTTTAATGCCATGTCTTCCTTTCATCACCGGAGACCGGGGGCGGTAGGGGCGGCTTTGATGCACCCCGGAATAACCTGCGAGATCATAGCTGACGGAGTGCACGTGCACAGCAAAGCCCTCGAATTGGCGACCCGCTTGAAATCACCGGATCATCTGTGTCTGGTCACCGATGCCTGCCCGGCGGCAGGCATGCCCCCGGGTACTTACAGGATGGGTGAAACAGACCTCACCGTAACTGAGGATTGCGCCAGGACGCCAGATGGTGCTCTGGCTGGCAGCGTATTGACACCGCAGGAGGTGCTGCAGCGGGCCAGCAGTATTCTGGGATGGTCGCTGAGCAGGATAGTGAAGGGACTGAGTCAGGTGCCGTCTGAGGTGTTGGGTCTTCCAGCTGGTCAGATCAAAGAGGGCAGGTGGGCAGACATCACCGTCCTTGACGATCGGTGGAGGGTCAGGGCGACGGTGGTAAGTGGAAGATTGGTATATGCAACTGTGCCGGAAGGGAGCATCTAGATGACTGCCGCGGATGACAACGGAAAAATGGTAACCGTGAGACCAGCCAGAGAGGATGATGCCGAGGATCTATATCAGGTGCGCACAGCGGAGAAAGCGACCGCACAGACTCTGGCTGTTCCCGGCAGATCTTTCGAACAATTCGCTGAGGGACATAACGAAGCAGTCAATGCTCGCAATGCATACCTGCTGGTAGCCGAGAAGGACGGCCGGGCAGTTGGCATGACATCTCTGCAGGTCAGGGGTGGAAGACAGGCCCACTGCGGCAGCCTGGGGATGATGGTCCACGATGATTTCCACGGGCAGGGTATAGGAACCAGCCTGGTTGAAAGCGTTCTAGATCTGGCTGACAATTGGCTGGGTCTCAGGAGGCTGGAACTGGAGGTTTATGTGGACAATGAGGCGGCCATTGCCCTGTATGAGAAGTTTGGCTTCCAACGGGAAGGAAGGAAAAGGGCTGGGGCGGTCAAGGATGGACAACTCATTGACATTCTGCTGATGGGGCGGATTTGCCCTCCGCCGAAAATGAATGAGATGTGAAGTTGCAGCTTATCAGCATATCGATTATAGATGGAACGAGGGTTAGCTATTGGAGTTTTTTAATCCTGTGGTAAATCGGAGGGAACTGGTGATTTAAAATGATCAAGACAGATGGTCGGCGGGCCTATCAAATGTTGGAGAAGCTGTCTTTTGAAAGGCTCGGGGGTAGTCCAGAGGAACGACGGGCAGCAGACATTCTGGCCGATGAGGTGCGCAGTATGGGCCTGGAGGCAGAGAAACAGGAGTTTGATATCTGGCAGTATGAATCGGAGCGGGCAGAGCTGTCAGTGCTTGAGCCTTATGAAAAAGATTATGAGGTGAGTGTGTATGGTTTGACCGGATGTACCCCACGGGAAGGTCTCAAAAGAGAACTACTTTACGTCGAGGATGTCGATGAAGTGTCTCTTGCTGATGCTGAAGACAGAATTGTTCTGGTCAACAAACGGGTAAATTTGAAGAAATACAGGCGTATGTTGGAAGCGGAGGCAGCAGGATTTATAGCCTGGGGAGGGAAAGTATACAGACGCGAGGATATACCCAGGTGGGCAATCCGACCGGAATATTTTGATCACGGCAAGATCCCTGGCATCAGCATGTTTGCCGATGATGCTGCAGAAATGCTGAGAAAAGGCGCAGAAACAGTTTGCATAAACGTGCAGCAGGAAGAAAGGGAAGTGTCTTCACAGAACGTGATCTGCGAGATTCCGGGAAAAGAGAAACCTGAGGAAGTGGTAATGGTAACTGCTCATTATGACAGTGTACCGTACAGCTCCGGCGCCAACGACAACGGAGCAGGTTCTGTGATTATAATGGAACTGGCTCGCCACTACGCTCAACATCAGCCGGACAGGACCCTGCGCTTTATGTGGTGCGGCAGCGAGGAACTGGGTCTGCGGGGGAGTTTTTCCTACGTGAAAGAAAACGAGGACCTGCTGGATGACATCAAATTCGTACTGAATGTTGATGTGGCAGGAGCAATATTGGGGAAAAATATCGCCATAATTACCGGGCCGGAGGCAGTGAAGCATTACATTGAGGTCATGAGCAAAAGTGAAGGAGTACCCCTGTCTACCAGGCACAATGTCTACTCCAGTGACTCCATTCCTTTCGCTGAACAGGGTATTCCCTCGTTGAATTTCATACGCACCGGCGCTCCCATCCATAACCGTCACGACAGAATTGAGTACTTGAGCCCAGATAAATTATCCGAACTCGGCGACTTTGCCCTGAACTTCTGCGAGTATGTGCAGAGAGCGAAAGTATTTCCCTTTGAGCGGGCCATACCAGAGAAGGTGCAGAAGAAACTGGATAAATATCTGGAGCGTGTGCGGGGACAAGGGTACGACGAGGAAAACGAAAAGGATTCCGACTGATAGGTGAAAGTACGGTACCTGCAACCTGGTTCACACGAAGTGATGGTGAGGGCAGCCGGCTGGGGGGCTGCAGGTGAGGAGGCATTTGTATGAAAGAAGTGCTTTGTGCGAGTGGATTGACCAAAACCTATGGAGAAACGATCGCGCTGCAAGATTTGAGTTTTTCAGCGCGGGAGGGAGAGATTCTCGGCCTGTTGGGTCCCAACGGGGCAGGCAAGACAACAGCTATCCGCATCATCATGGGTATCATAGAACCTGATGGGGGTTCTTTTTCCCTTGCAGAGGCTGATGGTGAAAAGCAGGGACGGAGTATGATCGGGTATCTGCCCGAGGAACGTGGATTATACGGAGAGGCGCGGGTGGTGGATAATCTTATCTACCTGGCTCAGCTGCATGGTGTAGACAAAAACAAAGCCCGGAGTGAGGCGGGAAAGTGGCTCAAACGGATGCAGCTTTCCGAGTGGTCGGATAAGAAGTTGGAGCAGCTTTCCAAAGGGATGCAGCAGAAGGTGCAGTTTATTGCAGCGGTGCTGCACCGCCCCCGGCTGGTAGTGCTGGATGAACCCTTCGCCGGTCTCGATCCCATCAATCAGGATGTTTTCAGGCAGGAGATCTTTCATATGCAGGAGCGAGGGGTCAGTATAGTTCTGTCCTCTCATCAGATGAATCTGGTTGAGGAGCTGTGCGACCGAATCTGCATGCTGCATGAGGGACGGCGGGTTATTTACGGCAGGCTGCGAAATATTAAGCGGAGGTTTCCCATAGTCTCTGTGCAGATAGTACACGGAGAGAATGCAGATATGTCCTTTTTACAGGCCGTTGATGGAGTCAGTGGTCTGCATACAGACTCGGGTAAAACTTCTTTTCGCTACCGCAGCGGCCAGGATATAAACCAGCTCATAAACCGAATTTCCTCCCGTCTGCAGATACAGGAAATATCGATTGAAACGCCGCCTCTGCACGATATCTTCACCAGTATAGTTGAGCAGGGGGGTGATGTGGTTGCGGCAGCCAATATCACCTGATACCAGGACCGTTGCCAGATGGGAATTTTTCAATACCCTGCGCACTCCCACTTTTCTGCTTTTAACATTTGCCGTTCCTCTGGTCATGATGTTGATAGCGGGACTTAGTTTCATGACTGCACAGACTGCGGAGGAAGAATCGGCTCATGTTGCTGTCATGGACTGCACCGGCCATCTTCATGACATACTGCAGGAGCAGGCAGAGAACCTGCCGGTCCATGTTTCGCTGGTGCATGAGGATGTTGACCAGTTGAAAATGCAGGTGCTGGAGGGAGAGTATGCTGGGCTTTTGTATCTGGAACTGGAGGATGTGCAGGATGGGCAGTTCACCTATTGGGTGAACAATCCCGGGCAGGCTCAGGTCCCGGAGGTGCAGCATATGGTGGAGACCGCCACTTCCATTTACCGCTTGAGGAGATTGGGCCTCACTGAAGACCAGATTTCCCGCGCAGTCAGTTCGGTGCACCTTCAGGTTGCCTCTGTTGGCGATGAGGAGGACATACTGGGTGCGGTGATGGTGCCCTTTGTTATGGCCATGACGCTCATTTTTTCCTCCCTCTTTTCCGGGCAGATGTTGATGTATGGAATTATCAAGGAAAAACGAAACCGCATCGCAGAAATCCTTCTCTCCTGTGTCACTGCTTCCGACCTTTTATGGGGTAAGCTGCTCGGTTACGGGGGATTGGGTCTTTTGCAGATAATTATCTGGGCCGGTGTGGGTGCTGCGGTTACCAGCCGCTTTTATTATCTCGGCGATGTTTTTCCCGATCTACCGGATATGCTTTTATACCTGGCGTACTTTCTCGGTGGTTACTTCCTGCTGGCTACTCTGCATGCCGCTATGGGGTCATCGATGAAGGAGGTCGAAGGCGGAAGTCAGGCGCAGGGCCTGATCGTAATTATTCCCCTCATGCCCGTGTTCTTGGGCGGCCAGCTGATGATGAACCCCAATGCCCTGTGGGTACGCATCCTCTGTCATCTGCCTCCCTTTATACCCACCGCCTCGCTGATCCGGCTGGCAGCGGGAGATATTCCAGCCTGGGAAGTGGCTACCAGTCTGTCAGTATTGATACTTTCGGTGTGGTTTTTCATGCACATCAGTTCACGTCTGTTTGCCAGCGGCATGCTGAGGTTTTCCGGCATTGGAAGTCTGTCAGAGTTTTTTCAACTTTTGAGAAATGGATGAGCCTAGCGCTGCTTATGAGTGGCGCTTGCCCATGAGATCAAACAGCAAAGGAAAGAAATCATCTACCTCTTATCCCCCGCATATGCATCAAATGTGTGAACAGAGGTTTTGGGGAACTGAGCAAAAGAAGAAGGACGGACCGGAGCCTTGAATGTTTGGTCAGAGGGAAACAGGAATGCGCCTTTTGCCTTCTGATATATTTAATGGTCATCTGGATGGACATTTGAGGTTTGGAACCGGAATAAAACCGCTTGACTCACCCTGTGAAGATATGGATTGACGAACTCAACGTGCCTGTGGTATTTTTCTACTCCCAGGTTCTGGAACTGAGGTTGCATAATCATGAGTTTGGGCGGTCATTTGAGTTTTAAACTGCATTTGAGTCAATAGTATAAAGATGGAGTAGGTAAGAGACTGTAGCCAGTTTATAAATTGAAAATGCCAATGCCTGATACCTGCTGCATCTGCTGGAGTAACTAGAAGCGATTTTATCTTCCGGAAGGAGGGTGACCATGAAATACGAAGCGGAAAAGGTCAAGCGTTATGCTGCATTACTGGAGCGTCTGGCAGTCAGAGCTGAAGATATGCTACAAAAAGGCGATGTCTCTTCCGGTACATGTGAAGTTATGGTGCAGCTTTACAATCAATACGCAGAAGAGGTATCTGTAATGTTTGAACAGGATGAGCTGCTGTTCAGCAAGGTTAGCTCCACCGGCGAATGCCTTGAAACCCAGCTTACCGAGGTTATGCTTCGTTCAGAACACCTGGCCAGCTGGTTGGGAGCGGTAGAGGGCCAGTCAAAATCAATGAAGTTAGAGATTCCTCCAATGCCGGATGTCTCTCGTCTGGTTAACAGAAAAAGGGCAGAGGATTTTGCTGCCGAGGTGGATAACTGGGCCCGGACTGTAGGTCACAAGGCTGAGGAGTTTTCACGCGAGATTTCCGAGCGGGTTCCCAGGATGGTGAACAGATACGTCAAGACGGCTGAACCTGAGCCGCCAAAGCCTCCCCAGGTTAGCAGACAGACTAGAAGTAAAGTTTTATCAAAAGTTCGTGATGGTGAACTGACAGTGGATGAGGCTCTGGTTCTTTTGGGCCATACCGAAGGTGAAAAAAACCTGCAAAATCAAGATGATAGCCCACAATGCTCAGAAAGTGACTGTGAATGAGGCAGGCGGATCCCGGAACCCAAAGATTTTTGCAGGTTTCGGGATCCTCGTTTGATGTTTCTTCTTGATGGGATGATTACAAAAAGATATACTGATGAAAAGAGATGTTAATATTTGTTCTTATCAAGAGCAGGGTGAGGGAACTGGCCCCATGACCCCTCGGCAACCGGTCCGGAACGGGCAGCGGTGCCAATCCCAGCAGAGGTGGAGATTTCCAGTTCTGGAGGATGAGCTCTCCCTACTCCTTCCTCTCAAAGAAGGAGTTTTTATTTGGGAATAAAGGAGGCTTGAAATGAGTTTTCAGCTGGCTGGACGAAGTTTCACATCCGAGTCGGTTACTGCCGGACACCCCGATAAGGTTGCTGATCAAATATCGGATGCCATCTTAGATTCCATACTCACCGAGGATGCTAATGCTCGTGTGGCCTGTGAGACCCTGGTGACCACCGGATTAGTTCTGGTTACCGGAGAAATTTCTACTGATGTGACAGTTAATTTTTCCGAAATTATTCGTTCCACCGTGCGTCAAATAGGTTACACCCGGGCCAAATACGGGTTTGATGCCGAGACCTGTGCAGTTTTGAGCGCCATAGATGAGCAATCCCCGGATATTGCGCAGGGGGTGAACCGGGGACAACAGGAGGGAATAGATCCCGGGCACCTTGGAGCAGGTGATCAGGGAATCATGTACGGTTATGCCTGTCGTGAAACTTCTGAACTGATGCCCCTTCCAATTGATCTGGCTCACCGCCTGGTGCGACGTCTTTCTCACTGTCGGAAAAGTGACATTATGCCCTACCTCCGCCCCGACGGAAAAGCGCAGTGCACCGTGGGTTACGATGAAGATGGAAAACCCGAGCGGGTGGAGACAGTGGTAGTTTCTGCGCAGCACCGTTCAGATGTGGATCTGGAGACTATCAGAAGCGATGTCCGGGAGAATATCATTGAACCGGTAATTCCAGGTGCCCTTCTTGACGATGAGACTGAATATTTTATAAATCCCACCGGACGTTTTGTTTTGGGTGGTCCCCAGGCTGATGCCGGAGTTACCGGTCGTAAAATTATAGTCGATACATACGGAGGGCGGGCCCACCACGGAGGCGGATGTTTTTCAGGAAAAGATCCAACCAAGGTAGACCGATCTGCTTCCTATGCGGCCCGCTGGGCAGCTAAAAATGTCATAGCCGCCGGTCTGGCCGATGAATGCGAACTGGAGTTGGCCTACGCGATCGGGGTCAGTGAACCTGTTTCAATCCGGGTAGACACATTTGGCACGGGTCGGATACCCGACAAAACCATCGAAGAGCTGATACTTGAATATTTCGATTTCAAACCGGGCGCTATAATACGTCAGCTGAAACTGCGACGGCCCATATACGAGCCCACAGCTGCTTACGGCCATTTTGGACGTTCAAATGTTCAGTTTTCCTGGGAAAATACAGATCGGGCTGTCCAGCTGCGGGAAGGAGCAGGGTTGGGTGGTCTGTCTGTTGAGCCAGAGTGGCAGCTGCCGGACCTGCAGGGAAGGGATCAGAATAAGTAAGACTCAACAGTTTGTATAATTTAGAGTGTGGACACTCCCGACTGATTCAGTTCATAGACTGAAGTGGGTATGGGGGTGTCCATCTTGTTTTCAGATCTAGCCTTCTTCAGTCCATGGATGTGGTTGATTATCACTGCAGTTTTAGCATTTTTTCTGGGAATCTTGTGGTTTCAACGCTCCAGTGCTGATATGGAACATCGCGGCGAACATTATCGAGACCAACCGGTTTCTGTTGTAATCGTTTGCAAAAATCAGGCAGAATATATAGAATATGGAATACGGAGGCTTTGTTCAATCCTGGCTTCAGCGGGGACTGCTCTTCAGGTGCTTCTTCTTGTGTGTCCGTCATCTGACGATACGCGGGAAGTAGCGGTGCGGCTCGGCGATTATCTGCCGCTGATACAGGTGGTGCATATGGATGGTGAAGATGGCCAGAGGCTTGAATCTGCCGTTGCCTGCGGCTACGAATTGGCCAATCATCCTCTGGTATTATGTTTTGTCCCCCGTCGGGCATCGGACTGGAACAAATTATTGGCTCTGTGTTCACAGATGTTTCGGGGGAAGCAGACTAAAAGAGTACAGCAGGTTGAGTAAATCTGTTTGCATCCGACCTTCCTGAAAGAGAAAACTATGCTGCAGGAAAACGAAAGTAGTTCAATGGACCGTTTATTTGATTCGGCTGCGGATGTGGGGCATGCCTTGCTCAGGCTCTGGTATCCCCACTTTTCTCAGTGTCTGGTATGCGGTCGTTCAAATCTGATCAAAAAAGATACAGCGGGATCCCACAGGCGTCCTGAAGGAGTATGTTCGGGGTGTGCAGTGCTGCTTCGGCGGAGTCCTCCACTCTGTCCAGCCTGCGGTTTAAGACTTGATTCTCATCCGGGCAGTTTTCAGCATGTCTGTCGACCGGATGGGTTATGGACCCTTCACTATCTTGGTATTTACTCAGGTGTTTTGCGACGACTATTACAGAAGTTTAAAAATGGATGGCTTTATCTGGCCCGTCCGCTGGCTCATCTACTGGCCGAATCTCTCGCACCTTTAAATCTCACCAAAGATGCTGCTGCAGTGGTACCTGTGCCCACTACCCAGCGGGTGGGTATGATGCATATCTGCCCGACCCAGCTTATGTCGCGGCTTTTGGCTGCTCAACTGGGATTGGAAATGTTTTCTCCGCTGTTCACAAAGAAAAGGGGGGAAGCGGGACAGGGGCTTTTCAGCCTCAGGGATGCGCTTCCTGCAAATCTGGGAGTGATCATCCTCTGTCATTTAACCTTCAGTGTAATGGAAAACCCCAATCCCGTGGATGAGGCAAGAATGATGCTGCAGCAAGAGCTGGGTGTACCCGTGCGGGTGGTAGTGCCAGCAGTGAAATCGCAGATGTATGCACTCGATTATGTTGATATCCACTTTGAGAAGCCGGGATTTGAGCCTCACTGGGTATTATGAACGGTTGAAGCGCTGCAGTATCGCCCTGGCTGGTGCATACAGACCAAAAGAAGGTGTTTACAATATGGTGATACCAACACCTTATAAGGTATGATCTGACAAATTTATGTCAAAATAGCATTAAAGGTTTTCACTTATCTTTCGATAAAGATTATAGGTAGGGAAAAATATATCACATCCAGCAGAAATTATGGGGCTAAAGTGAGGAGGGTGTCTCACATGAAGATCTCAAGTCAGCAAGTTATGGCAACACTCCAGACCCACAAGTTTGCTGAGGTTACGCAAAGCGTGGGGAAGAAACAACAGGATGCATCTGCGGCTTATGGGAATTCGGACACTGATTCCATCTATCTGTCAGAACAGGCGCAGGGACTGGTCAAGCTGCAGAATGCTTTGAATGAGGTTCCGCAGACTCGGCAGGAGAAAGTCCAGGAATTAAAAGAGCAGATACAGTCAGGTGACTACGAAGTACCGGCAGAAGATGTGGCGGAAAAGATCATCTCGCGGGCTGTCGTGAATGAGGCATTTTCAGCCGAAAACAAGTGAGCCTGAGGCTCTGGGGGGATTTGATGCAGGAAACTCCAATGGAAACTGATGCTGCAGATATTGAAGGTCTGCTGGAGCAGTTGACTGATGTGCTCAGCGACCACTGCTCAGCTTACAGGGATTTATCTGTTTTATTGTCTGCTCAGACTGAGGCGTTGCAGAAAAATGATCTCTCGGAGTTGAGCCTACTTCTGCGCAGTCAGGAAGAGCTGGTGTCGGGAATCACTGCCAGTGAGGAGCGGCGTAAGGGAATACAGTCACAGCTGGCCGAAAAACTGCAGGTAAGAGATAATCTTCTGCTTTCAGAACTTCTGGAGATGCCAGGATTACCCGAGGGTCCCGGACAGAGACTCAGCCGGCTGCGCGAGAATCTGGTAGAACTGACTGAACAGGTTCGCGAGCTCAATCAGGAAAACCATGAGCTGGTGCAGCAGGCCTTGAAGTTCATTGGATTTTCACTCGACGGTCTCAAGTCGCTGGCCGCAGGTCCCGATACTTATGCAGGGGAAGATGAAGACGGGATTTCCAATTCACTTATGATGGATAAAAAAATGTAAACGTTACGTTTTACTCCGAATTGGCAAATAAGGGAGGGAAGACGGTGCGCAGCAGTTTTTTTGGTCTGGAAACAGCCCGGCGCGCCATGTCCGCTCATCGAACTGACATGGACGTGATTGGGCACAACATCGCAAATGCCAACACAGAAGGATACAGACAGAGGGACGTGGTTTTATCACCCACCCGACCGCTTCCAGCCGCAGGTGATCAGCCGGCCATGGGAACGGGAGTTGAGGTGGAAAGTATTCAGCGCCGGACGGACCGCTATCTGGACCGGGAGATCCACAGGCGCACCGGCGAAACCGAGATGTGGGACACCAGGAGCAGACTGCTTCAGCAGGTAGAAGATATCCTGGCCGAGCCTGGAGAGGGCGGTCTCAGCTCGGTTATGGACCGCTTTTACAATGCCTGGCAAAACCTGGTTTCCGAGCCGGACAACCTGGCCATGCGCACCTCGGTGATCGAACGCGGCCGGGAGCTGGGGGATTCATTCTCCCTGCTGCAGAGGCAGCTGGGCAACATGTTGAGCAACCTGGATCAGACCGTGGAAAGCCGGGTAAGCCGGGTGAATGATATACTGGGCGAGATTTCTGAACTTAATGAGGAGATTGTGGCTGCTGAATCAGCGGGGAATTCTCCACCGGATCTTTTAGACCGTCGTGACGTGCTGACCGAGAGGCTCAGCTCGCTCATTGATGTTGTGTCAGAAGAGCAGGATGATGGTGGGATGCTGGTGACGGTGGACCGAATCCCGGTTGCAGAATCGTTTTCTCACCGCCAGATGGAACTGGGGGGAGTGGATGAAGAAAACAATCTCCTTCTCAGATGGACGCGTGAAGGTGGGGGCGAGATCGACTGGGAGCCGTCGGCTGCTGGCGAGTTGGGGGCTTTGATGCAGCTGAGAAACGAGGATTTGCCCGATCTCAGAAACGAACTGGCTGAACTGGCGGATGGTGTTCGACAATCAGTTAATGATGTTCATATTGGAGGTTACGATCTGTACGAGCAGGGTGGAGATGATACAGAGGGAGTGCCTCATTTCTTTGATCCAGGTGCTGATCCGGGCATGCTTTCAGTTAATGAGGGGATCATAAATGATCCTTCGCGCATCCGGGCAGCCGAAAGCGCTGATACTGTACCTGGTGACGGTAGGGTAGCGGCTGAAATAGCCGACCTTAGTGGAGAACCCCTTCCGGTCCAGAATGAGGATGGTGATTTCGTTGATTCTGACGCCACACCGGGTGAGTATCTGCGTTCCGTGGTGGCTGACGTGGGGATAAGGTCAGAGCAGGCATCAAATCTTCACGACAATAACGATGCCATGCTCGCCCAGCTGCACAATCAGCGAGATGCACTGACTGGTGTTTCCATTGATGAGGAACTAACATATTTGATTCAGGCACAGCAGGCCTTCAGCGCATCTGCCCGTATGGTGCAGGTGTGGGATGAGATGCTTTCTACAATTGTAAATGGGTTGGTGAGATAAGATGAGGGTTTCAGAAAGTGGTATGGTTCGCACAGTTTTGAGAGATATCATGCAGAATCGGCAGAGACTTTCCGAGCTGCACCAGCAGGCAAGCTCGGGAACCAGGGTCAGGCGGCCTTCTGATGATCCCGGAGCTACAGCCACGGTCATGCAGGGGAACAGTACCTTATCGGAAGTGGAGCAGTTTGAATCTAATAGTTCCATGGCTGATGAATGGCTCAGCGCCACTGAATCGGTGTTATCGGAGGCAACTAATTCGGTGCATCGTCTAAAGGAACTGGCTGTTAGAGGAGCAGGCGGGAGTATGCCGGAGTCCTCTTTGGAGGCGCTGGGTAAGGAGGCCGAGCAGATAACCGATCACCTGAGATCTCTGGCCAATACCCGTCACGGTGGACGTTACATTTTTTCCGGTTTCAAGACTGATACAGAACCCTTTTCCTTAAATGGTGGTGACCTGGAGGATTACGGTGGCGATAACGGTGAAATGATACGCCAGATTGGACCTGATGTCGATCTGCAGGTCAACCTGGCGGGGGATGAGGTCTTTGAAGATCTGCTTGACGCTGCTGTTGAAATAACAAAGGCTCTGGATACCGGAGATTCTGCAGAACTGCAGGTGCAGATGGGAGAACTGGATGACGCTATGGACCAGCTCCTTTCTGCCCGCTCGGAGGTGGGTGGCAGGATGAATCGCCTGCAGCTGAGTCAGCAGCGCCTTGAAGACATGAAGATATTTATGAATAAGGTCATTTCTGATGCTTCTGATGTGGATATGGCAGAAGCTATCATGAATCTATCAGCCACTGAACGTTCCTTCGAGGTGGCATTGGCAACTGCAGCCCGCATTTTACCCAATACCCTGTTGGATTATCTCAGATAAAACAATTTGACTGCATTGACCCCTCCCTCAGCCGGCACTCCATATTTGGGGTGCCGGTTAAGTGGTGGTGCCCCCAGTACAATGCACCCAGCGTGGGCGGATGCTAAAGCGAAATACGTAAAGAGCATAACGGCGGGCTGAGTGTGAGTCTCCGCAAGATTAAGCCGTCTCCTCCTGACGGTCGGCTCCTTGAGGAGTTTTTTCTATCTATGTACATCTTCGAACTCACAGTGAACACCTATTATAGAACATGTTCGGTCCTGCGGACGGACTTCTTTATCATGCCGCCTACCATGACCTCTGCTGATTTCTACCAGGTCATCCCTACCTTCCGGTCGGAACTGTGAACGTAATCGACCTCCGGCAGATCCCTCCGGATAAGGACAGATACTTTCGTCCGGATGCGGGCCGCATGTCCGGTGGGGTGGGGGACGGGCGTTAACTGCCCCCTCCCACCCGATTACGCTTGGCTGTTAACAGGTTTCATTTCTGCTTCCTCTCAACTCAAAATATCCCTTGATGATGGATCTGACGGGATATGTGTTCGTATCCCCTAACCCTGAAAACAATTTTGCCACTTGGTTTAAACATTTTTTCGAACCCTCCGATAGTATTTATGAAGGCGGAGTTGGGGAAGTCAAGATATCACAAAGGGGAGGTACGAGGCTAAAAGATTAGTTTTTACAATTATGGCACAGTTAATTAACTATCACCTCCGTCTATACGGCGGAAATAATAAGGAGGATGAGTAATGAGGATTAACACTAATATTGAATCACTGAATGCCTACCGTAACCTGAACACTACCAACCGGGCACAGTCGCGTTCACTGGAGCGTCTATCTTCGGGGTTTCGCATAAACAGGGCGGCTGATGACGCAGCAGGTCTGTCCATCTCGGAGAAGATGAGAGGGCAAATCAGCGGTTTGAATGAGGCGGTCAGCAATGCGCAGGACGGAATATCCCTGATACAGACTGCCGAGGGTGCGCTGAATGAGACGCATGCAATTTTGCAGCGTATGAGAGAGCTGGGTAACCAGGCGGCCAATGACACCCTGACCACCGAAGACAGGGGAGCACTGCAGGAAGAGATGGACCAGCTGTCGGTCGAAATCACCCGGATTGCAGAGACTACCGAATTTAATACCGAAGAGCTGCTGAACGGTACCTTCAGCAATAGAGGCCTGCAGATAGGAGCCAATCAGGGTCAGACCATGGA
>CAZRFK010000014.1:0-30740 GCA_964599275.1 uncultured Clostridia bacterium
TGTCCGAGCAGGCGAAAAACCGCAACTTGAGATTGGCTGGAGAGAATCGTGTCAGATGGCTCCGAGCAGTACCTGCCTCTAACGAGTAAAAGAGAATCGTATCAAGTATTCCGGATGTCCGTTGTGTTTTTAGGTGTAGCTGGTAAAAAGTGTAATGCTGGGCGGCTGTAACCAATACCGGAGGCAATGAGCCCCTCGCAGGCTCGATGATATCAGGATTCGTATCAGTACTTTGCCCTACTCTTTAGAATGAGGCAGCATAGACCGCAGTGACCTTCCCGTACTCGAAGCCGAACTGATAAGATTGATTGTTCAGACAGAGCTGCGAGCGATTGATGATCCCCGTATGTCAGATCTTTTCCTCTCAAACTGAGGCAGACTCGGAATCAGCCTGGCCGGGACATATTTCGTCTGGATGCCCACACCTTGAGAGCAACTGCAGCGGCGGCCAGCACCATCCTGGTGACAGTTAGCGATTTGTCGCGAACAATGAGGTATTCCAAGTCTGAGGGAGCAAGCAACAGTACGATTATGGTGGCAGTGCTTCGCATACTCATTGTAAATCCGGTCGAGTAGGCCCTCGATCCCCTCGCTCACAAGTGTCATGCTCACAGGAACAGCAACCGCCGGCGTCATACCAGCCACACAGCAAGCGTCGGGAATGACGGCCTCGAAACTGGTCAGATGTTGTATGGCAACCATGCCCAAAGACCCCAAAAGAGGCGAGCTGAAAAGCAGAGATGGAGCTTCCAGACGTCGGCATATCAGCTGGTAAGAAGCCTGAGCAGCGGAGCGCTGCTGGCCTGGACTGAGATCAGAAACCCAATCATCCCTTGTGAATACCCCGTTCTCCTACTTTCCGATCTTTTGTTCGTTCATTCTGACCAAATTGGTCGCTTTATTGAACAGCTTTCCAGGTGTTTTCCTGCAGGAAGATGAGTGGAAACTCCCGAAATATATTATGAATACGAGATATCTGACAGGTGAATTGAAATCCAGAAAGGAGTGAGAACCTTACCAGTACTGGTAAGGATAATATGTCTGAACTGCGTTGCTTAAAACCAGATGATTTCAAGGAGTTTCAAAGAGTGGGGGATCCCGTTATTTCTCCAGACGGGAAGCACCTCGTTTATGCACAGGAATGGATTGATGGTGATGACGACAAGAAATATGTCAACTTGTGGTTGATGGACCTCGAGAAGCAGGAGTCCCGTAGGTTGACTGTGGGTAAACAGCGAGATACCTCTCCCCGGTGGTCTCCCGATGGCGAAAGGATTGCGTTTTTATCAGACCGGACAGATAAAAATCAGATCTGGCTTATAGATATTAAAGGTGGGGAAGCCTGGCAGATAGAGACTCCCCAGACGCCATCTTCTATTGCATGGTCTCCCGATGGCACGGCCCTCGCATTTTGCGCTCGAGTTTTCGACAAAGATGAAGATTGGAATCCCTATTCGGCAGCTCCAGAAGGAGATCGAAAAAGAGCTGAACAGCAGGCTGAATCCAATGACGATGATGTCAGTGATGTTAAGGTCATAAATCGGCTGAGGTTCCGTTTCGATGGCGTGGGGTCATTTGGTGACAAACGGCTCCATGTATTTGTTGTTGCTGCTGTTGAACCTGACGATGAGGGTCCAGAACCTCGCCAGCTTACCGAGGGAGATTATGATCATACGGGACCTCTGAGCTGGAGTCCTGACGGACGTTATATTGCATTTACTGCCGTACGCAGAGATGATGCAGATCAGTTGGACAAAGAAGATTTGTGGGCGGTAGATGTGGTTACCGGGAGAATGACCCAACTGATGAACGGTTCCGGTCGAGTCTCGGGGCCGAAATGGGGTCCTGAGGGGGATCTGATTTCCTTTATTGGTACCGATGGTGAGTTTGGTGGTTCCACAACCCCAGGATTGTGGGTGGTTGAAGTTGATCCCGCTCAACCACAGATGGTTGAGCAACAGGAGGCTGTTAACCTTACCCGCGAGCTGGATCGACCGGTCGGAAGGAGCGTATCTTCAGATGTCCGCTATTCAGGCTCAAAGCAGCCGGTGCAGTGGAGCGCAGATGGAAAGACCCTGTATTTTATAGCGGCCGATTCCGGCGCATCTAATCTCTTCAGTGTGCAGGCGTCACAAGCCCAGGTGGAAACAGTCCTTGAAGAACCGGGTGGTGTAATAACCGCATTCAGTTTAGGAGCGTCTGGGGAAATTGTTTATCAGGCGGGTCGTACAGATATACCCGAGGATTTATGGCTGTACAAACCAGAAGGGAAACGATGTCAATTGACGGAGGTAAATAAAGATCTGCTTTCCGAGGTCCGGCTGCAAAAGACAGAGCCATTTACCTTTGAGTCATTTGATGGAACCGAAGTTGAAGGTTTTCTGCTGAAACCACATGATTATGAAAAGGGACGTCGATATCCTACTGTCCTGTTTATCCATGGCGGACCACACGGTGCTTACGGAATGAGTTTCATGTTCCAGTGTCAGATTCTCGCATCGGCAGGCATGGCTGTCATGTATACAAATCCCCGCGGCAGTCAGACTTATGGTCAGGAGTTTGCCTATCAGGTAGTCGAAGACTGGGGCGGTGGCGACTTCCAGGACATTATGCAGGGTGTTGACGAAATTATTGAAATGGGTATTGCAGATCCCGAACGATTGGGAGTCACGGGGTGGAGCTATGGAGGATTCATGACTTCCTGGACAGTGACTCAGACTGATCGATTTGTTTCTGGAATTATTGGAGCCCCTGTGACGAATAGACATAGTTTTTTTGGTACCAGCGATATAGGGTATCATTTTGGCGAACATCATTGCGGCGGAACCCCCTGGGACAATCCAGAACAACTTTTGGAGCGTTCTCCTCTAGCTTATGTAGACCAGGTAAAAACACCAGTTATGCTCGTCCACGGCGCAGGCGATCTGCGGTGTCCAGTTGCTCAATCTGAGGAGTTCTATATTGCCCTCAAGCGATTGAACAAAGAGACCGTTATGGTCCATTATCCCGATGAGTATCACGGCATATCCACTCCGTCTCATGCAGTGGATAGGTACGAACGATACCGAGCCTGGTTTGAGCATTATTTAATTGATTAATCCGGTTTCAGAGGGAGACAGGGTTTGCTTCCTCTATTCAAAAGGCGACTTATCTATTGACTGAGATACTATCTACAAATAAAATAGGCGTGGGCATTGGTTCAGTTGCCTCCCGGTGACTGAACCTTTTTATTTTACTTCTTTGTCGTGACCGGTTAACGGTCTTTCATCAGTTAGCCCCTTCCATAACATCCATTTTTCTGACAGGAGGCACTGACGGATTATGGCGAAATATATTTTTGTTACAGGTGGTGTAGTTTCAGGGCTGGGTAAGGGAATTACCGCAGCTTCTTTAGGAAGGCTACTCAAAAGCCGCGGTCTGAACGTGGCTATAATGAAGCTGGACCCTTACATAAATGTAGATCCCGGCACCATGAGCCCTTTGCAGCATGGTGAGGTTTTTGTTACAGAAGACGGTGCCGAAACTGACCTGGATCTCGGCCACTACGAAAGATTTATCAATGAGAATTTGGGGCAAGAAAACAATGTAACAACGGGAGTTGTTTACTCCAGTGTTATAGAACGTGAGCGTCGTGGCGCCTTCCTTGGAGGCACAGTTCAGGTTATTCCACATATAACTAATGAAATTAAAGATAGGATAAAAAAGGTGGCAAAAGAGGCTGATGCAGATGTTGTCATAGCAGAGATAGGGGGTACTGTTGGAGATATTGAGAGCCTGCCCTTCCTTGAGGCCATTCGTCAGATGAAAGGAGATCTGGGCCCCAAGCAGGTGATGTACATTCATGTCACTCTGATTCCCTATCTCAAGGCAGCTGGAGAACAGAAAACTAAACCTACCCAACACTCTGTAGCGTCTCTGCGGGGGATCGGAATTGCTCCGGATGCCATCGTCTGTAGAAGCGATGAGCCATTAGCACCAGAGGTAGTAGAAAAGATTGCTCTATTCTGTGATGTATCTCAGAAAGCGGTTGTAGAGAATTGCAACGTTGCAACCATTTATGAGGTTCCTCTTCTTTTGCAGAAACAGGGTTTACATGAGCTGGTCATAGAACATTTCGATTTGCAGCCGCAGCCCCGCGATCTGGTGCAGTGGCGTGAAGTAGTGCAGAGATACAAAAACCCTGAGGATGAATTGAAGGTGGCTATCGTAGGTAAATATGTGGAACTACCTGATGCCTATATGTCGGTAGTGGAAGCTCTGGTCCACGCTGGTATATCGCATCGCGTCAGAGTAGATATCAAATGGGTTGCTTCTGAAGACCTTGAGCCGACCTGTGAAGATATTTCACCAAGTGACCTGGCTGCGGAGGAGCTCAGCGATGTTGACGCTGTAATAGTCCCTGGAGGTTTTGATGAACGCGGAATAGAGGGAATGCTCAATGCAATTACTTACGCACGTCAAAATGACGTACCATTTTTGGGGCTTTGCCTGGGCTTGCAGTGTGCAGTAGTGGAGATAGCTCGTAATGTAGCCGGCCTGAAGGGGGCGCATAGTACCGAGTTTGCCCCTGATACACCTCATCCGGTAATAGATCTTTTGCCAGAGCAGGCGCAGGTAGAGGAACTCGGGGGAACCATGCGTTTAGGTTCCTATCCCTGTGAACTTGTGCCTGGTAGCACTGCTGCAAAAGCTTACGGTACCGAGGAGATACATGAGCGCCACCGTCATCGATTTGAAGTTAACCCCGATTATGTAGAGGCTCTGCAGGACGCAGGGTTGACAGCAGCTGGACGCTGGGAAGATGCAAACCTGGTTGAAGTAGTGGAATTATCGGATCACCCATGGTTTGTTGGAGTGCAATTTCATCCTGAATTCAAATCGCGGCCCAATAAACCGCACCCTCTCTTTGTGGATTTATTGGGAGTCGCTCTGGATAAGTGATTGTAAGTAACTCCTCCCCTGCAGTGATTTGTTCCTGCAGGGGAGGGTAGAACTTTTAACATGTCAACTTATTTTCAGCCTATCCCTTTCACTGTAGTTCATAATCATTTTGACAATGTACTGCCTGCTCCAATTCAATAAACCTAGGGTGATAGATGTTTGGTGAAATTCACCCTGGATCATACTGTAGATATATTTATAATTTGTTATTATCTGCAGGAATTTTCTGAAATTATGGCCTAAAAACGTTTTAGAACTTGACTGACATATACGCTTTCTGGTATCTTTAGATTTTTGTTGATCGCTGATTGCTTCTGTGTTATAATCTGCTTAGACAGGAAATTAGACTTGAATAAGGGGTGTGTAAATGAGCCGAGACCGCCAGCCAATCACCTTGGATGAGATTCGAACGGACCTCGAGGAGTATTTAGGCGAATCGGTAAAAATCAAGGCAAATCGTGGGCGCCGTCGCATTGTTGAACGGGAAGGTACACTGGAAAAGACCTATTCAGATGTATTTTTAGTTCGTCTCGGGGAAAAGCAGCATAACCGGAGCGTGTCGTACACCTATGCTGATGTTTTAACCGACGACGTTGAGGTCATGATTTTTGACGAAAATGGTTCGCAGAAGTTGGAGTTTACTGCGAGCTCCTGATTTGTGGCGGACGTCTATTTGAACGTGTCACCACGGGGGTGAGTCTTCTCACCCCCTTTTTTTGTTGTCATCAAAAAAATCGGGTGCTGTTTGGTGACAATTCTATTCAATCTAATCTACACTCCACCTTCATCTGGCCCCACTGCACTATCTGACCTTTTCCTCCCCAGAGTTGAGTCAACATAATGTGTTTGATCATAAACTGTAGGGACTGTCTATTCGCCAAAAGCAACTGGAGGAGGCGATCTTTGTGCAGGCCCTGTCGCAGGCAAAAGAAGAGTTTTACAAGGATTTGATGAGACGGAAAAATGTCGTCGGAGTTGGAGTGGGCCCAAAAATTCGCGGCAATGAAAAAATGGATGAGGATGCAGTGGTCGTATTGGTACGGGAGAAATTACCACAAGAAAAGCTGAGTGATCGGGACACCGTACCCAAGCATCTAGGTCATGGCATATCGACAGATGTTGTTGAAATTGGTCAGGTAAAGACGCTGGCACTGACCGAAGATGGAGAGAAGATGCCTTTTCGGCATGATCGCCAGCGACCTGCACCTGGGGGAGTGAGCGTAGGACACCGTGAAGTTACCTCGGGAACACTTGCAGTGTGGGTGAGGGATAAGGAAAGTGGGGAACCGTTAATTCTGTCCAATAACCATGTGATAGCAAATACTACTTCGGGGAATGACGGTCGGGCAAGTATAAATGATCCTGTGCTGCAGCCGGGACCTTACGATGGAGGAGACAGCAGTAATGATGTAATTGCCCATTTGAAGGGTTTTGTTCCAATTTATCTTGAGGCGGCAGAAGCTCAGTGTCCAACATCAAGACAGTTTGAGCAGAGCCTCAATTTACTTTTACAGCTGTTTGTTCCGGGATATCGGGTTAAATTTCACCGTTTGAGTGAGCAGGTCAATCTGGTAGATGCTGCAGTAGCATCTCCTGTTGAAACATCCTATGCAACCGATGAAATCTTGGGGTTGGGTAAAATACAAGGAGTTCGCAAACCCGGTGTGGGCATGAGAGTTATCAAGAGTGGGCGTTCAAGCGGTATATCTGAAGGCGAAATAAATGTAGTCGATACGACAATCAAAATTGATATGGGGCCAATAGGAACTGCCGTTTTTGATGAGCAAATTGTGACCAGCCGGATGGCATCTCCCGGTGACAGCGGTTCCCTGTTGATAGATCGTGAAAATTATGCAGTAGGTTTGCTGGCTGCGGGGTCCAATCAATCGAGCGTAGCGTGTCGGATAGATCATGTGCTGAACTCATTAAATATCCGTTTTTAGTAAAATTACTCTCTTGGATTGTAACCTCGTATATAAACTCGAAAGACAACACAAACTACGAGGTGATTCATTTCAAGAGGGGGGACGCAAATGTGAAGATAAAAAACATGCGTGCTTTTCCTAGACGGAACATTCACAGCCATCATCCGGTGGTTGAAATTGAAGTAGATCTGCAGGGGCAAAATGGCAGACTTACTTCAGAAGTAGACGGTTTTTGCCCTCGTTTACTCAGGGCGTTTCCGGGAATAAAGGAACATCACTGTTCCCGAGGATACCCAGGCGGTTTTGTAGAACGACTTTACGAGGGAACTTTGTTGGGGCATGTAATGGAGCACTTGATTTTGCAGCTGCAAAGCCATGCAGATTGTGATGTGATTTACGGAAAAACAAGAAGACTTCGTTCATCAGAGTACCTTATTGTAGTTGAATATGAAAATGAAGAGTTAGTGCAGGTTGCATCTAAACAGGCGTTGAAAATATTACGGGCTCTTATTCGGGGTGAAGAGGTCTCTGAAATAGCAGATGTTGCGAGGGAAAAAGTGTTGAAAGCCAAGCGAAAATACGGTCTGGGTCCCAGCACCCGTGCCATTGTTGAAGCTGCCGAACGTCGTGGGATCCCCACCATGCGCTTGAATGATCAGAGTCTTTTGCAGTTGGGTTATGGCAGCCAACAGAAGAGAATCCAGGCTACAGTAACTGGCAACACCTCGTGCATCGGAGTTGATACGGTGTGCGATAAAGTATTGTGTAAAAAGCTGCTCGCAGAAAGCGGAATTAGTGTGCCAGAAGGTGGGGCTGCAGAAGAATGGGAGCAAGCTATGCAGATCATAAATGAGATTGATAAACCTGTGGTGTTAAAACCAAGATTTGGGAGCCAGGGGGAGGGGGTTAGCTTAAAGCTTACCGACGAAGAAATGTGTAGACAGGCGTTTCAACTGGCAAAAGAAATAGACGACCAGGTTTTGATAGAAAAGTATGTCCCGGGCCGACAGTTTCGAGTGCTGGTGGTTGGAAATGAGGTTGTCGCGGCAAGTGAGAGGCGACCACCGATGGTTACTGGTGACGGAACAAGTACTATTCGAGATTTGATTGAACAAACAAACAGTGATCCTTTGCGAGGGGACGATCATGAAGCACCCCTGACCAAAATTGCTATTGACCTGGCAACTAATATGACCTTGAACAGGCAAGGATTCAATCCAGATAGTGTTCCGGAAGAAGGGGAAGACGTTTATCTCCGAGAGAGTGCGAACCTCAGCACTGGAGGGACAGCGGCCGACATCACTGACACCGTCCATCCTTCAATAAAGCGTATGTGTGAAAGAGCTGCAAGGGTTATGGGTATGGACGTAGCTGGCATTGATCTGGTAGCTGCTGACCTGTCAAAAACGCTCAGAGATGAAGACTCTGAGGTTACTGTCGTTGAAATCAATGCCGCTCCCGGATTGCGAATGCACCAGTCACCATCAGAAGGCAAAAGCAGGGATGTTGCACAAGCCATAGTGGACCAATTATTTCCCTCCAGTGAAGCTGGAGGGCGGATCCCCATTATGGCTATCACGGGAAGTAATGGGAAGACGACGACAGCCCGGCTGATTGCTCACATACTCAGAGAAGCTGATTACAAAGTCGGCTTGACCACCACTGACGGAATATTTATTAATGAAGAGCTTGTTGTGAAGGGAGATACCACTGGTCCCTGGAGCTCACGACTTGTATTGCGCGATCCCTGTGTGGATGCAGCTGTACTGGAGGTTGCTCGTGGTGGGATCATACACGGGGGATTGAGCTTCGATTATTGTGACGTTGGCTTAGTTACCAACATCAGCGGGGATCATCTGGGACAAGACGGAATTGAAACCATCGATGATCTGGTTCGCGTAAAATCTTTGATCGTAGAGACAGTGCCTCGCTGGGGAAAAGCAGTTCTGAATGCTGATGACCCAAAAGTGATGGATATGCAGTCTGAATGTATCGGGGAAAAAGTACTTTTCAGCGTGGAAGATCCCAATCTATCATTGTTAAAACATCTTAATGCTGGACATGTTGGGGTTTATGTGAGTGAAGGTCAATTGAAATGGGCGCGAGGTAGAAAAGTCACACCGCTGGTTAAATTGGCCGATGTACCTATAACTATGGGAGGACGTTTGAAACATAATGTTGAGAACCTGGCTGCTGCAGTAGCGTCTGCACTTGCCCTGGGTATCTCAACGACCACAATAAGCAAAGCTGTTCATAGTTTTGCTCCTGAACAGCACAACCCAGGTCGTTTTGAGGTTTTTTCCGTAGGTGGCCGGGCGGTTGTAGTCGATTATGCGCACAACCACGCAGGGTTCTCAGCAACTTTGGAAGCGGTGGATGAATTAAATTTTTCCCAGGTTGTTGGAGTTGTTGGGATGCCGGCAAATCGCAGAGACCGTGATTTAAAGGTTGCAGGACGTCTGGCAGCTGACTTTCTGGATCGTATGATAATAAAGGAAGATAAAGATAAGAAGGGTCGTAAAGAAGGAGAAGCGGCCAGTTTACTGTTGGATGGAGTTGTGCAGGCTTCTAATCCAGCAGAAAATGTCCAGGTGATTCTGGATGAACAGGAAGCTATTAAGACGGCTCTTAGCATGACGTCCCAGGATGAAGCCGTTGTAGTTTTTTATGAAAAGTATGATCCAGTTGTGCAAGCATTGAAACAGTGGTCTCGCAACAATGGAAAAGACATGACTAAGCTGGCTTCAGAACAGATTACTGAAGAAGCATCGTCTGTAGCTTGGGTATAGAGTTTTCCCCCCGAGGTGCATTGTTAATTTCTTGGTTACAGTTTATATTTTGAGTAACTGAGTGAATGATGCGGTTATCTCGGGGGGGGGTAAGATCCAAATGGATGATTTACCTGAAGAGCGATTGACATTAAAAACTTTTGCCAAGATAAATTTAGGTTTAAATGTACAAGGTAAAAGGTCTGATGGGATGCACACCATCAGGTCTGTTATGCAGTTAATAGATCTCCATGATGTACTTCATTTTGGATTTAAACCCTCCTCCAGGATTCTGATTTCCTGCCAGCATCCACTGGTTCCTGACCGCGAGCGTTCTGAAGAGAACATAATTTACCGGGCTGCAAAAATATTTGGCATGCAGGATGGTGTGGAGGTCTTTCTGAAAAAAAACATACCGGTGGGTGCTGGGTTGGGAGGAGGAAGTAGTAATGCTGCCGGCACAGCTGCGATGGTGGCCTGCATATTACAGGGGTGTAGTCCTGATCAGATAAGAAATTGGCAGAAAAAAGCTGTTGCTCTAGGTGCTGATGTTCCGTTTTTCTTTGGGGGTGGTACTCAGATTGCCCGAGGACTGGGGGGGGAATTAGAAGCTCTCCCGCCCATGGAGGATTATTGGATAGTACTCCTTTGCCCACCTGTTGCCTGTAGCACAGGGGAGATTTATCAGATCTGGGATGCTCTTGAGCAAAATCATACCGCAAGAGAAGTTCCATTTGAAAAAATCAAGCAAGCCTGTATTGAGGGAACCTTGTTGGATGTTTTCCCCCTTTTGCAAAATGACTTGGAGAATGCTGCTTTGAGACGTTATCCGTCTTTGGTAAAATGGAAAGAAATGCTTCATGATATCAGTGGAAGGCCAGTTTTGATGAGTGGAAGTGGCTCCACCTTCTTTACCCTTTACAGAAACTCAAAGCAAGCATACTCAGATCATCATAAACTCAAACAGTGCATCCAGAATTATAATGGGGCGAGGTCTTTCTTAGCATCGTTTCGCTCAGGACCCGGTTGGAGTGTCGTGTCCGGGAGGGAGAAATCTAATGAGGGAAGAGACACAGAAAACTTTTCGGGGTGATGTGCGAGCAGTAATATTGGCTGGAGCTGAGAATGAGGGTCCATTGTCTGAAGTCTCAGATGAGAAGTTTGAAGCCATGATTCGCCTGGATGAAACAACTCTGCTCGAACATGTTGTGCAGGCATGCTCTACTTCTAAACATATAGATGAGATAACAGTCGTAGGTTATAATGAGTTTTGTCAGGAAGAAAACTACTGCTACCAGTTGGTTTCAGCCGGTAAAACCTTTATTGACAGTCTTCAGCAGGGTCTAAAAGGAGCTGGTGATGCCGACTACCTGCTTTACTGTACCGCAGATGCTCCTTTGATAACTGGTGAGGCTCTGGACGATTTCATTGATCGGTGCTCAGATGCTGAAAAAGAGTTTTATGCCTGTGTGGTGAAGAAAGCAGTAGTAAAAGACAGTTTCGGTGATGACGTTGAGAGAACCTGGGCAAATTTGCGAGAAGGTCAAATAACTCTGGGATGTTGCTTTCTGGGTTCCGTGGATGCTATTCGCAAGGTAATTCCAGTGTTGAAACGCCTTCATGCTGTTCGTAAAAACTTGTTCAAAATGGCCTGGATTCTGGGTCTGAAATTTATTCTAAAATACCTTTTAAGGCAAGCTGGCCTTGAGGATATTGAAAATTTGTTTGCCCGAACACTACGTGTGAGGGGGCAAGCTGTGCTGAGTCCCTATGCCGAAATGGCGCATGACATCGACAAACCGCAAGATCTTGAAGCAGCACGAAGGTGGATGGACAGCAGGGTATAGGCTATCGAAGAAATTACCTGCAAAAAGCATCCAGTAATAGGAAGGATTTCCCATGTCCAGGGAGAAAGCTGCATTATGATGGGGGTTAAAGTATCTGGCTGAAAGAAGGAGGAAGAGTTTTGACTATTACTGAGGTGCGTATGCGAAGGATTGATTCAACCGATAGGACCAAGGCTGTAGCATCACTGACCTTTGATGACTCCTTTGTGGTACATGAAGTTGAGCTTGTCCAGCGGCGTGACGAAATATATGTATCCATGCCCAGTCGTCGTTTGCCTGGAGGCGACTATCTGGATATTGCTCATCCAGTTAATTCAAGAACCCGAAACTACATCAAAGACGAGATGCTTCGTGTTTATGAAGAGGCTCTACAGGAAGGAAGACGACAATATAGAGCAGTGAGTCGATGATGCTTTTCGCGGGGAGTGGTGGTTTGTACTGCTCCTCGCAGTATGTATTTACCAGAAGGTTGTACAGTAGAATCTTTTTGTGGGAAGGTGATCGAAGAGCCATGTCTAAAGATTTTGGAAGCCTGATACTTGCAGCTGGGCAGGGGACCAGAATGAAATCAGAACTGCTGAAGGTACTTCATCCAATAATGGGAATTCCCATGGTTTCACTGGTAGTGGATGCAGTTAAAGAAGCCGGCATTACAAAACCTGCGGTGGTTATAGGTCATCAGGGGGATAAGGTACGACAAACTTTAAAGGAGCAGGTAAGATACGTACACCAGGAGGAACAGCGGGGCACCGGACATGCGGTGATGGTTGCCTCGGAATGGCTAGAACAGTTGCAGGATGTACTTGTTCTCTACGGTGATACTCCCCTTGTTACTCCGGGTCTGCTGAATCGTTTGATGAAACGTCATCGAGAAAGTAGTGCTGCTGCTACCTTACTGACTGCTGAGGTTGATGACCCTGAAGATTTGGGGCGGGTAGTTCGCGATGAACAGGGCGAGATGGTATCTATCGTTGAGGAAGCTGATGCTTCCCATGCAGAGTCAGCAATAAACGAAATCAACACAGCAATTGCCTGTTTCAAGGTTGAGCCTCTCCTGGAGATGCTGCCGCTTTTAGAACCTGATAATGAGCAGGGAGAGTATTATCTACCTGATGTTTTCGAGCTGCAGCTGAAAAAGGAGTACAATGTGCAGACGGTCAAAGCTGCAGATGCTCAGGAAGTAATCGGGGTAAACACCCGCCGTGGTCTGGCAGAGGCTACTGAAATTTTCCGGGCCCGCATAATTGACGAAGTTATGGCACGAGGAGTTACAGTTACAGATCCTGCCACCACCTGGATCAGTCCGCACGCCTGCATAGAGCAGGATACCGTTATACTGCCCTTCACCACACTTGAAGGTCACTGTAAAATAGGTAAGGGATGCCGTATTGGGCCTATGGCTCATCTGGCTAATTCAAATACGGGCTGCGAAACCCAGGTGTGGTATTCAATGGTAGAGGATTCTCAGCTGGGTGACGGGGTGGTGGTTGGTCCATTTGCGCATCTGAGACCCGGAAATATTATTGCTGATGAGGTCAAAATAGGTAATTTTGCTGAGCTGAAGAACTCTGAAGTTGGTAGGGGAAGCAAGATCCCTCACCACAGTTACGTAGGTGATGCTTCGTTGGGTGATGACATCAACATGGGGGCAGGCGCCATCACTGTAAATTATGATGGGCGCAAAAAACATCAAACTACCATTAAAAATGGGGCATTTGTCGGGTGTAACAGCAACCTCATAGCGCCGTTGAGAATAGGGGAAAGAGGATTTGTCGCTGCAGGCTCGACCGTCAGTGAGGACGTTCCCCCGGAGAGCCTGGCTATAGAACGCGCCCAACATGAAAACAGAGAAGGGTGGGTACGGCGCAGGTTTCCCATCGAAGAAATCGATGATGACTCAAAAACTCCCTGCGAGGAGTGATATCGATGAATATGCATGACACTCAACTGAAACTGTTTTGTGGAAATGCCAATCGTAATCTTTCCGCGGCTATTGCTGACTCTATTGACCGTAACATTGCAGATATGCAGGTGGGACATTTTGCTGATGGAGAATGTCAGGTCAAAATCGAGGAAAATGCGCGCGGGACTGATGCCTTTGTTATTCAGCCCACATGTCCCCCGGTGAATGAAAAGCTTATGGAGCTATTAGTGATCATTGACGCTTTGCGCAGAGCATCAGCTCGACGCATCACTGCAGTTGTACCTTATTTTGGCTACGCCCGACAGGATCGCAAGACTAGAGGCAGGGAACCTATTACTGCAAAACTGGTTGCCAACCTGATTACAGAAGCTGGGGCGGACAGAGTTCTGACGATTGATTTACATGCTGGACAGATACAGGGCTTTTTTGATATACCGCTGGATCATCTTTCAGGTATTCCAATAATGACGGGATATTTCAGACAGAAAGAATTTGATGAGCTGGTGGTGGTTTCCCCAGATGCTGGGGGAGTTAGCCGTGCTCGTGACATGGCTGACAGGTTGGGAGTAGGGATTGCGATTGTGGACAAGTACCGATCACGTCCCAACGTGTCAGAGGTCATGAACATAATCGGTAATGTAGATGGAAAAACAGCTCTACTGGTGGATGAGATGATTGATACAGGGGGTACCCTGTGCCGGGCAGCTGAAGCCCTCAAAAAAGGTGGAGCACAGCGGGTGTTAGCTGCTGCGACACATGCACTTCTGACTGATCCTGCATCGCAACGATTAGAACAAGCCCCAATAGATGAGGTTGTCGTTTGCGACACAGTTCCGACAGGACCTGATTTGATGGACAAGCTGGTTGTTCTGTCTGTCGCCTCACTTTTAGGTGAAGCCATTGAGCGCATCCATGAAGACCGTTCGGTCAGTGCTCTGTTCGATATTGAGGGTGATTCGCAGGGGGTGGTTTGACAGCAGGTGGCGTGCGTAATAGCATAGGATTCGGATCAATATGAGGAGGTAGGAGAATGAGTCAAGAAGTAACATTGAAAGCAAGTGTAAGAGAGCCCGGTCATCCCAACCGCTTGCGACAGAAAGGGTACGTACCAGTTGTCCTTTACGGACAGAATGTTGATAACATTCCACTCAAGGTGGAAGAGTCCGATCTGACGCAGGCCCTAACTGTGGGAGCCCATCGGGGTCTTATGAATCTGACAATTGAAGACGAGAATGTTTCAGATGAAAAAGAACGGGTGGTCATGGTTCGCGAAATTCAACGTCACCCAGTAAAACGCAACGTGCTCCATATGGACCTTTATCAGGTAGATATGGATACTGAACTGACTACAGAGGTACCGGTTCGACTGCTTGGTGTTGAGGAAGCTACCACAGGGATTGCTGTAGTTCAGAGGGGACTGCGTGAACTCACTGTTGAATGTCTGCCTATAAATATACCTGATTACATCGAGGTGGATATTTCTGAACTCGAGCTTGGTGATAGTATCGTTGTTGCTGATGTTGAATCTCCTGAAGGAGTCGAGATTCTCAGTGAGCCTGATGATAATATCATCACCCTCGTTTCTCCGAGAATGGAGGAAGAGGAAGAAGAAGAGGAAGAAGAACTCCTCATAGACGAAGATATGGAACCAGAATTGATAGGCGAAGAAGACGAGGAGGAAGAAGAGGAATTCCCCGAGGAGGAGCCGCAAGGATAAAGAAAGAGGAGACCTGGTGTGACTTTACGTCTGGCAGCAGCGCTAGGGAATTATGACGAAAAGTATCGTGATACCCGACACAACGTGGGTTTTGCTGTTGTCCGCCGGCTGGTCGAAAAGTCCGATCTGAAGTGGCGGACGACATCTCGTTATGATTGGGCGGAGATAGCGTGTGGGGCCGACGACCTGATTGTGGTTCGTCCACGAACTTACATGAATGTCAGTGGACCAGCGGTGCTATCTGCCGTCCGCCGATGGGATTTCAGTCATGAACAGGCGATCATTGTTCACGATGATATGGATTTACCACTCGGACGATTACGTTTTGCCTTGTCAGCGGGGAGCGGAGGTCATCGTGGGGTAGAATCGGTTGCAGAAGCATTAGGTAGTTATGATTTTCCACGACTGCGGGTTGGAATAGGTAGGCCACCACAAGGGTGCAAACCTCACGAATATGTCTTGTCTGGGTTCGCCAGAGAACAAACAGAAATAGTGGAAAAGGTGATTGGCCTTGCCGCCTGCGCGCTGAGGGCTGCTGCTTCGGACGGCATTGCCAAGGCAATGAATAAATATAATGGGCGTGACCTCACGTAATCAATCGCTGAGATTCATAAATTGGGGACAGTAGGGCACCTTTAAAGCTTGTACAGCATTACGATGGGCTCCTTGCCCGCGGGAGCCCCGTCCGTATTTGAAGGCACACGACAAGGGTGCACATTTTGAAGGAGGAAACATGTCTACACCGGGTGAGTCTGCTCACATCACAGAGAGTACCTGCGACAGCAAATCTAATCCTTTAAATTGGATGCTAGCCCTGTCGGAAAACCTGTCTGCTTTTGAGTCATTATCTAATGGTGTCATCAAAGGTAGTGGGGCTCATATGGTGAACGGGCTTGCTGAGGGCAGTGAGCCATTTTTGCTGGCTTCCCTGCACGAGCATACAAATGCTCCATCTCTAGTTATCTGTGCTTCGCCGCGCGAGGTGCGAAATTTCTGCGATAAGTTGAGAGAGTGGCTGCCCGAAGAACAGGTGGCAGCACTCCTTCCGCTGGAAGTTTTTCCACATCTTCAAGCTGCGCACTCTAGTGCAGTGGGGCCACAGCGGTTGCGTGCTCTTGGAATTCTGGCCAGGGGAGATTCGGCAGTAGTGGTAACCTGTCCGGCGGGGCTACAGCGTCGACTGCCTCCTCGACAGGACCTGCGTCAAGCCTTTTTTACTCTGCACCGTGGTCAGGCTGTGGATCGCCAGCACCTCATACATGAACTGAATGACTTGGGTTATCACAGGGAGGATGCAGTGAAGGATCCTGGGCAATTTGCTGCTCGGGGTGGGATTGTGGATATATTTTCTCCAACTCGACCTCTTCCGGTACGCTTAGAGTTTTTTGGTGATTCTGTGGACTCCTTGCGCGAATTCAAACCGCAGACCCAACGCTCTGTACGTAATTTGGATGAAGCACAAATCGGTCCAGCCAAGGAAGTTTTCTCTGCAGTTTGTGATCGGACCATTACAGAGGCAGTGCAGTTGCTGAAAGAGGACGCTGAAGATAGGATAGATAGGCTGCGGCACCTGGGCCAGGATGAAGTTGCTTCGCGTTTGAAGGAGAGAATTGCAAGTCAGGTAAATCTTCTACAGGGTGATCGCTACGGATCACTGGATGCCCTTTATCCTTACTTGAATACACGAATGGATACCCTGTTTGATTATCTCTCCCGCCGGGCTTTTGTGGCTATAGTAAGAGCGGATGAAGTCAAAAAAGTTGTTGAGCAGGAGTCAGAAGATCTGAAGGCACGTCAGAAAAGGCTGGTTCAAGAAGGAGTTGCACTGGAAAATCAGTTAGCCATGGAAGTTCCGTCGGAATGTCTTTACCCCGGGCCTCAGGAACGCCCCCGGGTTTACCTGTCACCTATCCTGAAAGATGTTGATGATACCCAGTTGGAGAATGTCGTACGGATCTCGGCACGACCTTCAGAGAATTTTTACGGGCAGTGGGAAGTCTTTTTGTCCCAGCTTGAGCAGTGGAGAAATACCGGCACTCAGGTTATTATCGTCACAAAAACTTCCCGTCGAGCCAAAAGATTACGGGCCTCACTGAGTGAACGTGATATTCCGGTCGTACAGCACAGAGGTGGTGATTCTGTATACGGGAAGGATATCCCGGTAGTTGTCACGCAGGGGGAGCTAACTGACGGTTTTGAAGTTTCTGCACTTGATGTGGTGTTATTAACTGATGAGGATGTTTTTGGAAATGTCCAACGGGTTCCTTATCGAGTTTCAAAAAAGGAACGGCGCTCAATTGTAACCCATGAGGATTTAAATGAGGGTGATTATGTTGTTCATCACACTCATGGAATCGGGCAGTACCTGGGGTTGGCTCGTGAAGAAGTAGATGGGATTCAACGGGATTACATGCTTTTGAGGTATGCTGATGGAGATAGACTTTATGTTCCCGTTGAATCTATTGACCTGGTGCAAAAATATGTTGGTGCCGAGGGAGAACCACCCAAACTTTATCGTCTCGACAGTGGGGAATGGCGCCGTGTCAAACGGCGAGTGAAAAAGTCGGTAGAGGATATGGCCGAAGACCTCCTGCGCCTCTACGCTGCCAGAAAGGCAGCTCAAGGATACGCATTCCCTCCCGATGATCAATATCAACGGAAGTTTGAGGCCTCCTTTCCTTACCAGGAAACAGCCGATCAACTCGAGGCAGCTGATCGGATAAAACAAGAGATGCAGAAACCCCACCCCATGGATTACCTGTTGTGTGGCGATGTTGGCTATGGGAAGACTGAAGTTGCTTTTCGAGCAGCTTTTAAAGCTATGATGTCCGGCAAACAGGTTGCATTTTTGGTTCCAACAACAGTTTTGGCGCACCAGCATTTTCAAACCGCAGGGGAGAGGTTTGAGGAATGGCCGGTAGAAATTAGCATGCTCAGCCGCTTTCGTACCCGGAAGCAGCAGGCGGACATTGTCACTCAACTTCGGAGAGGAAACGTTGATATGCTGGTCGGCACGCACAGAATTCTGAGTGAGGATGTCCAGTTCAAGGATCTCGGGTTGGTCATTGTCGATGAAGAACAACGCTTCGGGGTGGCGGACAAGGAACGTCTCAAGCAGCTGAAAGAGACAGTAGATGTTCTGACTCTTACTGCAACTCCCATCCCTCGCACACTGCATATGGCTGTTTCTGGTCTGAGGGATATGAGCGTCATAAGGACTCCCCCTCAAGATCGACTGCCTGTGTCCACGTACGTGATGCAGTTTGATGAGGAAGTACTTGCAGATGCGATTCGGAGGGAACTGCACAGAGGTGGGCAGGTGTTTTATGTTCACAACAGAGTCCGAACCATTAAAGCAGCCAGAAATAGAGCCCAGAAACTGGCTCCAAATGCAGATATCGTTGTCGCTCATGGTCAAATGCCGGAGCGACAGCTGGAATCCATCATGAAGGATTTTGTGGCTGGCCATTATGATGTGCTGGTTTGTACCACCATAATAGAGTCGGGGCTTGATATTCCGAACGTCAATACCTTGATTGTGGAGAATGCTGAAATGTTCGGACTGGCTCAGCTTTACCAACTGCGTGGTAGAGTGGGTCGTTCAGACCGGTTGGCCTATGCCTACTTCACCTACAGGGCCGGGAAAACATTGAATGAGATGGCTGCTAAACGACTTCATGCTCTGCGCGAGTTTACGGAGCTGGGTTCAGGGTTGAGATTAGCAAAACGGGACTTACAGCTGCGGGGAGCTGGTGATGTTTTGGGAGCCGAACAGCATGGACATATAGTTGATGTTGGGTTCGATCTGTATTCGCAGCTGCTTGAAGAAGCCGTCGAGCAGTTGAAGGAGGGAAAGAAGCGACCACCACTGCAGAAACCAAGCTTTCAGCTGCAGATTGATGCGTATCTGTCCGCTGATTACATACCCAGCAGTGCACATCGAATTGAATTATACCGCGCTGTATCTGGCATTGAAGGACCGGGCGAAGCAGAGGATCTTCTTGACGAAATGATTGATCGGTTCGGGGAGCCTCCAGCACCTGCGGTGAACCTGGTGTATCTGGAGAAACTCAAGATGTTGGGGGGATACAGCGAGGTCATCACTATTGAAAGGGATGCTCGGACTATCAGATTACAGATGCTGCAGGAGCATGGCTCTTCAATAAACTGGAGTGGCCTCGATGCTGCTCAGAATCTTCGCGTTTCGACGAGAAGGCGAGATGAACGTGTGACCGTTACTTTACGGCCCGAGCGGGTGGGAGAATCCTTCCCAACTGGCACGGACTTTTTGAAGTTTCTTGAAAATTTGCTGCTCGAAATTGCTCCGGAGGATGGTTTATTTGCAAAAGCTCAAAATTAATTGAATAAGGGTCAACAAGAGTTCAAATCCTGGGGTGCATAGTAAATCGTGAGCATGGTTCATTATGCATATATCATATTGGAGTAGACGGTCACAAAATTAATGGTAGTGAGGTAGGCGTTCTTGTGATAAAATAACTTGGGTCAGTTTACGCATTCAGGAAGATTCGTGTATATTCATGATTGTCTGAGCCGGTTATTCGGGCATAGAGTCTTTTACCATAGTGAACTTTGCTGATTGCTTTATGTCTCAACATCACTCTTTATAGCCAGATATCTGAAATACAAGCGGATAAAAACAGTATTTGGATAATGAACTTGACCACTGAACTGAGGGGTTGGGTTATCCAGAATGCGAAAGGATAGTTTTTTACGCGGCGCCTTCATATTGATGATCGGCAGCCTGGCAAGCCGCATACTGGGGGCAGTGTACCGGTTTATATTACCCTGGTTAATGGGTGGTGGTGATCAGGGTGCGTATGGAATGGCGCTTTTTGCCCTGCCTTATTCAATTTATTCCATCGCTTTGGTGCTTTCAAGCATGGGTATCCCTTTGGCCATTTCCAAGCTGGTTTCTGAGGCGTTAGCCGAGGGTGCTCCAAATGAAGCGCACCGGGTGTTCCGAATATCAATGGGATTATTGTTTGTAATGGGGGCATCCTTTACTGCAATCCTTTATTTCGCCAGTCCATTTTTCGTCCATCGAGTTTGGCAAAATGCTGATGCGTATTATAGTATGATTGCCCTCACGCCTGCAGTGCTCTTTGTTTCTGTTATGTCTGCTCTCCGTGGGCTGTTTCAAGGACTGCAAACCATGACACCACATGCTGTATCGCAGATCATCGAACAGATCGTTCGGGTCGGCACTATGTTTACTCTGGTGGCAGTTTTGGTTCCATACGGACTTGAGTATGCAGCTGCGGGGGCTACCTTTGGCGCAACTACTGGTGCTGTTGCCGGCCTTGTCTATATGCTGATTGTATACTGGCGCAACCTGGGTGATATCTGGGATGGTGTGGATGCTCTGAACCCACCGGCTGCGGGTCGGTCTACATGGGAGGTGATGGGAGAGATTCTCCGTTTTGCTATCCCCATCTCTATCACCGGAATCATAATGCCTTTAATGAGGTTTGTCGATGCTACACTGGTACCCTCACGCTTGATGAGTGCAGGCTATACGGAGACTCTTGCTACCACTGCTTTTGGCTATCTGGAGGCATACAGCATGCCCTTTGTTAACGCTCCGGCGGTGTTTACCACTGCTCTGGCCATAAGCCTGGTTCCCTCAGTTTCAGAATCGTTAACGGTGGGAAACCTAGAGGCCATAAGAAACAAAGCTTATGCGGCATTGCGCATTGCCGGTTTGATAGGATTTCCAGCTGCGACGGGATTGTTTGTGCTTTCATCTGAGATTCCAGACTTTTTTTGGAGTTCCCCAGAAGCAGGACCGGTACTGGCTGCCGTTTCTGGGGTAGCAGTGTTTTTCACTTTACACCAGGTATCGTCGGCAGTACTGCAGGGAATGGGTAAACCAACCATTCCACTCCGCAATCTGTTTTTGGGTGCAGTGGTCAAGTTTGCGCTTACATGGTTTTTAACCAGCATACCCCAGGTTGGAGTTAGGGGAGCAGGATTCGCTTCGGTTGTTGGTTTTTTCATTGCCGCTGGGATGAATATTAGTTCTGTAGTAAAAGAGGTGGGTCGGCTGAGTGTGGTGGGGGCTTTGTGGCGTGCAGTTGTCGCTTCTGCGATCATGGGAGTTATCGTCAGAGCATCAGGCAACTTGGTTATAGCGGAAATGGGTTTGAATTTTGGATTTCCAATTGCTGTGGCAACAGGGATAATAGTGTATACGATGACAATTTTACTGATAGGTGGAGTCCGAACTGGGGATTTGCGAATGATTCCCAGGGTGGGTGGAAAAGTTGCCCAGGTTTTAAAAGCATGGCATTTAGTGCGGGACTGATTTTCGTGAAATTAAAAGGGAGTGCCAACCAATGATCTTGCAGGAGGCGCCGTTTACTGGCCGAATATATTTTGTTGGACTAGATTCACTCGACCGTGCTTCACTGGATGATGCAAAGATAGAGCTGCTTGCTTCAGCGGACCTAATCGTAGTGCCCGCTGGTGGTGCAGGGGAATTGCTGAAAGATGTCCTCAGAAGGGCAGGTTTAAAAAACTCAGTACATACGACTACTGAAGGGAAGCAATCTCATTCCCCCAACTCATGGGCCTACTGTACAGTTGGCGGGGTAATACCTGAAGACCCTACTGCATGGGAGTTATATAGAGAGTTTCGTTTGAAATCTAATGTAAATATCATCACCGGCCGCCCACTCAGTTTCACCGCCAGCAGGTGGTTAGAAACATCAGGTCGCTTGGAATTGACATACCCGGAGATCTTTCAGGGTCAAAGAAGGACACTGGGGCCGCACAGGCTCCTGTATGAGATAACCCTGCAGGACGGGAGCTGGATAGAGGGGCTATGGTGCAGAAAACACAGAGCCGCTGCTGTTGGAGCAATTAAACGACAGTATCCGGACGTTCATCCACTGCTATTGATGGATGCAGGTGTTATCCTGAAAGGACAGGAGTTTAACAACAGCCATCTTTATGAAGTCGATGTAGGTAATTTGTGTGAAGGTTCCCTGGCGGAGTTAGATTTCCCTCTGCTTTATCTTCCCCCAGCGAAAATTAAGCCTGACAGACGCTGGGATTCAGTAAATGGTGGACAGGCCCTCAGTAGTTTGATTGCAGTTGTTCATCAACTACGGGCACCTGGAGGATGTCCATGGGATCGGGAACAGACCCACAAAACCCTGACCCCTTTTTTACTGGAAGAGTGCCATGAGCTTATCGATACTATTAATGATGGTACTGCAGCCGAACTTAAGGAGGAACTCGGCGACGTTCTTTTACAGGTTTTGCTGCATTCGATTATTGCTTTTGAGGATGATGAGTTTGATGTTGAATCTGTAATTGCTGGCTTGAAGCAGAAGATGGTATTCCGTCATCCTCATGTTTTTGCTGATGTGGAGGCAGACACCGAAAAAGCGGTAGAAAAAAACTGGGAGAATCTCAAGCGAAAAAAACGTCAGGAGAGTTCTGAGGCGGGTGCGCTGACCGGAGTGCCCGGAACACTGCCATCCTTACTGCAGGCGGAGAAAGTGCAGCGTGTAGCTGCTCAGGTAGGTTTTGATTGGGAAGATATTTCAGGGCCCAAGGACAAGCTGGTGGAGGAATTACGGGAACTGCTTGAGGCGTTAAACGAGGGAAAGCAGCAGGATATCAGTGAAGAATTTGGTGACCTACTGTTTACCCTGGTCAATGTTGGGAGGTTTTTAGGATTGTCTCCTGAGCTTCTCCTGCGACAAACAGTGGAGAAGTTTCGTGCGCGTTTTTCCGCAATTGAGAACTGGGCAGAGCGGCAAAATCGAACTCTGCAGGATATGTCGCTTGCGGAAATGGATGAGATTTGGGAAGCAACCAAACAGGCAAAACCTGACAACAGTTAGGTGCAGTTAAGTTATACCGGAAAGAGGTGAGGTTGAGGGTAGATGCGAATGCAAAGTGGGAGGAAATGGTAGACTAAGCAGCAGCACGCGTTACCTGATCTCAGTGATAATTTCTAAATGTTTTTCATCAATACTTGGAGGTGCAATAAACTATGCATAAGCTTGATCTGGTGGATGCAGTTGCGGATAAAAGTGGATTGACGAAGAAGGATTCTAAAAAAGCTGTTGACGCGGTTATAGAATCGATTCAGGAGACCTTGTCGTCCAATGAGAAGGTGTCACTCAAAGGGTTTGGAACTTTTGATGTGCGGCGGCGTTCGGCACGAAAAGGGCGCAATCCGGCAACCGGCGAAGAAATGGAAATTCCGGCTACTTACGTTCCTGGATTCCGCGCAGGTAAAACACTTAAGGAAACTATTAAGGAAAATTTGTCGGAGGAGTGAGTTAAGCTTACAACAGCTATGGTCTATTACGGGAATCAGGGTCTCCCTGATTCCCTTTTTGGGAGGGTGCAGGTATGTCTGAAATGAGACTGGATAAATTCTTGAAAGTTTCCAGGATCATTAAGCGCCGAACCGTGGCAAAAGAGGCTTGTGACGGGGGAAGAGTTAAAGTTAACGGCAGGGTAAGTAAACCCGGCAAGTATATTGGTGAAGGCGATGAGTTAGAGATTACATTCGGAAATCGTGTCCTGAGGGTAGAAGTTTTGGAATGCAGATCACATGTTCCCGCCAAAGAATCTTCAGAGCTTTATGAGGTTTTGGAAGAACGTTACATCGACGATCCCCGCTGATACCCATATGCCTTGTTTTGCATAGGTTTACTCCCCGACCGGTATGCACACAATACCGGTTGAGGGGTGATCTATGTGAACACAAAGTGCAGAAAAGTAGCGATTGGCACAAATATCCTGAAAGTCCTGTGTGCATTGCTGCTTGTGTCTGTTTCTCTGAGCGGATGCTGGTGGCTTTGGAGGGATGACACCGCCGAAGAACCGGAAATATCACTTTATCGGATTGAAGACCAGGAAACGGTGAACCTCGAATTTGAAGAGTACATTGCTGGGGTGGTTGCTGCCGAGATGGAGCCAGATTGGCCCAGTGAAGCACTGGGGGCGCAGGCTATACTAGCACGGACGTACGCCTGGCGAAAAATTCAGGACGGTGGCGAGCACGATAGATATGGAGCAGATGCATCCGATGATGTGACAAGCTTTCAGGCTTACAATGCAGAAAGAATTAACGAGAATGTGCGGCAGGCAGTTAGTGATACCAGGGGGATAGTGGTCAAATACAATGACTCCCTGGCATTAACCTGGTTTCACGCCTCCTCAGGCGGACAGACGGCTGATCCACAGGAAGGTTTGGAGTATGATGATGAGCCAGTTCCTTACATTCACAGTGTTGAGGAGGTGGAGGGTGCGGATTTACGTGAATGGTCGGCTGAATTTGATGAAGATCAAGTAACCGCCGCCCTTGATGACATGGGATACTCTGTGGAGAATGTCAACTCAATTGAGGTTGCCGAACGTGGTGACAGCGATCGTGTGACCAGGCTAACTATAAATGATATAGAGATCTCAGCACCTTCATTCCGTGTAGCGTTGGACCCAGAAGATATGCAGTCCACACTGCTGGAAGAAATTGATGTTGAGGACAATGGCAAAGTGATATTCTCTGGCAAAGGCTATGGCCATGGGGTAGGAATGTCACAAGAGGGAGCGAAAGCAATGGCCGAGCAGGGCAGCTATCCTGAGGAGATCATAAATTATTACTATCAGGATATTACCTTGGACGTATTATGGGAATGACATTTTGACATAATTGAAGGCTAAAGTCATAGCATGTACTAAGCAAAGTTTCCGGGAGGAGGGCCTAGCAAGTGACCCAAAAAGACGAGATTGTTGATCTCACCGGGGAGAGCAAATCTGAGCCTCCGCACGAGGTGTCTATTGTTGATAGAGAACAAATTAAAATTACAGGTGTTAAGCAAGTAGATACATTCGATGAAAGAGAAATAGTTCTGCAGACTGAAATGGGAACAATGACCCTCAGGGGAGAAGACTTGCATATTGAACACCTGGATTTAGAAGAAGGAAAAGTTGAATGTACAGGAATAATTGTCGGGATGCAGTACTTACCTGGAACGTCTGGCAGAGGATCTTTGCGCTCCAGAGGGATCTGGGAGAAAATATTTCATTGAAGTGAAGGTTTAACGGTATAGCCCTCATTGTCATATGATATTTTGCGCGTGTCATGACAGGGGGTGATACCGTGGCTTTATATTCTGAATTAGTATCCATGGGGACTTTAATTGCTGCCGGAGCAGTGTGTGGTTTGATTTACGATGTTATACGAGCATTCAACGAACCATTATCTTTGCGGGGGATCTGTGCATTCCTACGTGATTTGCTTTTTTGGGCTATCTGTACCTCATTCATTTACTCAGGATTATTCTTGACAACACAAGGTAAGCCGCGTGCAGCGCTTTTAATTGCTGGTGCAGTTGGTGCTGGTTTTTATTTTTGCATTCTGAGTCCAATTCTTCTCCCGCCTATGGCCAGGGCAGCAAGTATAATATGTTCTGCGGCGGCTGAATTAGGTAAATACGTAGTTTCCGTTGTTACTCTACCTCAGAAGGGTTTTCAGTTGGCGAGAAAAACATTTACTGGTAGTATCGGCGTGTTCAGCTGGTTGAGATCTGGTAGTAAAGTATCTGAGTGATCTTCACCAAAACTTGTATAACCAGGTTGTCAACCCAAAAGTGGTATCAAAGAAAGGATTCCTTCGGCTATAGCCAGAGTCACACAAGCAGTGAGTACTATGCCCAGGGCAAGTGACATGGATGCCCGGACAAACTGCATTTTCAACAAAGCGGCTGTCAGCATTCCCATCCACGGGCCTGTTCCTGGAAGAGGTAGGGCCACCATCAAAAAAACCCCCAGATAGGCATATTTATCAATGAAATGGTGATGTCTGCAGGTAATGCGGCTGAGCCATGCATGTAAGCGAGAGGTCTCAAATCTATCCCACTGCAGCAAACCTTTCAGAAGACCGAAAGAAGGAATGACAGTGCCCAGACCACAAAGAATGCTCAGGAACAAGGCCCAAAAGGGGGTGAATCCATAAAATAGTGCCACAGCAATACCAATTCGGACATCCCAAACTGAAGTCAATATAACTTCTAAAAGATGCTCCACGCTGATATTGCTCCTTACTATTTGTGTGCTTTAGTAATCTATGTCATTACAGAACATTTGCCACCGTCTACTTTATTACACGGGACGCAAAAGTCAATCAGAGGGTAAAGGACTGTCCGCAATAGTTTTCAGACGACCGCCTTGAGAATCCGTACGGTCGTCTGATATTTTTAGAATCAATCAATTCCTGCTGCATACTCAATAAGGGCAGCAGCTTCTCGAAGCAGCTCGTTCAGCTCCTCAGCCTGTTTTTGTGACAGGCTCTGCACTCCAAAATAGACGCTGGCTTCAGGTTCACGAACTATAGAAGACATTTTTTCACCCAAATTGTATATTTCATCTGAAACCTTATCTCTTCGTTCGTCAAAATCCGCGGGCCGACGCTCTTCTAATCTTTCGCTGCTTTCCTGCAGAGAAGTCCAGATTCCATAGAAACCGTTACCTAATTCTGCTCGCACATTGTAAGAACCACTTATTGCATAAAGTTTTTCACTGTGGTGACCGATGAACATCTCCAGATAGCGAAATTCCATTCGTATCTCCTGCAGAGAACTGGCTAATTCATCATGGTCTGAGTGAATTTCATATCTGGAACCCAAGGTCATGAGTTTACGGGAAAGATAGGTAGTCCACTCCAAAACCTGCTCACTGTGATATTCAGCCAGCATCATGCGAGGACGTACGTAACCAAGAACTAATCCTATGAGTACAATAATTCCGATAAAAATCCATAAAAGACGTTTATTTTCCAATAGTCTCCCTCCCCCTCTTATTATATTTTGCTACCGTACCTGTGAAAAGATTCTTTCTAAAAATCACCCCATTCATAATTCACCTGTACGAAACCTATTCCTCGTAGTTTGTTGCGCTCCTTCACAATTCATTGACGTACACCTGAAAGAACCACGTACAATCTGAGCAGATTCCTTCTTTCTTCGGGTTATCCAGCAGTCCTTGTCTCAAGATGGGTTATTTTATCTATGTCTTACCCTAAGTTTTACAGCTGACTTATGTGCTGGCAGTTAAGCACAAGCAGCGCAGATTGATTTAATATCTATTTCAAGCTGGGGAGGAGATCGATATACCTCCCTCGAAATAAAAAAATGAACCATGAAATGTAGTTAAATTGTCCACAGATTGTACATAACCTGTGGATAACTTCTTGGCACTGGCGGGTGGGGAATGTAATGCAGATTGAGATTCGTGGCATGGAAAACCTGAGTTTTAGAGAGAGGCAGGTAGTGGCTCTCAAGGAAACTGGTCATTCCAATGGAGAGGTTGCTGACCGACTGGGGGTCAGTGCCAGCACCGTATCTACGCTGTTCAGTCGTGCTCGTAACAAGGGATATCAGGTCGTCCTGGTGGTTGAAGGAGATCCTCTGGATTTATTTGGTGAAGATCCTGAATCCGGGTAACTAGTTGGGGAGGGTAGGTAATGAGCCACAACAAGAGACATCCGGTAGCAGATGAAAATAGGACTACAATAAAATCATCTCGACAGAGAACAAGTAGCTCACGGCCCAATTTGTGGATATTTGTGGCTGGAGTTCTGTCCGTCTTGTTGTTTACATATTTGACGTACGGAATTATAAGCAGCTATATGGAAGTTCTCTATCTAAACAGGCAAATAGCTGAGGTTCACTCAGAAATTGAGCAGGAAGAAGAGATACAGGAGAAGTTACGAAGTGAGATGGATCTTCTGCAAGATCCCGATTATATTGAAATTCGGGCCCGGGAGCAATTGGGGCTTATACGTCCTGGAGATGTTCCACTTAAATGGAGGTAAGGACAGGGGGCAATAGGATTAGCCGAAAGTTTTTTGCGGTTATGATGCAATTTCATAATAATCCTGTGGAAAATGTGTTGACTTAAAAAAAATAAACGAGATAAAGTAAAACTGAGCTATTAAAAAGATTTGAAGCGGAAGGAGAGTATTTGCGTCGGGCTAAATTGAACAAATTCTTCGAGATTCGTTTTGGGAGCCGTTATATAGGATTCAAGATGTTATTTTGTGCATCAATTCGCACATTGGGTTTGATGTGCTTTTCATCTTTGTTGACACTTTGGATGTACAACCGTATAATATTGTTGCTATTTAATGTGGGTGTATCCCAACCATCATAATGTTACAGGAGGAATTTTTGTAGTATGAGCACGTCTGTTGAAGTGGGTAATGTGGTCGAGGGTGTCGTAACCGGAATAACCAATTTTGGTGCTTTTGTTGAGCTGCCGAACGGAAATACTGGCCTTGTGCATATTTCAGAAATAGCTGATGCTTATGTTCATGAAGTCAGTGACTACGTGCAGCACAATGATCGCATTAAGGTCAAAGTGCTTTCCATAAGTGAGAACGGTGAAAAAATCGGTCTGTCTTTAAGGCAGGCTAATCCCGGTCCTCCAGAATTCATAACGCCTGATAGCCAGAACAGTGGTAGTGAACCTGTAGAAGATAAGATCAAGCGCTTTATGAAAGAAAGCGAAGAAAAGCTTAATGAGATGCGCCGAAACCGTAATAACCGTCGGGGAGGTACTGAACCTCGGGGTTAATGGGTTAGGATGTCAATCAAGGAAGATTTAGCCAAGGTGCCGGGATGTCGGAACTGGCAGACGAAGCGGACTTAAAATCCGCTGGGCAATTGTGCCCGTGAGGGTTCGAGTCCCTCTCCCGGCACATGATTCTTGGACGGGTTTCTTTTCATATGAATGTTCCTTCCTCCTTTATTCTGGTTTTTTCACATCACATAAGGGTTGCAGCAAGCTCGAAGCTGAACAGCAAATATATCCTTTTATCATGTTTTTATGTTATAGGGTTCACAATGTTTGGGGTTTGCGTTACGCTGAATCGGCGGGAGCACAAAGTTTTATTTCGGGAAACATAAATAATTAGGTATACAGGATTGACATCAGAGGGGGTTTTCCTCATGGCCGGCTACATAATTCAAATTAATAGTAATGATTCGCTCCGGCTTTATGTTGAAAATGGCGTTTATGCTGTAAAGGTAGAAAGGCCAAGCGGCATCCAGTGGTCCAAAGACGTTGAAAATTTATATGCACACTTTCTGGCAATGCAGGCAGGTGACAATATCTATTTTGTCTCTGACAACACCATTTTTGGTATTGGAGAGCTGATCGAAGTATCTGGAGCCTGCAAATTCCTCAATTTCCCGGGGGCTGCTCGCCCGGAAGTCTTCTCATACGAAGCCAAAAAACCAGAGCTCCTGTGGGATAAAGGAGAACATAGTATTGACCTTCGATGGTTGTTTTTATTCAGACCATCTCCCCATTTTTTTGTTCAAGGAGTAGAGCTGGCCGAGATATTGGCCTTCAATTGCTCGAAATTTCCTGGCCTGCGGGGATTGGGCGACCAAACCGTCATGAAGCTTGATCACAGACGAAATCAGATTATAAAGGATGCACTACTGAGGAAAAATGAAGATGTTCTCCGCAAACCAGACTGCAACGGGTTTTTTCCAGCTCGTTTTAGAGAATTTCATAAAGTACTTGCCCAGCATTTTGAGGGGAATCATGATTACCATCTCGACCCTGCAGAGATATTGTCTGCTTGCGCTAAGCAGGATGCATTAAACCACGAAACTGCACTCACAATGGCCTTAGGGTATCAAATCACACAGGGTGATTTGTCTACAGTTGACCTATTTGGCGAGTGGGACAGTATTTCCCATCAGAGATATAATAGGTTTAAATTATCTAGTCACCGGGAGGATGGATTTATGGTGGGGTATCGATTCCTTCCTGGTTTCAGGCCGACTATATCGAAGTATCTGCTTGTAAAGGGAGTAACGGGCAGAGCTGAACGGGCTAGCATTGATGGTGTCATGGGATTAGTAGATTCTTTCAATGATTGTTATGTTCGAGGGGATTATTCATTGTTAGAAGCCGTATTGGTTGCCAGGGGATTTTCTCGAGACGTGATAGCTTTTGCAGATGCCAGGGTAAAGAGGAATTATACAGTAGGAGGCCTGAAAAGTAGATCCTGGTCAGGGTTGAGACTGATTTCTTATTCTTTCAACCAAGAGGACAATCGGGTTGATTTTAGTTTGGCACATGATTTCGATGACTGACCTTTCATGATGCTAAGATTGAAAGAAAATTGGTCTGTCGGTAAAATATTTACGTATTATATTTCAAGTACCGTTTAGTGCTCGAGTGATGTTGAAATCCGTACTTGATACTGGTTATAATGAATTGTTGGTTGTTGAGACGACGATGTGGATAAGGTGGCGGTGTAGCTCAGTGGCCTAGAGCACACGGTTCATACCCGTGGAGTCGCTGGTTCAAATCCAGCCACCGCTACCAAATTTTTTGCCTCATTAATGACATTTTTTAACATTAGGGTCTCTTGTGGGGACATAAAGATGACAAAAATAAAAGGACTATTGATAGACCTTAACGGAACTCTGTATTTCAAAGGAGAGGCTGTAGATGGAGCTGTGGAGGCAGTGGGGAAATTGCGACAAGATTATGCTGTGAGATTCCTTACTAATACTGACTCCAAATCAACTGGTCAGGTTAATGAGCGTCTAG
>CAZRFK010000015.1:0-30378 GCA_964599275.1 uncultured Clostridia bacterium
ACGGCGGAATACGTCAGAGCCTGGTGGCGGGCCGAGTACATCTCCGGCACGAGCAGAGGTTTTATCTCGCGGAGGCGAAAAGCAAAGGTTAATGGAGGAAATGGTGTCCCGACCCAACATGATACGTGCCTGAGCGTGTCAAGTCGAACAAAGGAGCACCGGGAACAAATGGTATGACAGTAGAAGAGCTGATGCCTTTTTTACAGGAGCACTGGGCAGGTATACGCGAGGAGTTATTACAGGACAATTATCGTCCCCAGCCGGTGCGTCGAGTTGAGATACCCAAATCCTACCTCTGCTCCCTGACATGAAAGAATACTGCAGGAGATGGACCAGTGGCTCCGGCGGCGTCTGCGAGCCTGTCTGTGGGTGCGATGGAAGCGCATACGCACCCGATGCAAGAAACTGAGAGGACTAGGGTTACCGGAGAGGCGCGTTGTTTCGCTTGCGTATAGCCGGCCAGGCCCCTGGTCCATGGCCGGAGGACCACTCAATTCGGTTCTGAACCTCGACTTTTGGCGAGACCAGGGACTAACCTTCATGACCGACTGCTATCAACAACTTCGAAAACGTACATAAACCGCCGGGTGCGGACCCGCATGTCCGGTGGTGTGGGGGGGACGGGGGTTAACCGCCCCCTCCTACCCGATTTAACGACTGATGGAATGGGTGTCAAGGTCTGTGTATTGACATAGTTATGATTTGGGTTCTTTATCTATTTACCATCACCGCCGGTAAGGTCCTGAAACTCCCTGTTGAAAAACTTCTGCACTTTAGCTCGCAACTCATGGGCGTCTTTCGTACCAACCACCAAATATATACCGATCCCCAATCCAGAAATGAGGATTATCCATAGAATACTTGTCCATACAGTTTCACCGAGAGGTCCTTCAGGTTGGGCCTGTTCCTCTGACGGGGGAGGTCCGAAATAAGTACTGGCAGCTTCGGCAAAGAGCTGAACCGATCGTTTGGCTCCTTCACGTGAGGTTTTATGAGTTCCCACTTCCAAAAGCAGTGACTGGGGTGACATATCCTGATTATAATTTCCCCGGGCCATAAATATACCTTTCACTAAACCTGGATAGTGCTGATCGATATGTCCCTTGAGACTTTCAGCAAATTGCCTGACTGTCTGCACATTTTGATTTTGACGTCCCACGACAAACTGAATTTGGACCGTCTTCTTACCTTCCACTTCTTCTATATAGTCTTCTGCAGGGACGGCATCCCGGTGGATATCCAGCAGGATGCCTGACCCATCCTTGAGCAGTTCCTCCACCGTGCGTCGGGATCTATGGTATGCTCCTGCATCATGAGGAACATGAGTTCTGGTGGTATGGATGATCTCAAGACCCTGTTCAATCGCTGTTTCAACAAATTGTTCTCCAACTCTCAGGATTCCTCCACCTTCGTCTATAAAGGCATCTCCATCAGAGGGTTCGTAAGCTTCGGCTCCATGGGAATGATAAACTCCGATTTTGGAAGGCACTCCAGCTTCCTCGGTCAGCTGCAGGAATCTATCGGAATGGGATTGGGCAAAGGCGGTGAGCAGATGTTCTTCCGTCGGGCGTCCTGAAAGTTCAATCCTTCCCAGTGAACGGGCCCAGGCTATACTATCCTGAACTTTTTCTACTCTATAAAGAATGTTTTCGTGATTGATATATTCGTCGCCAGGATAGATTTTTCTAGCTGTTTTGACGATCACTTCCTTTGTTTCTATATCCTTGATGATGTAGTAACCTTCTTCTGCACAATCCATTGTTTTATGTTCAGGAAAAACCAGGTAGTCAGGATTTTCTCTTTCTGCTGCATGTAAGATGGAAGGGGACAAAAAAGCAGCTAAAACTAGAGAAATTGTGAGTATGGTAAAGAGTTTCCGACTGAATTCAGTGCGCTGGTTGCTTTTATGAACGGTTCTAATCAAGATACACCACCATCCGTTCGTAATGTTTGTGTTGTTGACTTCAAAAGAAAGACAATCGTGTGGACTGATTCATGGCTGCTCAGTGCTTCTTACAACCCGCTCCAATGATTCGCCCAGTACTTCTGCAAGGCCAAGAGCTAAAATGCCTGCTATCACAACTGCATCTATAACTCCTGCTCCACCAATCACGCCAGTGGGTGACACACCAGCCAGGTAATTTTCAACCTGTGCGCCAAGGTCGTTTATTATGATCGCCAGCGTGCCAGCAATAAATGCCCCACGTCGACTTCTACCGGTGAGGTAACCCATAACCCCAGCCACAAGGGCAGCGATATAAAGTGGATCTAATAACACGCCATATGTCGGTTCGGCAGGGTAAATCTTCATCAGAAGATAAACAGCTGTCCCGGCTACTACTACTGCCACGATAGAGCGAATAATTTCTCCCCGTTCTGCTGTAGCCCACAGATATCCACAGATAATAACTGGTACCAGCCCCCCACCTATGTTGATGCCCAGATCACCACCGAGAGGAATATCTGGTAGGAAACCTCCAACGATGATGGCCAATAGAAATGCTAAAGCCCCTCTGTCGCTCAGGTGAAGCCGGTCCAGTGCACGTTGTGCAAAACCCAAATAGATGATCACCGAAACTGCAATCAGAATCGCATATCCAATATACATATTAATCCACCCCTGTGGTTCGAACTATTTGTCTGTAAGGAGTAGGATTACACGTAATGCCAACGCTATACGCGTTGAACTGACCGAATAAGGGGTGGAGGGAACAAACTGGGCACAGCAGTCTGGTTTTCCTGGTAAGGAAGGTTACTTCTGCATCCGTGTAGAAATTATAAGTTAGTTATTCAGTTTTATATACAGATGGACCTCAGAAAGGATGTAGTTTTGTGACAGGTGATCACTCAGTTATAGATATTACACGTGTCCTTTCGCCCGAAACTGCTGCCTGGCCGGGTGACACGCAGTTTTCAATTGAGTGGATTCAGGAGACTGAGAAGGAAGACACGGTAAACCTCAGCAAACTTACTCTCAGTCCGCACAACTCGACGCATATTGAGGCGCCATTACATTTTTATTCTCAGGCTGCTTCAGTTGAGGGTCTAGCCCTGAAAAGACTCATTGGACCATGCCTTGTGGTGGATGTCACCAGAGCAGTTGATGTATCGAAGACACATCTACTAATCGATGAGCACATTCTCAGTAAGGCTATTGTTTACAGCGGATGCAGTGCGGATAATTTACCGTGTCGTTTGCTGGTTAAAACTGGCTATAAATGTGATAGTTCATTTAACCGTCAATTCTGGCATTTCAGTTCGGCAGCAATTGATTTTTTATCCCGGTCTGGTGTTGGCCTTGTTGGTACCGACGCTCCTTCTATTGACAAATTTGCCAGCAAGGCACTTCCTGCCCATAAAGCCTGCGTGCAGCATGATATTTACATTATCGAGTACCTTGATTTGACTGAGGTAGAAAGTGGTTTATATAAACTCATAGCTCTGCCAGTAAAAATGGCCCGGGTAGAAGCCTCTCCCTTGAGGGCAGTACTGGTAGATGGATCGAGCAAAACCTAGAAATATCAGAGCAGTTGGCCGATGGTATCAACTGAATCACTAGAATTTGAGCAAATTTATGGATGCAAAGTTGCGCGTCCAATCTCTCAGGAGGGAGCGAGATATCAAGTGAACCATATGCTCAAAAAAGCTGAACAGTTAAAGGACCAAATAGTGCGCTGGCGCCGAGAGCTGCACCAAATACCAGAGTTGGGCCTCGAGCTTCCCAAGACAAGTAATTACATTGCTCAGAAGATGAAAGAATGGGGGATCCCCACTGAAGTAGGAGCTGCCAACAGCGGAGTTGTATCTTTAATAGAGGGCAGCTCGGCTGGTGAAAAAACAATTGCTATCAGGGCAGATATGGACGGGTTGCCCGTCCAGGAGAAGACTGGGCTTCCTTATACCTCCCGGCATGAAGGGCAGATGCACGCGTGTGGTCATGATGCGCATGTGGCCATGGCGTTGGGTGCAGCAAGGCTTCTTATTGATATGAATTCTGAATTGAGTGGTCAGGTGAAGATGATTTTTCAGCCTGGCGAGGAAGGTCCCGGCGGTGCGGAGCCAATGATCCAGGATGGAGTCCTTAGTTCTCCTGATGTCGACAGAATTATTGGCCTGCACATTGGGGTTATTTCTGATGAGGTTAAAAATGGCCAGATTGGCATCAGATCGGGTCCAGCGATGGCCAGTTCTGATAGTTTCTCCATTGAGATAACCGGGAAGGGCGGCCATGGTGCAATACCTCATACAACTGTTGACCCGATTGCTATTTCTGCTGCTGTGGTTCAGCAAATGCAGTCTCTCATAAGTCGTGAATTGTCGCCCACGCGCCCTGGTGTGCTGAGTGTATGTCAGATCAATGGTGGAACAGCAAACAACATTATACCGGAAAAGGTTTCAATGAAAGGAACTGCAAGGTTCATAAATGAAGAGGAAAGAGATCATATTGCAGGACGTCTCATTGAACTCACTGAAACCATTGGTAAAGCCCGAGGAGCTGACATTCATTGTGATTATGAGCGGGGATATCCAGTTTTATTGAATGACACTGAATTCACGCAGTTTTTCAACCGCTGTGCAGCGGATGTTGTTGGTGAGAAGAATGTGGTTAACCTGCTTGAACCGATCATGGGAGCGGAGGATATGGCTTACTTCCTACGGGAAGTTCCCGGAACCTATTTCTTTTTGGGGGGGGCCAAATTGACAGAGGAAGAGCCGATGCCACACCACCATCCCTGTTTTGATGTGGATGAGGATGTTCTGCCAGCAGGAACAGCTCTACTTGCTGAGACAGCCCTGAGATGGTTGAAGGAAAACGGCTAATCTTATGTCGGATCTGCAGTCTGAAGATCCCAAATGAGACACTGGGGTGGGGCTAGTTCATGAGGCATTTCTTAATTCATAAATTGTTCAATCGGTTTCCCCTCTGAAGAGGCGAACCGTAGTGAATATCACTTCAATTTTTTCTTCTTTAAGGAGGAGACTGTACTTCTGTGAAAGATAAAGTGAAAGATCAGTTTCCGGGTTTGCAGGAGATTACCTACTTCAATAATGCCGCGCAGTGTCCTGTACCACGAAAGACACTGGCTGCCATTGAGCAGATAACTGAAGCTCTCGGGAGGCCTCATGTGGTGCCAGATGTTGCTGGAACTATTAAAAGTGCCAAAAAGCGCCTGGCAGATTTAATTAATGCTGAAACTGGGGAAGTTACATTTATCCCCAACACTTCAGTTGGTATTAGCACTGCGGCGGCTTCACTGCCGTTGCGGAGGGGGGATGAGGTGCTCACTGTAGAAAATGAGCACCCAACACTCCTATATCCCTGGTTGAATCTGCGCAAGCAGGGAGTTGAAATTAGGCAGGTACCCTGGGGAAACGGCCGTAAGCCTACATCCCGTTTGCTGGAAAATGTGACTGAAAGAACCAGGGTTATTGCTTTAAGTCATGTCGAATGGGTTCGGGGGTTCCGCCATGATCTGCAAGAAATAGGCAAGCTGTGCGCTGAGCGTGGAGTCTACCTCGTTGTTGATGCCATCCAGAGCATGGGGGTTATGCCGGTGGATGTAAGGGCCAGCCATATCTCGGTTCTGGCAGCAGGAGGTTACAAGTGGTTGATGTCCGGACGGGGGAACGGGTGTCTTTTTGTTGCCAAACATGTTGCCCACCAGATGCAGCCTACGCTGGTAGGGCGACACGGTGTTCGAAAGGTTACTGGTTCTGACCAGCTGGAGTTTTATTCTGATATTCGAAGGTTCAACACTGGTGCATGGAATCTTCCTGCAATAGTGGCATTAGATTCCTCAATTGAACTGTTGCAGCAGATTGGTTTAAACACCATAACTGACAGAGTTATCAGGCGGACTGACACACTGGTCGATGGTCTGGAGCAGCTGGGACTGCAGGTCCTGAGCTGTCGTGAACCAGAGCATCGCTCATCAATAGTTGCATTTTCGACTGGCGATGAACAGGGAAATGCTGAGCTTTTTTTCCACCTTCAAGATAATGATGTTTACCTGGCCAGAAAACGAGGAAATCTGCGGGCAGGTATACACTATTTCAATACATACTCAGATGTAAATCGACTGCAGCATGTGGCGGAGTCAGCCTTGCAAAATGAATTGTGATATATTCTGATTTGTAAGATGCTTATCTTTTCCTGCGATACTGCTTTCAATCATTACTGGCAGGTGGTCGCTGGACAGGTTGTTCTGATGACGCCGTCGAAAGGGGTCTTTTGATTGCATATATGGTCATAGTCATGTAGATAATCCCGAGAACAAAAACTGCTGCAGAAGAGATGAAGGGTGCATGAATAGCCAGGGAATATAAAAAACCGGCCCAGACGGGTCCGAGCATGCGACCCAGGGCATCAAATGAACTCTGCATTCCCATGGTTAACCCCTGACTCATATCGGTGACTCTTGACAAAAGAGAAGTAACGGTTGGTCTGCTGAAACCCAATCCCAGACTGATGAGAGCGACTGCTGGTAAGGTCAGGGGGAAAGAGGGTGCCAGGGTGAGAAGTACGTATCCCACTCCTGAGATTAATAAACCGGTGCGGAGGGTTTTCACCTCACCCCACATATCAAGCATATGTGAAATCAGAAAACCCTGAGTAGCTATCCCAACTGCTCCGCTGACGGTGAAAGTCATGCCCACCTGTGCTTCCGTAGCGGAGAATTTATCCATTAGAAAAAATCCCAGCATGCTGAACATCGCGGCACCAGCAAATGTCATGGCAAAAGGCAGCCAGTAAAGGACGGCATAAGGTTTTTTGACTGCATCCACCACTGCTTGAACCACAGACTTGTTACCCAGACCGCTGCTGCTGCGATTTTCCGGCTCCGGCAGCAGAAAGTAAACTAAAGCGGCGGTAATCAACCCGCATCCACCTGCAGCAAAGAAGGTCAGCCGTACTCCCAGGGGAGCCATTGCTCCCCCTATTGCTGGACCAAGCATGAAACCAAGACCAAAAGCAGCGCCCAGCAACCCCATGCTAGGACCTCGGTCTTCCGCAGGAGTGACATCTGCGATATAAGCTTTTGCAGAAGGGAAGGTTGATGCCGACAGGAGCCCCCCAGTGATTCTGGCCGCGTAAAGCATCCACAGCTGAGTGGCCATTCCCATAAAAATATAACCAGCCCCGAATCCGATGAGACCAAGTATTATTGCAGGTCGTCGTCCCATTCGATCGCTGAAAGCACCCCATTTAGGGGCAATCACGAATTGGGCTGCTGCCCAGACTGTCACCAACAGTCCCATGTCCACAGATGATGCTCCCAATTCTCGAGCAAAAAACGGGAGGGTTGGGATGACAATTCCGAATCCAATCATTATCAGAAGCAGCGAACCGAAGAGGAGGGTCAGCCGAGGATTACGTAATAACATAATGAATCTCTCTTTCACAGTTTATTTAGACAAATCAATGAGATACAAACTATTTCGATTATAAAGATATTTTTCGAATCTGTAAATAGAACAACTGATGGAGTGTATTTCATATAGATGTGTATAGACCTAGATTGTCTCTATTTGGGTTGGAAACAATGGGACTGAACATGTGGTTGCGTTGCATTCATTTTGCGTGACTTTTAAATATGCATTTTTCTGACAGAGCATCTCGTCAATACCTATACCGTCCTGACTTGTTGGAAGATCGGGTATCAGACGTGAAAATGTGCGTGAATGAAGCCGGGTTTCAGATAAAGCCTTTTAACTGTGTGGAATTAGATCTTTGGATATAAGATATTTTCTTCAGAAAGCAGTCGGGAGGTATGCCTTTAATTCCGTAAATAAAGCGGGTGCGGTGATCAAGTTTGAATCCTCGATTGAGTAGAACAGCTGATAAAAAATAGAGGTGTGTTGAACTGAAATGGTCGCCGAAGTTATCACCTGCGTCCTGAAAATCCTGTGCTGGTGGCGGGGCGGCTGATCGGCACCCAAGCGCTCTGTTTCTCGAGATACAGTCATAATGACAGTACGTATTCTCGATTAACGAGTTGAGTGAATCTGGTGGCCAACCATGACGTCACCTGGGACTACCTCCACTTTGTCAGAGGAGATAGTCTGTACACCATTGCCGAAATAATCCAACTGTGCAATGATATTGGTGAAGATATCATTGCACAGTTGTTGTGCTTGCAGTTCCAATTAAGCCCGGTTGACTGAGTTTGGCTGCGTAGTTCTGGCATTGATGGAGTGGATAAACACCTATGCTCGGATCGTGGCGAATAGCGAGCGAATGTCCACAGAGGATGTCAATCAGCTCGGATACTAAATTCTTAACGAGCTGAAATTGATGAGATTCTGGCACGGTTAATGTGTCTGCCGTAAAACACCAGATTATTCAGCTGATACGGAGCTGGACCAGTGGTATGAAATTGAGTGATAATATTTGAGTAGGAGGGCGTAATCAGAGAATCATCACTGCCCCTCCCAGATGGGTTGGAGATGATATAATTTGATTGAGTTAAAGGTGAGAGTTTTCGCAACCCTGCGCCGACACTTAGAGGGATACGATGGGGAGGAAATACTTATTGAGATGTCTGAAAATGCAACTGTCTCTGATGTACTAGAGTATCTTTCAATTCCCGACCGCGAAGTCAAGCAGGTTTTTGTAGATAACCGCAAAGCTACGGTGGAGACTATGCTGAATGATGGTGCGCGAGTAAGTATTTTTCCTCCCATTGCCGGAGGTTAATATTTTCTTAAGAATTTTCTCTTAATCCCATTCTCGAGCATTCCTTTTAAACTTTCCATAACCGGGTTGAACTTCTCGTTGAGTGCAGATGAGTATAAACTGGTTCCTTGTATGATATCAGCAGTTAAGCCTGGTCCGTAGTCTTGATATCCTCTTGACTGCCCGTTATTTTGATATTGATAAACTCCAAGTTCACCTTGCATGTTGACCAAGTGTTAGTTTCACATGAGAAAGTAAAAATCAAGAGGTGGTGCTGTATTGAAAGTAATTGAGGAGCTGAAAGAACGGGCACAGTCCTATCAGAGTCCTGATGGGCAGCAAAAGCTCGTTGTAGATTACCGGACTGTCGCAGAGATAGCGGCACGTAAGAATCAACCGCTTCGTGATGTGGAGATTACTGCTCTAAAGGAAGATCTGATACCCTTAAAATATGAGCGGAACCTGGGCACTGTTGGCTTGCAGGGACAAATTGAACTGTTGCGAAGCCGGGTGGCAGTAGTTGGACTGGGCGGACTGGGCGGATTTGTTTCTGAACTGCTGGCAAGAACAGGTGTGGGACATTTGGTGTTGATCGATGATGATGTGTATGATGAATCCAATTTGAATCGCCAGCTGCACAGCAGTATAAAGAGTATCGGAGATTTTAAAGCCAAGACCACTGCCGATCGTTTGCAGTTAGTTAACCCGGCAACCGAAATTGAATTTTATCAAAAACGGTTTACCCAGGATTCTGCGCATTTGCTTGAGGACTGTGATCTGGTTTTGGATTGTCTGGACAGTACTCAGGATCGATTCAGGTTGCAGAAATCATGTGAGGAACAGGGTGTGACTATGATACATGGGGCCATAGCCGGAAGGATGGGACAGATTGCAGTCATTGAGCCTGCAGGTCCTGGTCTGGAATCTTTGTATGGTCCTTTAGAGGATATTCCGGACCAAGGGGTGGAGTTGGAGCTGGGTAATCTGGGTGCGACTGCAGCAGCTATTGCTGCTTTTGAAGTGCAGGAAGCCATAAAATACATTACAGACACTTCTTCGCCGCTCGATAAAGAAATGCTTTTGATAGACATGGCTACCGGTAGGTGTGAACGAGTAGCATTGACATAGAAGATAGCAAATACAGTGGAGGTAGTCTCCTTTTTTCCTAATGCCTTGCCTGCCTGTGAACACGTGAGATAAAATAAACTGGAGGACGAAGATGTGTCAATCCTGCAACAGTTGTTTGTGTATTTTGGCCTGGTAATACAGCTGGGTCTTACATTGACGGTCAGTATTTATCTCGGCTTTCAACTGGGAAGCTGGATAGGTAATCTTGTAAATTCCGGAATGACTTTCAGTATTGTCGGCGCTCTATTCGGAACTATTGCGGGCTTTATTGCCGTTTATCGGCTGATTACTACAGTGATGCAGGATACTCAGTGACTGAGTGCGACGCTGTCGGACGGAGATAGATCTGATGGAACAGTTCAGACATTTTGTGGCCAGAGTACTTTATACAGCGGGTATTGTTGCGGTCTGTATTATTGCTGTGTTCTGGATATCTGGTTGGGTGTCTTCCATTCCTTGGCTTTTACTGGGTGTCCTGCTGGGCATGTTTAATTTTTATGCACATGCGCATTCAGTTTATTCCTTCGGGAAGACGGCTGGTTTGGAGAATGAACAGGGAGATATGCAGCGGACATCCTTAAAGGCCGGCCTGATTTTTGTTGGACGTTTTACTGTGGTGGTTCTGGTCCTGATTCTCATTCAGCTGCATGCTGGATTGGCTGTATTACCTACAGGGTTGGGCTTTGCACTCAGCTACATAGTGCTTTTTGTTTTGGGCTATCGTCAGGCCAGATGGAACTGTAATGTAGAACTAGAAGAAAAATAGCAGAGGTAATGGGTCGAACGTGAGGGATGTAAATGGAAAGATTTTTGGAAGCTCCGTCAGTAGTATTTCGGGTTTGGAGAATCCCCGTCACAGAGACAGTTGTTAGTAGTTGGGTGATAATGGGTTTGGTGCTTGTGGCCGGTTATGCCATGACTCGTCGATTGCAGTACCGTCCCAGAGGTATCCAGACTGCACTGGAACTGTTTGTCAAAGCCTTCAAATCATTAATATCCATGGCCATGGGTCCGGGAAGAATGGGATTTCTCAGTTATATGGGAGCGCTCACAATTTTCATTTTGTTTGCCAATTTTAGTGGAATTTTGGGCCTGCGGCCACCCACTTCTGATCTGAACATAACCATGGGACTGGCTATCTTAACGTTCCTGATCGTTCAGTATTACGGAATGAGAGCTCAGGGTGTCGGTGGTTACATCAAGACACTGGGTGAGCCGTTTATTTTGCTTATGCCCATGAATATCATCGGTGAGCTGGCAAGGCCGGTTTCACTGGGCATGCGATTGTTTGGTAATATACTGGGAGGCAGCATTATAATGGGTATGATATATTCAACCTTTCCGGCTGTCATTCCAGTGCCTTTCCATCTGTACTTCGATCTTTTTGTGGGGGCTTTGCAAACCTTCATATTCGTCATGCTCACCATGGTATTTATCCGCTTGGCGTTGGATTGAGGCTTGAAAAGAGTTAGGAAGGAGTGACCGCAAAACATGTCACAGATGTTGATTGGAATCGTTGCCGTAGGAGCTGCAGGATTTGCTGTTGGTCTGGCCGCTATAGGCCCGGGAATAGGTCAGGGATTTGTTGCAGGAAAGGCCGTTGAGGCCATAGGACGGCAGCCTGAGGCTCAGTCGCAGATAATGATGACCATGTTGTTGGGTCAGGCAGTCACCGAAACAACTGGAATTTACGGTCTGGTAATTTCCTTGCTGCTTATAGGAATCGCGCAAGGATTTATCGGCTGATAGTCAGTAAACGGCGTTGGTCATTAAGAAGGAGCGGTATTAGATTGACTGACATAACTTGGTCTCTAGTGATACATTCAGTCAGCTTTCTCATCTTCTTTTTGCTTTTCCGTAAAGTATTCTTCCAGCCTCTGCTAGATGTTTTGCAGAAAAGAGAGGAAGAAGTTGTGCAGTTATTAGAGGAAGCGGAAGAGTATAGGGAAGAGGCTGTGGAATTGCAGCACCGTTACGAGGCCAAATTGCGAGAAGCACGCCAGCAAACTTCTGAACTTCTGGCTGAAGAAGAAGCAAAGGCCGAGGAGCGGTATCGTAAAGTAGTAGATGAAGCAAGGCAGCATAGTGATCGTACCTTGCAGGAAGCTAAGGAACAAATACGCGAGGAAAAAGACAAGGCCCTGCAGGAATTTGAGGGGGAATCTGCGGATCTAGCTGAGATCTTTGCCGAAAAGGTATTGCAGCGGAGCCTGGAGCCTGACGAGAAACATATGTTGGCTGAAATGGTTGGCGAGTCCGTCAATGAACGGGACTAGCTACAAATAGTTTTTCTGACATTAAGGCCTCGCCGGTAGCGGGGCCTTTTTACTAAGGCAGACACCAGCCGCTGCTTCTGAAGTGGTCCGAAGGTTTGAAATGTGTGCGCCCGCAGCTGAAAAGGAGGTGTTACATGTTTTAAAAGAGATGAGAGGTAAAGGAGGCTTGCGGGAAATGGGGGAGAAACTATGCGTTCCAGTTCGGAGCGAATTAGCATCTTTATAGATGGAGCTAATATGACATATGCTCAAAAAAAGCTGGGATGGCAGATTGATTTCAAAAAAACCGTTGATTACTTCTCACAAGGCAAGACACTGATTAATGCTTTCTATTATGCAAGAGATCCTCAGGATGAGGATGAGAAACGATTTTACGGATTTCTGACCTGGACCGGATATACGGTACGCACCAAGCCAGTCAAACGATGGGCGAATCCCACGAATGACGAGGTAAGTTATAAGTGCAATTTAGATATTGAGATGGTTGTGGATATGTTTAATACTGCGGCGTTGTACGATGTTGCGGTTATTTTTACCGGTGACGGAGATTTCGGGCGCGCTGCTGAACTTCTGAGATCCAAGGGTAAAAGAATTATTGCTTGCTCAACTCAAGATATGATTTCATACGAATTAGCTAATGCCGATGATCAATATATAGATCTGCATGAACTCCGCCGTCACATTGAGCGGCGGGATTCCGAAATGATAAGCAACTAAATACAAGGTGGAGGAAATGGGAGGGGTAGTGGTCTCACTCCACAACCCCTCGCCGTTTTATCGATGACCTGCTGCTCTCAGAACGTTGAATTGATGTATATCGTGCAGTGAGTCAGTGTTGTGGGTGCGGCTGTTGTAAAAATAAATGCAGAAGTGCCCTGGGAAATTATTATCGCCAATGAACTGAACTCCATGAGGCATGGTGTTCATCGAGGCGGCGAACACTTTCCCTTCAACCTCTAATAAAATCGGCCTAGCCTGCCAACTCCAATACCAACCAACGATGCTACCCATTACAGCAGTAGCTTGAGCAGTTCTGGGTTCGGAGTCAGCGTGATTAGAGCCTCCAAGACGCACAACATCGAACTTCTTTCCCGTATAAAAATCTATGACTGTTGCATTTGTGCCTGGGGGATAATACCAGCGGGCCCACTTCCAGTCCAAAAGTTTACCGTACCCGTCAACTTGTTCGTATTGGGGTGGTTTGACAGAAACTCCGGTGGAACTGTTTACAGGAATAAACAGGGGTTGACCTGGCATCAGGCGTTCACTTCTTAATTGGTTGGTTTCTTTTATTGCACTAACAGTGGTACCAAACCATCGCCCTATGTTTTTCAGGGTATCTCCTTTGTTGACACGATACACAGTCATCTCGGCCCGGTTATCGTCTGAAGGCGGTTGGGGTTGTGTCTCGGTGGAGTCAGTGCTTATTCGCAGAATTTGATTCAGTCTCAGCTCGGTATCGGACAAGCGATTGCTTTGCATAATCGTCTTCACTGGTATCCCGGTCTGGCGGGAAATTTTATAAAGAGTATCTCCGCGAGAAACTTGCCAGATGGTTTCACCTTCCAGTACAATTGGTATCTGAAGAATCTTATCAGGATAGATCACAGCAGCTTTGATGAGGTTGTTTTTCTGTTTTATCGCACTTAAACTTCTCCCCACCCTGTTGGCGATTATAAACAGGGAATCACCTTTTTGGACCCGATAGCTAAACCCTCCATCTGTTACTGTAACAGGTAAATATAAGGTTTGGCCTGGCATCAGATATCTCGGGAATCCGTTCTTTTCTGCGATTTGAAAATGTGAGACATTGAAGCGTTGACCAATGGTGTACAGGGTGTCATTTTCTTGGACCTGATAAGTTATAACGGCTGCATCAGAACTGAAACCTGCTTGTACATGCGAGGCTGAAACCAGCCCCAGCAGAATAACAGTACCGAACACCGCCAAAATTAAAAATCGGCGGTGGCCAGGGTGTTTACACATCCAACCACTCCCTTATTCGGTGTATGTTAGCGTATATTGAAGTGCTACTTCTAAACAATAATTCAAGATAATAAAGATGCCCCCCTTGTGGTAATATCAAACAATTATTAGAGAGAGATATTTCCACCGTGGGAGGATTAATGAATGTATTGAGAGAATTTTATGTACATGTGAAAAACTGAAAAATGAAGGGAGTTTATCATGGAATTAAAAGATTTTGAATTCAATCATCTCGATCCATACATAAACCGAGTCAACAAGGGGCAGACAGCTGTTGTTGCAGTCGCCGGTGGTGCAGACGATGCCGTGCTGAAGACTATTGGAGTGGCAGCAGGAGAAGGTTTTGTCCGGGCTCTGCTTTTCGGCCCAGAGAGCGATATAAGGGAAAATCTTGAATCTGAATCTCTGCCTGAAGATCTTTACGAAGTTCGCGATACTGCTGATGCCAAAACTGCTGCGTACGAGGCCGCAGCAGTCTGTGGGACTGGTGAGGCGGACATATTGATGAAAGGTTTTGTGGATACTGGATCATTCATGCGGGCAGTATTAAATGAGGAGTCCGGACTGCGAACGGGGAAAATATTGAGCCATGTTGGTTTTTTTGATTTGCCTTTGTATCCCCGCCTGATAGGTATGTCGGATGGTGGAATAAATGTTGATCCTGATTTTGAAACCAGAGTTGAAATTGTACGAAACGCAGTAGAATTGAGTCGAACTATCCTTCAGCGCACTCCACGAGTGGCCCTCGTCGCTGCCGTGGAGAAGGTGCAGGAGAATATGCCTGTAACTTTGCAGTGGGCAGCGATCTCAAAAATGGCAGAACGAGGGAAGTTTGGGGATGCAGTTGTAGACGGTCCTCTGGGGCTGGATAACGCACTTGAACCGGATGCTGCTGAACAGAAGGGAATAAATTCACCTGTACAGGGACAGGCTGATATTTTCGTTGTACCCGACATACAGTCCGGTAATCTTGTCGGTAAGACAATGACCTATCTGGCTGATGCCCCCATGGCTGGCCTGGTAGTGGGAGCCAAAGCACCTGTAGTACTTAACTCACGTGTTGATTCGATCAAAGCAAGATTGGCTTCTTTATTGATGGCACTAGCTGCTACACATTAGCTCAGGATGGGAGGATATGGGGTGAAAACATGTCTGATTTGACGGTTGCCGATATTGTAAAAGTCATGGGCGATTTAGCCCCTCGAAAGTACGCTGCTGAGTGGGATAATGTAGGGCTGGAGTTGGGTAACCCTCATAATAAAGTCGCTCATCTCCTTGTCGCTTTGGAGGTGACTGATGAAGTAGTGGATGCAGCTGTGGGTTATGGCACGGACATGATCATCATGCATCATCCACTGCTTTTTAAGGCGGCAGAAACATTAAGAACCGATCGTCCCCTTGGTAGAAAAATTGCTGCTCTGATGCGGCAGGATATAGCAGTTTATGCTGCCCATACTAACTTTGATGTTGTAGACATGGGACCCAGCGCAACACTTGCTCAAAAACTGGATCTGCAGGGGATTAAAGCTCTAAAGCCAGCCTCAGATCTTTTCAAAATTTGTTGCTTTGTGCCGCAGAATTCCCTTGAAAAGGTCCGCGACGCTATTTCTGAAGCGGGGGCGGGTAACATTGGCGATTACAGTCACTGCACTTTCTCTGTGTCCGGAAAAGGAACTTTTCTGCCCCATGAGGGTTCAAATCCGACGTTAGGCGAAGTGGGTTATCTTTCTGAGGTAGACGAGTACAAGTTAGAGACTATTTGCCCAGGTGCTGCTGTTTCTCAGGTGATCGAAGATTTGTATGAGCATCACCCTTATGAAGAACCGGCTTATGACATTTATCCGCTGAGCAATGAAAACTCCCAACGTGGTATGGGACGAATAGGAGAACTGAAAGAGGCCCTCTCGTTAGAAGAATTGGCTTGTAAAGTAGCAGAAATTTGCGGTCGTAGAGAAGTTAGAATGGCTGCTGCGGAGTCAGAACCAGTCAAGAGGGTGGCAGTCTGTGGTGGTGCGGGTTCAGATTTTTACAAGCAGTCTTTAAAATTCGGTGCAGATGTGTTCATCACTGGAGATTTAACAGATCATACCCTGTGCGAAATACTTGATTGTGGTTTGGCTGTGATCGATGCTGGACACCGTGCCACAGAGCAGCCGGCAATGATGAGGCTTTGCAATTATCTACAGGATAACCTTGACTGTAGGGTAGACTATTTACCGCTTCCTCCTACTGTTTGGAGTACTGCATCGGCGGTAAAAGATTAGACAACTGCAGAACGGTTTGCTATACTATCCTAAGTGAGTGAGCTGGGCTATCGCATCGGGACGGTTGCAAGTAAAAATTTTGGTTGTGTGATGACTCGCTAATTGAAATTAGATTCAAATGACGCAGCAGCCGTTATTCGATGAGGAAAGTCCGACCTCCATAGGGCAGGGTGCCGGATAACATCCGGTGAGGGTGACCTCCAGGATAGTGCCACAGAAACAGACCGCCTTTTTAAAAGGTAAGGGTGAAACGGTGGTGTAAGAGACCACCGGCGATCGGGTAACCGGTCGGCCAGGTAAACCCCACCCGGAGCAAGGCTGAATAGGAGAGGAATGACGCGGCCCGCAGACCTCTCGGGTTAGCCGCTGAAGGTGTCCAAGCAATTGGCATCTCAGATAAATGATAGCCTCGGACAGAAGTCGGCTTACAGGCTCACTCGCTCTCGGTTTTATCTAAGTTTTGAACTATCCCACAAAACTTCCCAACGGTAAGAATATATGAAAATATATTACCAGCATGGAACAAATGCTTGTTAGTTGCGTCTTCTAATGTAAAGATGAAATTAATCACATTGGTCTGTGTTTTCAGAAATTTGGGAGGGGTTGAGTATGGTTTTCAAAAATGAGCATTTGCTGGCTCTGTTAGTTGTCTTAACAGCAGCTTTAGTATCTTTTGGCTGCGGAGGGGGAAACGATGTTGAACCGCAACAGGGAAGTGTGGATTTCGACTTGCCGGATGAATTCCCAGAAGAGGTTGAAACATGGGTTGCGGACATAGAGGATTCTCAGGAAGAAATGACCGACTGGATGCGTTATAACGAACAGATATATGTTGCGGTGGCTCGTGGTCAATCTCCGAATCCCGGTCATGGTGTAGATATAAATGATATCAATTTCTCTTATGATGGCGAAATCTTGGCAGTGGAAATCTCTGCTACTTATACGATACCAGCTGACGATGAAGTGCCTTCACAGGTAATCGCTTATCCTGTAGGTGTGGCCAGGTTCGATTTGGACCAACTACCTCCTGTGGAATTGGCGGACATGGAGTTTGATTTTGTGATCGATGATTCAGAGATAGCCCAGCACGACGAAGACATACGGACTGCTAGCCTGTTTTTTGCCACTGATGAGGGTGACATGACCCGAGTTTATCGGCAGTTAGAGACTGAAGAAATAACACTTGATTTGATTGCAGGAGAGATCATGAGAGGTCCCACAGAATCTGAAAGGGCTGTAGATCCCCTACCAGATGATACTCAACTTATTATCAGGCGCGATGAAGAAGACACATCTGTGGCAATAGTTGATTTTTCAGAAGAAATACAGCAGGTTTCTGGGAGTCTGGGCGAAATGCTCGCCGTGTATAGTGTGACAAACACAATCATAGAGAATTTTGATGATATTAATAGTGTTCAGATAAAGGTTGATGGAGAGGTAGTCGAATCTCTTGGTCATCTGGATCTGCGTGAGCCTTTGCAGTTTGATGACACACTGCTTATAACAGACAAATAAGATTCGATTGACATCTGAATGTTTGCAAAATCTGCTGTGCTGCCAAATTTGGTGGCACAGCAGTGTGCATGTTAGCCCGGTGGTGTAGTTTGTTGAGACTATTGATGTTAAAATTAGACTGGTAATTGGAGGAATAGGTTGAACACTTTAGTTGGGTGGGGGATATGTTAAACTTCATAAAAAATCTTTTTGATCACAATCAAAGAGAGCTGGACAAGCTCAAGCCCATGGTTGATGCCGTGGGTGATCTTGAGCCGGAGATGAAAAAACTCAGTGACTCCGAACTCAAGGAGCATACGCAGATATTCCAACGCCGCCTGCAGCAGGGAGATTCTCTGGATGATCTGCTGATCAGGGCGTTTGCAGTGGTGCGAGAAGCAGCTCGACGTACGCTGGGAGAGCGCCCCTACGATGTTCAGGTTATGGGTGGAATCACCTTGCACCAGGGACGCATTTGTGAAATGAAGACTGGTGAGGGGAAAACGCTGGCCGCAACCATGCCAGCATATCTCAATGCGCTTGCTGATGGTGGAGTTCATGTGGTAACTGTCAATGACTATCTGGCCCGTCGTGACTCTGAATGGATGGGGCAGGTTTACAGGTTCCTGGGATTAGATGTGGGCCTCATTGCTTCCGGAATGTCTCCCGCAGAACGCAAGGAGTCCTACAATTGTGATATTACCTACGGTACCAACAACGAATTTGGTTTCGATTATCTGCGCGGCAATATGGCTGTGTCGCCTGATTCACTGGTTCAGGAGGGCCTGACCTATGCCATCATCGATGAGGTGGACAGCGTACTCATTGATGAGGCAAGGACACCATTGATTATTTCTGGTTCTCCGACCAAGACTGCAGACAAATATCATCAGTTTGCTGATGTAGTTTCAGATCTTACTGCGGAGCGGCATTATACTGTTGATGAAAAATCAGGCAGTGTTGCTCCTACCGAAGAGGGAATTGAAAAAGCTGAGAAAAAATTGGGTATTGATAATTTATTCGCCCCATCAAATATTGAACTTAATTATTTCTTTGTGCGTGCACTCAAAGCCAGGGAACTCAAGAAAAGAGATCGGGACTACGTTGTCAGAGACGACGAGGTAGTTCTGGTTGATCAGTTTACCGGGAGAATGATGCCGGGTAGACGATTTGGGGACGGACTTCACCAGGCTTTAGAGGCCAAAGAAGGAGTTTCGATAAAGGAAGAAACTCAAACATTGGCCACAATTTCATATCAGAATTATTTCCGCATGTATGAAAAGCTCGCTGGTATGACTGGTACCGCAGCAACGGAAGCTGATGAGTTTCATGAGATTTATGATATGGATGTAGTGGTGATCCCCACAAATGAGCCGATGATTCGTGAGGATCTTCCTGATGTAGTGTACCGGACCCACCAGACCAAGCTCAAAGCGGTAGCTGATGATATACAGAGAAGAAATGAGAAAGGGCAGCCAATTCTGGTTGGTACCTCTTCCATCGATAAATCAGAAGAACTCAGTGAAATATTACTGGAGCGAGGCATTCCGCATGAGGTCCTCAATGCCAAACATCATGAGCGGGAAGCAGAGATAGTTAAAAATGCCGGCCAAAAGGGCACGGTTACCATTGCTACCAACATGGCTGGTCGTGGAACCGATATTAAGCTCGGACCAGGTGTTGAGGAGCTGGGTGGGCTACATGTCCTGGGCACTGAACGACATGAAAGTCGTCGGATTGATAACCAGCTGCGGGGACGCTCTGGACGGCAGGGAGAGCCTGGTTCTTCACAGTTTTTTGTCAGTCTGGAAGATGATCTTCTCAGATTGTTTGGTGGTGAGACCATTGACTCGCTATTTGACCGCATTGGCGTCGACGATGAAGAGCGGTTGGAGCACGATCTGCTGTCGAGGGCCATAGAAAATGCCCAGCGCAAGGTCGAATCGCGAAACTTTGATGCTCGCAAGCGGTTGTTGGAATATGATGATGTCTTGAACAAGCAGCGTCAGGTCATATATGAACAGCGCCGGCAGGTGTTGCACGGTACGGATCTGAGAGAAGAGATTCTGAATATGATGGAGGATTTCATCACTGAGAGAGTTGAGGTTTACTGCAGTGAAGGGCGATATCCTGAACAATGGGATCTGGAATCTCTTTTAACCGAGCTACAGCTGCATCTGCTGCCACCCAAGAGGGTTGATGTTTCAGAATTGATGGAGGCGGCAGAAGACGGGGGTCGTCAGGGACTCATAGAACACCTTTGTAGAATCGGCAAGGCGGTATACCGTACCAGGGAAGATCAGGTGGGCCGTGAAGTGTTGGGCAAATTGGAAAGAAGGACACTGCTTTCTGTGGTTGACCGTAAATGGGTGAGCTATCTGGCTGCTGTTGACAATCTCCGGAAGGGCATCAGCTTGCGTTCCTACGGGCAGCAGGATCCTCTCGTGGAGTACAAAAAGGAAACTCACCGCATGTTCAATGAAATGGTCGGTTCAATAAAGGAAGATGTAGTCAGGTATGTGTTCAAGATGCAGCTGTCGGATGACAAAAGAGCAACTCAGATTGAGGGTAGTCCGCTGCAGACTGCGCTTAAGGTCAGTTTTTCCAAGCCATCAGCTGGCGGTATTTCTGCGGCCAAGTCAGGTTCGAGCCAACAGCGGGAAAAGTCAGACCGGATTAAAAAATCAAGGAAATCGAAGTCGCGGTCCAAGCCGCAGCCATATGAGCGATCCAAACCCAAGATCGGCCGCAATGATCCCTGTCCCTGTGGAAGCGGAAAAAAATACAAGTATTGTTGTGGTGGATGAATTCAGATGCTGCATACAGATATCACCCATGGCTCAGATTGAACTGTGAATTTAGATAAAATATAGGGTGCGATATCCAGTCAAAGCACAGGACAAAACAATATTACATTACAAGAGGAGTGTTATTTATGTTTGGAGACATCAAAAGAGAGATTGAGGAAATCAGGGCGCAGTTGAAACAGGCAAGGGGGTCTCTTTGACCCTCAGGATCGTCGAAAACGTCTGGGCGAGCTTGAGGAAAAGATGGCCCAGTCTGATTTTTGGGACAGACCTGAGCGTGCGCGCAAAATCATTCGCCAACGTAAATCCATTGCTGAGCCCCTTGAAGCATATGAGGAATATTCCAGCCGATTGGAAGACATTGAACTCCTGATTGAACTGGCTGAAGAGGATGAGGACAGCTCGGTAGAGGAAGAAATTAAGACGGAATTGGAACAGGTGCGAAAGGGTATAGAAAAGCTCTGGATGTCTCTGCTGTTGCCCGGAGAATATGATAGTGAGGATGCTATTGTGGCACTGAACCCGGGGGCAGGCGGGCTTGATGCACAGGACTGGGTGCAGATGCTGGTCAGGATGTATACACGCTGGGCAGACCGGGAAGGTTTCGAGCTGGAGACTCTGAACATGATTCCTGGTGAGGAAGCTGGTATCAAGAGCGCTACACTGGGTATCAGCGGTCAAAATGCTTATGGTTTCCTGAAGGCAGAACAGGGAGTTCACCGTCTGGTCAGGGTTTCCCCCTTTGATTCTTCTGGTCGCAGGCACACATCTTTTGCTTCAGTTGATGTGATGCCGGATCTTCCAGATGCTCCGGAGGTGGAGATCAAGGAAGAAGATCTTCGAATTGACACCTATCGGGCCAGCGGATCTGGAGGTCAGCACGTAAACACTGCTGATTCCGCCGTGCGAATTACACATGAGCCTACCGGGATAGTAGTCACCTGTCAGAATGAGCGGTCTCAACACAAAAACAGGTCTACTGCCATGAAAATTCTCCGCGCAAGGTTAGTTCAGAAGAAAGAAGAGGAGCGCCGGAAGGAAATGGAACAGCTCCGCGGGGAACGCCAAGAAATTGCCTGGGGTAATCAGATTCGATCATATGTCTTCCATCCCTATAATATGGTAAAGGATCATCGTACCAATGTCGAGAAAGGTAATGTTGATGCGGTCATGGATGGACAGCTGGATGAATTTATTAAGGCTTACCTGGAACAGTCCATTCAGGAAGATGGATAAGAAGGGAGTCCCTTCGACAACCAGTGAGTAATGTTGAAGCAGAAGAGATTGACATATTAGGAGTATCTGTGGCTTCGGTGACCATTGAATCTGCGGCCGAAATTCTTCTGGAAAAGACCACAGAGAATGAAAAATATTTTGTTTTTACGCCAAACCCGGAAATGGTTGATAGGAGTCTTAGAGATAAAAGATTCTGTCGGCTCTTACATCAGGCCGACCTTCTGGTTGCCGACGGAGTCGGATTGTTGTGGGCTTCTCGAATTTTGAGCACGCCCCTGCCGGGTACTGTACCGGGTGTTGACCTTATGAATCATATGCTGGACGTTTGCGCAGATAAAGATCTTTCTGTCTATTTTCTCGGTACAACTGAAAATAATGTCCGTCAGGCCGCTGAAAAAGCAGAGGCGAATTATCCCGGATTGACTGTCGCTGGATATCATCATGGTTTTTTTACCGACGAAACCGCAGATACGGTGATTGATGAACTGCACAAGTGTTGTCCAAATGTAGTTGTAACCGGTATGGGGGTACCAAAAGAGCAGGAGTTTTTGATTAGCAATTCAGACAGTCTACCCGCTGGTGTTTACCTGGGGGTAGGGGGTGGGCTTGATGTTCTCGCTGGAGCTGTCAAACGTGCTCCTTTCCTGGTGAGACGCCTTGGTCTCGAATGGTTATACAGGCTATTTGCCTCGCCCCGACGATGGCGGCGACAAACAGCGCTCATTCGCTTTGCTCTGGCAGTTTTGCAGTGCCGCCTGACAAGATCATAACTGTTACACCAATTAACCGCGGGAGGTGACAACGCGAATCGAAGATGCACTTCGATCGCAACACATGCGCATTTCTCCAACGTTGACCGAAAAAGAAGTTGAGATGCTGAACGAAAAGGCTGCAACCATCAGACGTCACATAATTAAATCTGTCTCTCAGGCAGGTTCAGGGCATCCAGGAGGTTCCTTGTCCTCGGCAGATATTATTACTTTGCTCTATTTCCATGTCCTACGCTTAAGACCAGAGGAACCAGATTGGCAGAAAAGAGATCGTTTCGTGCTGGCCAAAGGTCACGCTGCCCCGGCGCTTTATGCTGCCCTGGCGGAAAGAGGCTTTTTTTCTTCAGATGATCTTTTGACCCTGAGAAATATGGGCAGCAAGCTGCAGGGACACCCGGATATGAAATTGACGCCGGGAGTGGAGGCAAGCACTGGCTCTCTTGGACAGGGGCTTTCAGTGGCTGTAGGAATGGCCGCAGGGGCGAAACTACAGAATCAGGATTACGGGGTGTATGCTCTGTTGGGTGACGGTGAAGTCCAGGAGGGCCAGGTGTGGGAAGCAGCGATGGCTGCTGCTCATTATGACTTGGATAACCTGGTGGCTGTACTGGATTATAATCGGCTGCAGATAGATGGGCCTGTCGATGAGGTGATGTCTCCTGTTCCACTTGCGGACAAGTGGAAGGCCTTCAATTGGGAAGTTTTGGAGTGTGATGGTCACAATATTTCTGTACTTCATGAGGTATTACAAGAGGCGCAGGGGGCTGAGTATCCGGCTATGATCATAGCCCACACGACAAAGGGTAAGGGAGTTTCCTATATGGAGGATGAAGTCGGTTGGCATGGAAAAGCTCCTGACTCCGAAATGACAGAAAAGGCCCTTAAAGAGCTGAAGATGACAGGGGAGGCGATGAGAAATGAATAGCGGGCCGGTGAAAAAACAAACAGATGAGCCTCGATTGGCGGCAACTCGGGACGCCTATGGTGACGCTTTGGTTGAACTTGGTCAGAAACGCGACGATATCGTGGTGTTGGATGCTGACCTGTCAGGCTCCACCAGAACGGCCCGTTTTGGCGAGCGTTTTCCCGAGCGTTTCTTCAATGCTGGGATTGCGGAACAGAATATGATGAACATGGCGGCCGGCCTCGCCTTAAGTGGACACATTCCTTTTGCCAGTACTTTTGCTGTTTTTGCCACCGGAAGAGCATGGGAACAGATAAGAAACACTATTGCTAATGCCAACCTTCCGGTGCGGATAGTGGCGAGCCATGCAGGGCTTACTGTAGGCCCTGATGGTTCCTCGCATCAGGCACTTGAGGATATAGCATTGATGAGGGCTATCCCTGGAATGAGCGTGATTGTTCCTAAAGATGCTCCTGAGGCAGCTGAGGTGATTCGAGCTGTGGTGGATCATCGGGGCCCTGTTTATGTCAGGCTCGGCCGTGCCAAGGTCCCAGTTATCTCCAGGGAGGGCGAGACTTTTGAGATTGGCCGGGGACAGGTTCTGCGGCAAGGAAATGACGTCGCTATTGTCGCCTGCGGCATAATGGTAGCCAAAGCATTAAAGGCTGCTGAAAACCTGTCTGGGTTAGGGATTGAAGCCCGGGTTATCAACATGGCCTCCATTAAACCTTTAGATGAAGATTTATTGGTGAAGGCCGCCGAAGAATGCGGTGGAGTAGTTACTGCAGAAGAACATACAGTGATTGGTGGCCTGGGCAGCGCTGTTAGTGAGTGCCTCAGCCAGACTCATCCAGTTCCCATGCGGATGGTAGGCGTTAATGATGTTTTCGGGCAATCAGGAGATCCGGAAGAATTGCTGCGAACTTATGGTCTGACGGCTGATTCAATTCAGCAGAAGGCCGTAGAACTGGTTGATGGGTGAATAAAGAAATATTAATTTGATATTATCCCCTTCTCCGAATTTATCTGGGGGAGGGGATAATTTTTTTATGGGAGCGCCAGATTTCGGGAAAGCGATTGCTCTAATTAGACAGCAGTTGTGGAACTAAATGAGGGAGTTCTGAAGGCTCCAGGTTTTTAATGATTCGATATTGGGACTTTGTGTTGTACCTTAAGGTCGCATTCAAGACCAGGAACGAATGTTTGAGCAGGAAACCATTCAGTGAAGTTAATGGTGAGAGGGGAACGAAACTACTCCATCCTTAGTTTTTTGTCTGTAGATTTTTTTCTAAAACTGATAAAGCCATATTGGTGTTTTTTTGCGCCTGTATTTTCATTTTGTCTGCGCGTTTTTCAACTTGCTGTTTAATGTCATTGAGTTGAGGGATAGCTTGATGACATACCGTCGAAATTAGATTTTCTGCAGTTATATTCTCCACCCTCCCTGCAGATGGAGCACCTATTTCGGACAGGAATCCATCGATTTTGGGATCGTAACTCAGGCCCACCATGGGCACTTTAGCAGCAGCTGACAGAATAAGTGCGTGTAGTCTCATCGCCACAGTCAGCTCAGCCTGCTCCATAATTCCCAGAACCAGCTGCGGTCGGATTGGAGCGGATACAATAGCGGATTCTTGCGGTGCGTATTTTTTGGCCTGCATACAGACCTGTGTGTCTACATGAGGCTGCATGGGCAAAAACAGGGGAAAAAAACCTTTATCTTGTACAGCTTGAGCTGTTTTTCCCATAGCATAAGCAACTTTTTCCGTCGATTCACGCCAGGGCCGTACTGACATCACGGCAATGTCTACACCGTTTGGAACTCCACAGCTGCGTAGGCATTCAATAACTGCTTCCTTGGGGGCGGACTGCAGACAAAAAGCAGGATCAGCAGTTACCTCAAATTTTTCGGGGATAGTTCTCTGATGATAAAGCGACTGAGCGGCCTGAAGTGATTGATGATCACGAAAGGTCACGGCATCAGCCAGATCAAGACAATGACGAGTAATCGAACGGCTGGTTTGTGTATTGAGGGGGCCAAGTCCATTTGCATAAAGCATTACCCTGGTATTGAGTATACTGGCCATTTTAATCAAACCGGCATAGTACAGAAAAGATCTCAGACTGGTTTCATCCTGCAGTAGTGTACCGCCTCCGCTGAGAAAAAGCTCTGCTTTCCTTAGAGTCTTCAGCACCTTCCATGGGGCGAACCGGTTTACTGCATTGACACCATGCATTCTGGTGGTTTCTTGCGGGTCTGCAGATAGGACGGTGATTTGAATATTGTCATCGTCATCTGCAGTGAGGCTGGTAATCATTCCCTCCAGCAGGGCCTCGTCACCTGTATTGCCGAAGCCAAAGTACCCTGAAATCACTATTTGACTGACATCGTCAGATGCCTTTTTCTGAACACGGACAGCATTCCCGGATTGGGGCCGTTGATTCTGTTTTTCAGCAGCAGGTAGTACTGTCCTGTAGATTGTGAGGTGACGGTCGAGCATGGCTTCCAGAGAAAAATTCTTCCGTGTGTGCTCATATAAACGGTTGCCCAGGTTTTCGCGAAGTTCAGTGGATTTCAATAAATCAGTGAGGGCCTGGACAAGTTCTCCGTGGTCTCCTACTGCAGTTGTGATGCCAGTCTCACTGTCGATGATCATCTCAGGTATACCGCCTACCGGGGTGCTCACGACTGCCATCTTCCGCCGGGCCGCCTCCAACAGTGCATATGGAAAGCTTTCACTTTCAGAGGTCAATACTGCAATGTCAGCAGCGCAGAGTGCAGACTCTACGTCCTCCAGATAGCCGGTAAAGTGGACCTTGTCGGATATTTTCAGGCGTTCAGACAAAGAGTGCAATGAGTTCTCTTGTGGTCCGTCGCCGACGATTAGATAATGAGCATCAGGGTGTTTATCTTCTAGTCGGGCTGCCGCCTTCAGGAGAACATCCTGGCGTTTAATTCTGGCCAATCTACCAACAGATAAAATCAGCGGTGCTTCAGACGGAATATCCCAACGAGTTCGGAATTCTTCGATTGGAGTTTCTGGGTTCGGAACACATGAAAAATCAATACCGTTGTATACAGTGAAAATATTTTCTGATTTAAAATTTCGTTCAATGAGCATCTGGCGAAAAGTTTCTGTCACCGCAACATGGTAATCCATTTTACGCAGGCTGAGACAATTCAGCGGAGTATAGGTAAGGTGTTTATATAGATTGTCTTCGAAATCACGAAGATAATCACTGTGCAGTGTAGTGAGGATAGGAATTTCAACGTGTCTTTTAACCAGCGCAGCAAGAAAATTCGCTCTTGCTCCGTGACAATGAAGGATGTCTGCGCCAGCCAGTTCCCCGGTCAGTTCAGACACAATGCTTAGGTCCCAGCGTTGCTTTTGTTCCAGCAGAGAGACGGGTAACCCGGACTGCTTTGCTTCATGGTAGAAATCTCCTGGCGTCAGGCATATCAACCGCACAGAAACTTTATCCCTGAGAGAGTTAACCAGAGACAGGACATGAGTTTTTGCTCCGCCGGTGTCTCCCCCACTTATAAGGTGAATAACTTCCATCTGCTCCGCCGCACTGCTTTGCAGGTTAATGCAGAAGAGGCGGCTTCTCTCCTTCCTTTACCCGATGCACTGTTCATAACTAACAGCTTATCTCAGTTAATGGGGTATGTGCCAGCCGAATCCCCTGCTGTCTGTGAAATCTTTTGTCGAATATATATTGATGTTATGACAGTATCCGTCAGTTTAAGGGGTAAGACTGGTCAGTGACGACATAAGTCCGTGTCTCTTTACAAAGATGTTACAGGTAAAGGTATTTTGTAAGTTTGCGTCGAATGTAATTTAACAAAGCAAGTGTCTATCATTTTTGACCTTGGCGAGTGTCGAAAATGTCCTCAAGTCATGGAATGTTGAGTTGGGAGTGTCTTCTTTGTTAATTATGAGCCACGTCACCAAAAAATATGGTCAAGTAGTGGCTTTACGTGATATAACGCTTCACATCCGTAAAGGAGAATTTGCTTTTTTAGTCGGTTCCAGCGGTGCAGGAAAATCGACATTGATGCGTTTATTTTTCCGCCAGGAAGAGCCAAGTGAGGGAACAATAATGGTGGATGGGGTAAATATAGCCCGCATGCCGCGCAAGAAAATTCCCCGCTTGCGCCGGAAGATAGGTGTAGTTTTTCAGGATTTCAAACTTTTGAACGACAAATCTGTCTACAACAATATACGGTTTGTCCTTGAAGTCACTGGGGCTCCAAATTCTTATATAAAGCGCCGCGTTCCACAGGTGCTTGATATGGTTGGGCTGGGTGAGCGGGCAGACGAGATGCCCGCCAAACTTTCAGGTGGAGAACAGCAACGGGTTTCACTTGCCCGCGCTATAGCAAACTCTCCGCCAGTCATTCTGGCAGACGAACCAACAGGCAATTTGGATAGGGAAAATGCCTGGCATATCATGAAGATATTGGAGGGGCTTAATAAGCGTGGGGTTACTGTACTGGTGGCCACGCACGATTGGCCTATTGTTGATGCTATGAAGAAACGGGTTATTGAAATAGAAGATGGTCGTCTGGTCCGCGATGACCAGGAGGGGGGATATGCCCCTGATGTTCCGTCTTCTAAAGCGGTCAGTCGTTGAAGGTGTCAAGGGGGTTTTTTCTCATGGTTTGATGAGTCTGGCTTCAGCTGGTACCGTAGCAATCTCCCTGTTGGTACTATCTTTATTCCTGGTTCTGGCTGCCAATTTAGCCTATGTAGCTGACCTGCTGGAAGAACAAGTGGAAGTTGTTGCTTATACTCATCAGGAGTTTGACCATCAGTGGGAAGATCTCTTGCTGGAGAAAATATCTGAGGTTCCTGGGGTGGCAGCAGTCAATTTTGTGTCTGAGGACGAGGCACTAGACCGCCTTTATGAACAGTTCGGAAGTCAGGCGGATTTGCTGGAAGGTGTCGAAGAAGACAACCCCCTGCGAGCTTCGGTGGAGATTGCTGTGGAGGAACCCGAACACATAGAAAATATAGTTCAGGAGACTCAACAGTTAGATAGTGTGGAAGATGTGGTTTACCAGCGAGAAGTAGTGCAGAGGTTATATTCACTCACAGAGGCCCTGCGCACCGGCGGTATCGTGTTGGTGTTTCTGCTGGGTCTGGCCACCTTTTTGCTGATCAGCAATACTGTTCGTTTGACCATATACGCGCGCAGAGAACAGATTGAAATTATGAAACTGGTTGGAGCGAGCCCCGGGTTTATCTGGGGTCCTCTGGTCATCGAAGGCATAGTGCTGGGGTTTTTGGGTGCAGTTCTGGCCGGTGGTATTACGGCGTGGGGTTATGTCGATGTTGTTCAGGCAGTTGATTCATCGCTGCCGTTTATTCCAGTGATTAGGCCTCAGCCATTTCTGCAGAATTTGCTACAGTTTCTGGTGGCGGTTGGTGCTGTACTGGGAATGCTCAGTAGTTGCTTTTCTGTCTGGAGATACGCCCGTTTATGAGTTGATAATTGGAGGGGGAGAAGGCAGGTCATGGTAGCATTTATTAAAAAACATATACGGTATGATTCCACTCCGGCAATGTTAGCAGCTGTGATTGGACTCTGTTTGCTGTTTTTGTTCGCTGGGGGAAGCAACGAAACTGCTGCCTCTTCTTCCTTACAAAGGGAGATCCAAGAACTACAGGACCACCTGTCCGAGCTCGAACAGGACATGCAGCATCATGAAGAAACACTTGATGAGCTGGAGAGTCAGGAAACCAGTGTCACCCAGGAGCTCAATCAACTTCAGGTTCAGCTGAATCGAGCTGAATCCGAGATGCAGGAAGCTGAAACCCAGCTGTCACTGGCCGAAAAACAGCTGCAGCAGGCAGAACATAATCTCCAGGAAGCACAGGATGAACTGGAAAGACGTCAGGATTTTCTAGGTCGACGGGTTCGGGCCATGTATGAATTGGGTATGGTAAGTTATCTGGAAGTACTTCTGACCGCTACCGATTTTACCGATTTTGTTCGCCGGTTTCACACCCTCCGACAGATTATCAGCCAGGATGCTGAAATTCTGGAGGCGGTCGAGCAGCAAAAGAAAGCAGTAGAGGAACACAAGCGTGAGTGTGAACGAAAAAAAGTTGAGGCCGAGGAATGGCGTTCGGAAGTTGTTACCCGCCGGCAGGCACTTCAGGCGGATGTCGCCCGTTACGAGAATCGCCTTGATGAACTGACCAGCCAACAGCAGGAATATCTGGATGCCCTTGATGAGATGGAGCGTAGATCAGAGCAAATCACTGATAAGATATCTGAAATTCAGCATCAGATGTCCCTGCCCGGAGGAACCCCCTCGTTTCAGTGGCCGCTTGATCGGGGGACCTACTGGATATCCTCACCTTTTGGTCCCAGATATCATCCCATTCTGGGACAGTGGAGGCATCACTCGGGGATAGACATGGCCGCTTCCAGCGGAACCATTATCAGAGCTGCTGCTGATGGTGAGGTATGGACTGCCGGTTGGCTTGGAGGTTACGGGAAAACGGTTATGATTGGACATACTGACAAGCATGTCAGTCTTTACGCTCATGCTTCAACATTATTAGTAAAGGCTGGTCAACAAGTAAAAGCTGGTGACAGAATAGCCCGTGTGGGTACAACAGGTTTTTCTACGGGCCCTCACCTTCACTTTGAGATTCGGGTTGAGGGTGAACCCAAAGATCCGCAGAATTTTATACCTCCTCATTAGACTCCTGCTTTTAACCAACGCGAGAAGGGTTTTTTGGTATTACAAAACATTTCCCTATCCCACAATGGTTGACAGTTTCAGTGCTGTGTGAAGTACTGACAAAGGGTCTATTCAG
>CAZRFK010000016.1:0-29737 GCA_964599275.1 uncultured Clostridia bacterium
CCCTCTGCACTGTTAAAGTCAGCCGAGAAGGTTGTAATAGTTCCGGGGTATGGTCTGGCTGTAGCGCAGGCTCAGAAGCAGGTCAAGGATTTGATGGAAAGTTTGGAGTCCAGAGGTGTTGAGGTGGAGTTTGCGATACATCCGGTAGCCGGCAGGATGCCGGGGCACATGAACGTGCTTTTGGCAGAGGTAGATATCCCGTATGACAAGTTGCGGGAGATGGATGATATCAATCCGGAGATGGACGATGTGGATGTAGCGCTGGTGGTGGGAGCCTGTGATGTGGTGAACCCGGCAGCGAACGAGTCAGATGACACGCCCATATCTGGAATGCCAATAGTAGAAGTTGAGCGCGCAGACAGCGTGATAGTGTGCAATCTGGATACAGAGCCAGGTTATTCAGGGGTTGAAAACACCCTGTACGAGATGGAGCACGTGGAACTGGTCCTCGGTGATGCCAAGGATACTTTAAGCAAACTCAACCAGAAATTATAGCTATTAGTTCAGGATTAACTGATGTTTGTCAGTGTTCAACGTAAAGTCTTCCATAATTCCACCGTCTACAGTACGGTGGAATTATGGGCTTCGTTATTTGGTCGCATCACAAAATTTCCATGCTATCTGCTGTACATTTGAAAAGGATTGGTATAGTTAATGTGGGCTCTACATAAGTATTACCACCAGGAGCTAATCATCTCGAGGTCGGTGATGGTTAATGCGCATTTTACTTGTTCTGTTGGTGGTTCTTCTGGTGGTGGGGTTGTCTGCCCGTGAATCAATTATATATTGGTTTTGGGATATTTTGAGGCCTTCGGAAAGTCCCCGTCCGGGAACCTACATAAGAAAGGTGTGGGCTCCAGTGCGGGTATCAACAGTGTGGGAAGAAATCGAAGTGTGGTGGATGATGCAGATGAGTAGGCTGCGTCGTTATTACACAGGACATTATGATGAGTAAGTATTTGCACGTGGCCTGGTCCAGATACGATAGGGGGTTCTTCTCGTGGCGAGAAAAAGCGGAGTGATTAAAGAATTCATTGACTATCTTGGAGTTGAGCGTGGTCTGGCTGGTAACACACTGGACTCATATGGTCGAGATTTAAAACAATTTCTCCGTTATCTGCAGAAGCACAATGGAAACACATCAAACGATGATGAAGATGACGGATCAGCTGAAGCAGCTGAGTATTTACTGATTGAAGAGGCTACTCGCAATATCATTACCTCGTATATTGTGTGGATGCGAGAACAGGGAATGGCACCATCGACCATAGCCAGAAGATTGGCTGCTCTGCGCAGTTTTTACAAGTATCTGGTTCAGGAGGATTATCTGGAGCAAAATCCCACTCAGGATGTGCAAGCACCTAAACCCCAGAGAAGGCTACCTGTTATTCTGACTGTCTCTGAAGTGGAGAATTTGGTTGGGCAGCCTGACGTGTCAGAACCCATAGGAGTTCGAGATCGAGCAATTTTGGAGTTGCTTTATGCAACAGGACTGAGGGTGTCTGAACTTGTTAATCTGGATCTAGAACACATCAATATCTCCCGCAAACAGCTGCGCTGCATTGGCAAAGGAAACACCGAAAGACTTGTCCCTCTGGGCAGTATTTCTGCCAAAGCTGTCGATGACTATGTAAGTGGGGCAAGACAGGAATTGGTCTCTGATTCATCAGAGCAGGCGCTTTTTGTAAATCATCATGGAAGACGTCTAACAAGGCAAGGCATCTGGAAAATAGTCAAGCGCCATGCTAAAGAGGCCGCAATTGATAAAAAGATCACCCCGCATACCCTCAGACATTCATTTGCAACTCACCTTCTGGAAAATGGCGCAGATCTGCGGTCGGTGCAGGAGTTATTGGGGCATGCCGATATTTCCACGACCCAGATGTACACTCACCTGACCAGCGGCCATCTCAAAGACGTTTATTCCCGTGCTCATCCTCGAGCATAAATGTCCTGAGTTGGCCAAATAGCGATTATAAGTTTCCTGTTGCCGCAATATTGTTGTAAAGAGGTGATAAATATGGGCAGGAAACTTCGCTGGATTGTGCCTTCTCTACTTATCCTCATTACGCTTGTGGTATTTTCAGGAGCAGTACTGGCGGAAGAGGAAGAAACAGAGAACAGTTTTTCTGTTGGTCCGCTGGAATTAGAAGCCGAATCTGCTTACCTGCTGGACGCAGCCACTGGTTTATCCCTGCATGGAATTTCAGAACATGAACGCAGAGCCCCTGCCAGTATGACCAAAATCGCCACCATGATTCTGGTTTTTGAGGCAGTTCAATCTGGGGAGATAGCATGGGACGAAGAAGTGGTAGTTAGTCCCCGAGCTTCTGGCATGGGTGGATCCCAGGTGTACTTGGAAGCCGGGGAAAAAATGATGGTTAAAGATCTACTGAAAGCAGTTGCAGTCTCATCAGCCAACGATGCGTCAGTGGCACTGGCTGAATACATCTCAGGCTCACACGAGGCGTTTGTTGGGGATATGAACGAGTTGGTGGAACGTCTTGGGCTCACGAACACACATTTTATTAATGCACACGGTCTTGATAATCCCGAACACTATTCGAGTGCTCATGATATGGCTCACCTGGGTCGTCATCTGGTAACCACTTATCCTCAGGTCCTGGAATATACCTCTATATGGACCGATTGGCTGCGCGAAGATACCGACCGTCCGTTCTGGTTGACCAACACTAATCGTATGATCCGACAGTATCCAGGGGTTGATGGACTCAAGACAGGATTGACTGATGAGTCTATGTGGTGTCTGACAGCAACCGCTAAATCCAATGGCACAAGACTTATAGTTACTGTTATGGGCGCCCCTACATCCGACGCGCGTTTCGATTCTGTCGCCACACTCCTGAACGCAGGTTTTGCCGCAGTAGAAACAATCGAGTTCGCCCAGACTGGAGATGTTCTGGGAAGTTTACCTGTTTCTGAAGGAGAGAAGCAGGAAGTTGATGTAACTGTGGCCCGAGATGCTGAGGTTACCATTCCCAGAGGGCGGGCAGGGGATCTGGTTGGTGACATTTCCTTAATACAGCAAGACCTTAAGGCTCCGGTCAGTGTGCAGGAAACAGTGGGGCAGCTGCAGATCAGGTTGGAAGGTGAACTGCTTCAGGAGATCCCGTTAGTTCCTGTTGAAGTTATCGAAAGATGTGGGATTGGCACTATTTTTGTACGTATGCTGCAAATAATGTGGCTGTTGAATTAGTTCAAGAAGGACTTGACTCGACTTATGAAGAAAGTTCTCCTGCATACTGATTTTGATATGATAATCTTTGTTGGGAGGGCTACAGTTGAAGGTAAATGCATCTTTTGAGGACTACAGAGTTGTTCTGACGCTACAGGGGGAATTTGATCTGTCCGCCACAGATAAGTTCAATAGGGCTGTTGCTGAAGCCTGTCAGCAAGCCCACCTGCAGCAGGTAGTAGTTGACCTGCAGGGTGTATCATTTATGGATAGTTCTGGGTTGGGAGCGTTGTTGGGGCGTTATCAGGAGCTGTCCGAAGAGGGGATCGAGCTTATTTTAGCCGCTCCGTCTCATCGTGCAGGTGAGATCCTGGGATTGGCTGGAATCGATCGGTACATCAGCATATACCCTTCGGTTGAGCATATCCCCGAGATTGAAAACGGGGAGGGTTTGAGCTGATGGATCTGAGCTGTGAGTTTGAAAGCGACAGTATGGAAAATTGGATGGAGCTAAAATTGCCCGCATCAGCTGAAAATTTGGGATTGGCCAGGGTCACAGTAGCAGCCTTTGCTTCAGCTGGTCTGGATTTCACATTAGAAGAAGTAGAAGAAATAAAAGTGGCTGTATCAGAAGCAGTATCTAATGCAGTTTTACATGCCTATTGTGACAAGCAGGGGGAAGTTTGTATTTTTGCTCAACTCAATGAAAACTTCCTGACAGTCACCATTTCTGATAATGGAGTTGGCATTAAAGACATTGATGAGGCTCGACAGGCCAGTTTCACTACCCTCAGTGATAGGATGGGATTAGGGTTTACCTTTATGGAATCGTTTGTTGATGAATTGAAGGTAGAATCTGATCCACACGAGGGTACAATCGTTACCATGAAGAAACGACCGGCGGTAGAGTATCAGGATTCCTCATTGGGCGAATCTTAGTGAGGTCTTGCTCATGAATAATAGCAATGATTTTGACCGCCCGGAAGAAGAACTATTCAGGCGGGCTCAAGATGGGGATGAATCTAGTCGGGAGATTCTGCTTTGTCGGCACAGGCCCTTAGTGAATGCGATGAGCAGTCGATTTACCGTACCTGTTGAGGAAAACGATGATCTGCTGCAGGCAGGGTGTCTGGGGCTTTTGCGGGCCATTGATGGCTTTGACCCTGCCCGCGGGAATGCTTTCAGTACTTATGCTGTGCCTCTGATTCTTGGTGAGATGAAAAAATATCTGCGTGATCGGAGTACCGTCGGGATTTCTCGTCGCGCGCGCTTGGTTGTGCGGAGGGTTCGGCGAACACAAAGCAAGTTGGCTTCTGAACTGGGTAGAAATCCGTCACTTAAAGAGGTAGCTGAGGAGCTTGGCTTTGATCCCGCTGATGTGGTGCTTGCCGCAGAGGCAATGCGTGGTGTACGTCCTCTGAGTGAGGAACACGCATCCAGGCAGTCAGCTGAACCGTGGCCTTACTGGCTGGACTCTCTTGCTCTTGGTGAAGCGATCGAAAAACTTTCGGCGCGCAGCAGATACCTGCTGCGCCTGCGGTATTTTTCCGATATGACCCAACAACAGGTGGCAGACAAGCTGGGAATTTCTCAGGCTCAGGTCTCTCGTCTGGAAAAGAGAGTTACCAATGAACTCCGCCAGCTGTTAGAGGAATAATGCACGACCTTCGATTTAATTGAATGACCACCCCATAGTTGTCTCCTTCCGCATGAAATACTTCCCTGTAATCTACATGTTTCATCTGGCCAATAGACATAATACTCAGAGAAACCGCAAGAGATAAATACACTTAGGAGGGTGATTCTGTGGGTGTAGTAAAAGTTTTGGAATTGGTTGGAGAATCGAACAATGGTTTTGAAGATGCTATTCAACAGGCTGTTCATCGGGCAGGTAGTGTGGTAAATGGCATCACTGGTGTGGAAGTCCTGAATATGACAGCTGATGTGCAGGGTAATGAAATTATGGAATATAAGGCCAATATTAAAGTTGCATACCTGGCAGATGACGGCGAAGTTCGCGGTGATATGTAACAGGCACTGAAAACTGCCTGATAGCTTCTGGGTTGAATGGAGCCTAAATAGATGCGAGCAAGTTTTGACAGCGCGAAACAATATGAAAAGATGCAGCAGCAGAGTGCTCCTCCTACCCCGGTGCTGATTAACGTAATAAAAGCGTTTGTGGTAGGGGGCATTATATGTACAATAGGCCAGTTCTTTTTGGGTGTTTTTGTGAACATGGGGCTAACACCTACTGAAGCCTCAGTCCCACTGGCAGGAACCATGGTTTTCCTGGGCGCATTATTTACCGGTTTGGGGTGGTATGATGAGCTGGGTGAATTCGCCGGTATGGGGGCAGCTCTACCGATAACCGGTTTTGCCAATGCCATTGTTTCCCCGGCCATGGAATTCAAACGCGAAGGACTTGTTCAGGGGGTGGGTAGACACATGTTCGAAGTTGCAGGTCCGGTTTTCGTTTATGGTTTGACCACTTCTTTTGTAATAGGGGCAGTGCGGTATTTTTTAGGAGCATATTGACCAGAGGAGGGCTGACGGCAGTGAACTTGGGTGATATGTCTGGGGCGAGTCACATCGATTTCGATGGTGGCTGCATGATTGTTTCCTGTGCTTCAGTAGTGGGTCCGAAGGAAGGACGTGGTCCCTTGGGAGAGTATTTTGATGAAGTTACAGAAGATGACCTGCTTCAGCAGTCCAGCTGGGAAAAAGCTGAAAGGAAAATGCTTGCAGAAAGCGCAAGACTTGCGTGCGCAAAAATTGGGCTAACAACTGAGAATGTCCAGTTTTTGTTGGCCGGGGATCTTCTCAACCAGATTATTACATCAGGTTATGCAGCAAGAGAGATAGACGTCCCCTTTTTGGGATTGTATGGAGCTTGTTCGACTTTCGTTGAATCATTGCTTCTGGGGGCCTGTCTGGTTGAAGGGGGATTTGCAGAGTCGGTGATCTGTGCAACTGCCAGTCACCATAAAACAGCAGAACGACAGTACCGTCTGCCAACAGAATTTGCTTCCCAGCGTCCCAAGGAGTCACAATGGACTGTAACAGGTGCCGGTGCTTTTGTGTTGGCTGGATGTCCTCGTTCTGAGGACATCCAGGATAACCAAATTTCACCCGGTGCAGTGGTAGTAAGCGCGACTCCCGGAAGAGTTGTTGATTTCGAAGTGAAAGACCCCTTCAACATGGGAGCTGCAATGGCGCCTGCGGCGGCTGATACTCTGTTGAGACATTTTTCACAGACAGGCACAGGTCCAGAGGATTATGACCTGATTCTAAGTGGTGATCTGGGTAGATTGGGTTATGCCCTTACAGTCAGATTAATGCAAAAATCTAAGGGAATTGATATTTCCGGTGATAACTTTAAGGATGCAGGGATTCTGATTTATTCCAAGGAGCAAAAGGTTAACGCAGGTGGCTCCGGATGCGCCTGCCAACCGGTCACTTTCGCCGGTTATATATGGGATATGGTAGATAAATGGGACCTGCAAAGGATACTTTTGGTAGGTACTGGCGCTCTGCACAGTCCTGTGGCCTGTCAGCAGGGTGAGACCATTCCCGGCATTGCTCATGTAGTTGAACTTGAGTTCACGCAGACTAACAGCTGTGAAAGAGAGTGATATTCAGTTGCATTATTTGACTGCATTTGTGACAGGAGGTGCCCTCTGTGTATTGGCTCAGTTAACTCTTAACCTGACCGAACTGAGTCCAGCACACATTATGGTGCTTTTCGTTTCCCTGGGAGCAGTCGTCAGCGGATTAGATTTTTATCAGCCACTGATAGATTTTGGTGGGGCAGGAGCTGCTGTCCCGCTTACTGGATTTGGTCACGCTCTGGTGACGGGTATTTTAGATGCGGTCAATCAGGAGGGGTTGTTGGGATTGTTTACCGGTGGTCTGACAGCAACTGCTTTCGGAATTACGGTAGCTGTAGTTTTTGGGTATCTCATATCGCTGTTGTTTAGTCCCAAGGGATAATAAGGCTGAGAGGGATATTAAGTGAAACAGAGACAGGCTAGAAAACAGAAGGTTTCCAGTGATCTCGAAGAAAACAGACAATTTCTGGCGGATGAGATCGGCCTGGAAGATTCATTTGATATTACAGCTAAGGAATTTCGAGTTGCTGGGCGTGATGCTCTGCTGGTTGGCGTGGATGCTTTCATGAAGGAAGAAACCTATCTGTATATTATCAGTATATTGACTCGCTTGAGCCGAGACGATATCCTTCCTTCACCAATTGCGAGCCTATTCGAACGGTTTGTTGGTAATGTAGAATGCGAGATTATGAACGATATGTATGATGCAGCCGACCAGATTCTTGCTGGTCCGGCAATTTTATTTCTGGACGGTGAATCCAAATGCATCGCAATAGATGCGCGGGTATATCCTGAAAGAGAAGTGGCCGAACCTGATCTAGAACGGGTTATGCGTGGTCCACGCGATGGATTCGTGGAAACTCTTGTACACAATGTCGGTTTGCTTCGTCGTCGGGTGCGAGACTACAGCCTTCGCACCGAATATGAATCAGCTGGTTCCAGATCACAGACGGATATCGCCATCTGCTATCTCGAAGACATTGCCAACCCAGAGACTGTTGAGCGGGTAAGAGAAAGCATTCAACAGATTGATATAGATGCATTACCCATGGGAGAGCGGACAGTTGCCGAATTCCTCACTCCGTGGCATTCTGACTGGAACCCTTTTCCTGTGGTGCGATATACTGAGCGTCCGGATATGGTAGCAGTGTATTTATTTGAGGGGCACGTTGCAGTAATGGTTGATGGCTCTCCGGCTGTGCTTCTGCTGCCCGTCACTGTGTTTCATCATCTGCAGCACGCGGAGGAGTTTCACGAATCGGTCATAAATGGTACATTTATACGGTGGGCCAGATATCTTGCCGTTTTGGTAGCCTGGTTGGGTATTCCCCTGTGGGTAATGTTTTCAGAGAACCAACACCTGTTGCCTGAGGCACTGAAGTTCATAGGTCCCGAGGAGGAAGTGGTAGTGCCCCTTGTGGCCCAGTTTATCATTGCCGAGTTCGGTATGGAGTTTATCCGCATGGGCCTGATTCATACTCCAACTGCGCTCGGTGCCAGCCTTGGTATCATTGGAGCTGTTCTGTTGGGTGAACTGGCGGTGGAAGTGGGACTTTTTGCTAGTGAGGCAATTCTGTACGTTGCTATAGCTGTTTTGGCGTATTTTGCTCTGCCCAGCTGGGAACTGGGGGTTGCTTTACGCCTATTTCGGTTGATATATCTAGTAGTCTTAGCGTTGACTGGGCCGATCGGGTTCGGTATTGCAGTAGTTCTTACCATTGTAGTAATGATCACCACAAGAAGTTGGGACATGCCCTATTTGTGGCCGTTAATACCCCCAGATTGGTCCGGCTTGGGACAGATCCTTTACCGTCGTCCGGGTACGGATCCGGGGAAACGTCCCCGGTTGCTCAAACCTGGCGACCGCGACCGCGGTCCAGGTTGAAATGTAAAATAGCATCAGCAGAGTCAATGAGTAGGTTTAATTGGAGTTGATGAACGGGTAAGGTCGATGTTACCATTTTCTTAATGAAGAATAAATTTGAAGAGAAATCGTTTACTTATCAAGAGGGAGGGAAGACTCATCAAAAGTAACACCATTTCCAAGACATCTAGCAGAAACCACCCCCCTCTGGTCGGTTTCTGTAGATCCCTTCTTTACTATATCCAGTGGGATTTCTGGAGAGATTTTATAACCGGTTTAGGAGCAGAGATAGTTCTCTCGCCACCCACCAGTCAAACTATGTTGACTGAGGGGTTGACTATAGCAGTAGATGATACTTGCTTACCAGTAAAAGCTTTTTATGGCCACGTCAACTGGTTGATGGACAAGGTTGACTATCTACTGGTTCCAAGATTGGTGAGTTTGAAAAAACATACGTTCATATGCCCAAAGTTTATGGGTCTACCTGATATGATGCGGGCGTCCGTTGCGGATCCTCCACCAGTTATTGCTCCCAAGATTGATGCTAATCAATCAGCAAGGGAGGAACGCAGATCTTTGGTTGAAGCAGCGGAGGCTATGGGGTTTTCGAGCCGTGATGCTCAAAACTCCCTGCGGAGGGCTGGTTCTCCACACGAACGCTCCTGCAGGTTTTTATCATCTAAGGTCGAAGATCAGATTGCCTCGGGATCGGGCAGAACTTCAAAGCCTAAATTGAAATTGGGTGTGCTGGGTCACCCCTATTTGCTGGCAGATGACACAGTAAGTGCTAACTTGATGGGGTTGCTGCTGGATATGGGGGTAGAACCTATTTGTGTGGATGCTGTAGAGCAAAAAATTCTCATGAATTACCTTGAGGATCTTCCAAAAAGAGTTTTCTGGAGTGAGGGAGGAAGACTTCTGGCTGCTGCACGTTATTTCAGTCGGAGAGATGATATTGATGGGATAATTCAGGTGAATGCTTTCGGGTGTGGTACCGATTCACTGTTGGGTGAAGAAGCTCAGCGGCGTGTTGACCAGGAGGGCGACTGTCCGCTTCTTTCGGTTTCACTTGATGAACATTCAGGCAAGGCGGGTTTACTCACTCGATTGGAGGCTTTTTGCGACATGGTGGAAAGGAATAAACGACATACAGGGACGTGATTGCTGATGAAAATAACCTTTCCGCGGATGGGTACGATGCACGTGGGACTTAAATGTTTGTTGCAGAGACTGGGGAATGAAGTGGTTGTTCCAGGTCGGGTTACAGCCGACACCATTGATTTGGGAGCCAAACATGCTCCGGAGACTGCTTGTTTCCCGCTTAAAATAAACCTGGGTAATTATCTGGAAATTTTGGATGAACACCCCGATATCGATGCTATTTTAATGGCCGGAGGGGTAGGACCGTGCCGGTTTGGTTATTATTATCGAACTCAGCAAGATATCATGGAGGATTTGGGCTATACAGGACTTGATTGGGTAGTATTAGAACCCCCTCGCGGGAATTTGCATCAGGTTTTAGATGGTTTGTCAAATCTCAATCAGGGGCGTAGTAAGCTGGAAATTCTTCAAGCAATGCGCCTGGCATGGAAAAAGATGATTGTGCTGGATGATATATTGTCGATTGCCAACAAGATGCGGCCGTACGAGGCAAAGCGAGGAGATACGAGCAAAGTGTTTCGTAGAGCAGTATCTGAAGTCGACGCTGCTGATAGTATCAGAGAAGTTGAATCTGTTAGCAACGAAATTAAGCAAAAGATGCACAGCCTGAAGGACAAAGACCAGGAGATAGAGAATATCAAGGTAGCCCTGGTGGGTGAGATCTATGTTAATATGGAACCAGGAGCTAATATGCACGTAGAAGAAGCACTCGGGCATCTCGGTGCTGAGGCACAGAGGACAATAGTGATAACTGATTGGGCTAAAGATAATATCCTGCTTGATTTCCTCCGCTGGGATAGTCGGGGTAAGGACCGCAAGGAAGCGGCGCGTCCTTATCTGGAGCATTTTGTTGGAGGTGAAGGGCAGGCAAGTATAGGATCAGCTGCCTTATTAGCAGATGATGTGGATGGGATTATACATCTAATGCCGTTTACCTGTATGCCAGAAATCGTTGCCCAAACGATTATGCCAGAGGTCAGTGATGACTTCGATTTGCCCGTATTGACACTGGTTCTCGATGAACATAGTGGTCGCGCGGGAATGGTGACCAGACTTGAAGCTTTTGTAGATCTGCTCCGCCGGCGAAAGCGCATGCAAGAACAGCCGGCTGAACAACCGGAGGTGGTTTCCTGATGGAATATTACCTGGGTATTGATGTGGGATCAGTCAGCACTAACCTGGTGCTGACCAATGAAGACGGAGAAGTTGTGCAAGATATTTACCTGCGTACAGCAGGACAACCCTTGAGGGCAGTGCAGAACGGGTTGTTAGCTATTGCAGAGAAGCACGGAGAAAATTTGCCGGTTGCTGGTGTTGGAACTACAGGCTCTGGTAGAGAAATTGCCAGCGTTTTTGTTGGGGCTGACGTTGTAAAAAATGAAATTACTGCCCATGCAATAGGTGCGATGAACCTGATGCCGGATGTCAGAACTGTTTTGGAGATAGGTGGGCAGGATTCAAAAATTATTATAATGAATGATAGGGTAGTCGTCGATTTCGCCATGAATACAGTGTGTGCTGCGGGCACTGGCTCATTCCTGGATCGTCAGGCTGACCGACTTGGAGTTGAGATCGAGGATTTCGGGCGCATGGCATTGCAAGCAGATCAAGGCGTAAGGATAGCAGGACGATGTGCTGTATTTGCTGAATCAGATATGATTCACAAACAGCAGATCGGTCATACAACCCCTGCCATTGTCAAGGGATTATGTGATGCCCTGGTACGCAATTATCTCAATAATGTAGGTAAAGGGAAGGATATTGAGGCGCCAATTGTCTTTCAGGGTGGAGTAGCCTGCAATGAAGGAATGAAAGATGCATTCGAGGAAGAGCTAGGACATGAGGTTTTTGTCCCTGAAAATAACAAGGTAATGGGTGCCATTGGGAGTGCACTTTTAGCCCAGGAAGAGATGGAGCACAACCCCCGGCCCAGCAGCTTTCGAGGATTTGGCATTCACTCCATGGAGTACCGCACCGGTAACTTTGAGTGTGAAGAATGTCCCAACCGGTGTGAAATACTGGAGATTTATATAGATGAGGAGTTAGCAGCACGTTGGGGAGGCCGCTGTGAAAGGTGGGACAGGTTAGAGTCCATTGCGGCGGAGAAAAAAGCTGTTGGAGCTGATGACTGACAGAACACGAGAGGCTGGTGGTTGCTTTGTTTCCTGCACCGCGAGAACTGCTTCTGATCGTTCCCGGCCTTCTGTCAGCAATAATGTTCCATGAGTTGGCACACGGCTATGTCGCATTTATCCTGGGCGATCCTACAGCACGCAACAGTGGTAGGCTTACATTGAATCCTTTGGCGCATCTGGATCTGGTTGGTACTTTAATGCTGGTGGTTGCACGTTTTGGTTGGGCCAAGCCGGTTCCCGTTAACCCCAGATACTTCAAAGACAGAGATAAAGGGATGCTCCTGGTGGCACTGGCTGGACCAGGGGCAAATTTTGTGTTAGCCACACTTGCAACCTACTTACTAATGCAGTTTGCTTCAGCCTGGCCTTATTTGATACGTCAGATGCTTTTTTATGTACTCATGTATAACATTTATTTGGGGGTATTTAATCTGATTCCGGTGCCTCCACTGGATGGTTCACGGATTGTCAGGTCCCTGGCACCGCGTGGTTCTGCAGCCGAGAGGTTGTACTATCAAATGGAGAATTATGGTTGGATAGTGCTTATGCTGCTGCTCATATCGGGGATCTTGCCCTCGGTGCTTTTACCGTTAGCCAACTGGATGCAGCAGTTTATTTCGGTGATTGTAAGTACTATTGTGATATGAATACTGTGTCGCTGACATGATAGGGGAGAGATTATGGACGTTGCTGATCTTGCAGGTAATGATATTATTGTTCGGTTACGGGCTATCCTGGACGAATTTGCCGAGGAAGATGAGCCCCTGGAGACTTCCGGCACGGAGATAGCTCCTCTGATTGAGGCTTTTGTGCAGTCTGATGATACTTCAGACTCCTATACGCTGGAGACTGAGGCAGAATTTTTGGATGTTGCATCCGAGGTGACCTTAAAAAAAGCCCGGCATTTGATTCCTCAGAGAGAAGAATCCGAGGATGATTCTGAGGAACAGGAAGAGGCGCAGGAATTGCTGCGTCACCTCGTCGAGTATCGCAGGTATAGAGAGGTAACCGATGAACTCAGCCGCCGCGCAGAAAAAATGAGCAAGAGTCATCCGCGATTCCCACCTGAGATAAGAGAATGGGAGGATGCGCTGGCTGACGTTGAAGGCGCTCAATTGACAGATCTGGTGAAAGCTCTGGAGAGCCTTTTAGAGGAAGATTCACCACAAACCCAGACGATCGAACGCGAAACCATTACAGTTGCTGATTGTATGAGCTCACTGCGGAAAAAACTTCAATCTGCAGATGGCCCGTTGGACTTTGCGGATATTTTTCCTGTCAGAGCAGGGCGTAGGATTATTGTGGTGACTTTTGTGGCGTTATTAGAACTTATTCGCAGTGGAGAGGTCCAGGTAGCTCAAAGCAGTGAATTTGGAGATATTACTGTTCATCCTACTGCATCCCAGGGTGAAAATTAAAATTCCAAGAGGCTTTATTCTTTATAGATGGAGGGGTACTGCTTTTGAATTGGGATAGGCACGAAAAAATGGCAGCAGTTGAGGCTTGTCTTTTTGCCTCACATGTTCCTCTCAATGTCAATCAACTTCAAGATGCCACACAGATGGATTCGGAGGAAATCGTTTCACTGTTGGAGGATCTTAGAGTTAAATATAATGGTCCGATTAGTGGAATAGAGCTTCTTAAGGTGGCTAAGGGGTATCAGATCCGCACCCGCACAAAATACGCTGAAGTGGTAGAACGAATCTTGGAGCCCGAAAGTAAGCAGCTGTCAGCTGCGGCGGTGGAAACTCTTGCTTTGATAGCTTATGAGCAGCCCGTTACGAGACCTGAAATTGAAGATGTTCGGGGTGTAAACACTGCACATCTGTTGAGAAAGTTGGAACAAGATGGACTAATAGAAGTTCTGGGACGCAAGGATGCTCCCGGTCGCCCCAAAGAGTATGGAACTACCAGCAGATTCTTGCAGCAATTTGGACTGGAAGATCTTGATGAACTCCCACCGCTGCCGGATATTCAAATTGAAGAAACGTTCACAGATGAAACTTCAGCAGGTTGATATTTACTTCAACTGACTCCCGTACAGGAACATATTGCAAGCTAAATATTTACTGCCCTGTGGAGATACCCTAACGGCAAGAAGCATCTGTTTTTGAGCCAGGAGGGACTATCTTGCATCTGGTCATAGCGGCGGTGATTGCTGTGTCTTTAATTTTAAACCTTTACGCTTTTACCTTTCGGACAACGGCTGTCCTGACGGGCGGGCAGGGAGAAGTTACACTTTATTTTAGGGTTTGGGGCCACGACTTGACCCTATTTCACCAAACGTTTAATCTTATTCAAAACAGCTCCCTGCAAAAAATACCTTTTGGCAGCCAGCATTGTCAGGTACAGGATTCAATGAAGTTTGTTCGGAGAATGACTGCAGTATTTAAGTCAGGTCGTAAGGTTGAGGTGAAATCAATTGTTCACCTGACCACAGAGAATGCTGCTGCAACAGCGTTGCTGGGTACTGGATGTGGGATTTTATCCTCCCTATTTAAGAAGAAAATAGAACGCATTCTGCCTGAAGATTCGACAGTTGCTGTGGTAGTAAATACCACACGCCAGCAGGAACAGTGTTTCAGGTGGATGATAAAATGCAGCGGAAAGATTCCCATGGTCCATTTAGTTTTGGGCCTGGTTAGGGAGTAGGGAGTGTAAGCAATGTCAAAAGAATCGATACAGTCATTGGTTTCTACTACCATGGAAAGCATCCAGCAAATGGTCGATGTAAATACTGTGATAGGAGATGCTGTTGAAACCCCGCAGGGTGTAGTTATAATTCCGGTTTCGCGCGTCTCGTTCGGTTTTATGGTGGGTGGCACCGATTGGAACCTTGATGACCTGAAAGGTCAGCAGCAGAACGATGACCAGCAGTCTTTTGGCGGTGGCAGCGGTGCAGGTGTTACAGTGCAACCGGTGGGATTTTTGGTGGTTTCACAAAAAAATATCCACTTGATTCCGGTTGATGAAGAAAACCCCTATCTTCAGCTCCTTCATATGCTGCCTGAAATTTTAGGCGATTTAAAAGAAGGCTGGGGAGGCGGAAAAGATGAAAGTTCAGGTCAGAAGGCTGAAAGTGAATGCCCTCTGGGTGGTATTCAAAATCAGCCGCTAAATCAGTGATAGTGAGAGGAGAGGTTAGTGTGGCGGATGTAATAACAACAAGTAGCGATGAGAAGTTTTCTGAGGATGTACTGGAGGCAGAACTTCCTGTTTTGGTGGATTTTTGGGCTGATTGGTGTGCTCCGTGTAAAATGCTGGCGCCGGTAATTAATGAGATAGCCTCTGAAAATGAAGATAAATTAAAAGTTGTGAAGATTGACGTTGATGATAATCGCGAAACAGCATCAGAATACGGAGTTATGAGTATTCCGACTCTCATCCTTTTTAAAGATGGAGAACCAGTTAATCGACTTGTCGGTTTCTCATCCAAGGATGATTTGATGGAGGAGTTGCAAGACTACCTTTAATCACCACAGGCGTGGGAGGGCAACCTCCCACGTTTTTTATCGTCTCGTGGGCTCTGACCGGCAGCACCGATTCTAAGGAGAGGCACAAACAGCTGTTCGTTATAAGGCAGTGGGTTTGGCCAATGGCGTTCCGGGTGCACTTTACCCAGGTGGGGCCGGCTGGGGCTTGCTGTTTCATTCCGCTGCCTGCATCAGCCCAGTCACCGACATATAACGAGTGTAGTCAGTGTCGGGGTTGCTGTCCTCCTCAGGGAGCTTTGGATTCAACCTAATGGGCGCACAACGCACAATGGCCAGTCGGAAGAAGTTAAAGCCCTATGAACTTACAGGTTCTATCATTATCAGAACTAAGACTCCGTAATGTCTGTGGAAGATCTTTCCTTATAACGCCTTCCCCCTCAGGAATTGAGAAACCGTTTGCGGCCATCCATGCTGCGTTGATGGCTTCTACTGATGAAGTAGCTCCCTTTAGAGAGCAACTGGCTTTTGCTCCATCACAAATCATTCCATAAAGTGATGCAACGACGGTGTTTATCGCGTGTTTTATGACAGTCAAATCCCTTTCTAATAGCCAGGATATTCCTGCTGCTGTGCCGGCACCTGCACTGATACCTCCACAAATGTCCGACACTTCTCCCATGAAGGCTTTGAAGTAGAGGTTGACCGAGTTGGCAACTATCAGCGCTTGAAGTGTTTCCAATTCATTTGCATCATACTGATCTGCCATGCAAAGAATGGGAATGCTGATCATCAGTCCTTGATTCCCACTTCCTCCAGATGTAAAAACCGGTCTGGGAACTCCAACCATTCTCATCCAAATTCCACTCATGACAAGCTCTCGTACTTCAAAACAGCTCCCCTGTTCGGGTGCTCTTGGGTGGTTGTTGCAGAAAAACCCTGAACTATCGAGCGCTTTTTGAGCAAGACATAGATTTGACCGTGCTCCCCGCTCAATGAAAACTGCTTCTTCCTTTGATATTTTAGAAACGGCTTTCAGGATATCCTCCAGCTCAAATTGGCTCAATGATGAGGTGGAATATGTGTCGTCGTTATGGGTGTTATCGGTGTATATAGGGGTTTTATTTTTTTGATTTCTTTAATTGATGAATGACTGCCTGAAATGATGACTTCCGTTGAGTTGACCTCTCCTTTGGCGACAACCCTCACAAACACCGAACCACTTTCATCCTTCGCTCGTACAGTTATCAGGTTCTGATCAACCATCTCGTAGGCTTGCTTAAGATCTTCATCAGTGCAGTTCAAAAGCATTTTCAGGCCTGCATCCGAATCCATCATCACAGCTCCTAGTGCACAAGCGATTTCAGGACCCTTTCTATCGCCCGCAGGAAGCCCTGCTGTTAATGCATTTCTTAACACATGGGGACTGAGCCATACCTCCATGGACAGAGGAGTTTCGTCCAGAGATTCTGCAGCTCGGGCAGAAGCCAGAGTTATACTAGCAGGTTCCGTGCAGACTGCTGCATAATTTGAGTGTTGTTTGAGTAGATTTAGCAATATTGTTTTAAGGGTATCAATGGGCTTCAATGTTACACTCCTCTCAGGTTGCTCACAACTCTTTAATTCGTGGCTCTTTGTCAATTTCCTCTGTATTTTTTGTTGGATTTATGGAGCCCTTCATTGGATGGATAATTATGGGTTTTTCGGCGGTTTAGCCCCCAATTGCTTCGTTAATCAAAAGTCGCTTACCGTACTGTTCTGCTGCTACGTTCAGATTATGTTCTTAGCCGACACGAGCCAAGTGTAGTAAGCATTGCTGGTGCCAATCATTGAACCCCACTGGTGTTGAGTATAAATGGGAGGAGGGGGAAAAAGCATGATTGATATAGTTTGGTTGCTGTTGATAGTAGGAGGAACCCTGGTAGCCGCATTTCGGGGGGAGGTCTCGATGGTAACTGATGCAGTGATGACTGAGGCTCAGATGGGGTTGGAAACTGTACTTGGTTTTACTGGCATGATGATCTTGTGGTTGGGAATGATGAATATTGCTCAGGAATCGGGGCTGATAGAGAGCATCTCAAACTTGGTCAAGCCTTTGATGCAGCGTTTGCTGCCCGAAGTTCCGGCCGATCATCCGGCAATGGGTGCTATATTGATGAACGTGAGTGCCAATCTATTGGGAGTAGGGGCTGCAGCTACCCCCTTGGGGCTCAAGGCGATGCAGCAGCTGGATGAGCTCAATGATCAAGACAAAACGGCCAGCAATGCAATGTGTACGTTCCTTGCTCTGAACACCTCAGGCATCACATTGGTTCCGGCAACAGTTATCGCACTTCGCACTTCTGCGGGTTCGGCAAATCCGACAGAGATAGTAGGAACTGCCTTATTGGCAACAGCTTGTTCGAGTCTGGCTGCACTCACAGCGGATCGATTTTTCAGATGGTGGAGCTCAATAAGGGGTGGTGAGTAATCTGTGGAGATTATCAACTTAATTTCTACATGGACAATACCCATAATGATCTGCGTAATCCCTCTTTATGGATACCTGAAAGGTGTTCCAGTGTATGAAAAGTTTGTTGAAGGAGGCCGTGAAGGTTTGGATATGGCAATCAAGATCATGCCTTATATGATCGCTATTTTCTTTGCGATGGGTGTATTTGATGCTTCTGGTGGCATGGATCTCGTTACCAGGTTTTTGTCTCCCATTCTCAGTGCTATCGGTATGCCTCCACAGATTCTGCCACTTGCTGTTGTCCGGCCACTATCCGGCAGCAGTGCATTGGGTATTACTGCGTCTTTACTGCGAGAATGGGGCCCAGATTCATTTGTTGGCCGTTTGGCTTCAACCATGCAGGGCAGTACTGATACGACCTTTTATGTGTTGAGTGTTTATTTTGGTTCGGTGGGAGTTACCAGAACGCGTCATGCTTTGCCCACCGGCTTGATAGGGGATGTAACTGGTATCTTGGCTGCCTTGTATGTGTGCCGTTTATTCTTTGGATGATAACATATAAGATGACATAAATGGTAAGTATGTTTGTCAATAGTAACTATCACTGAAGGAGGAAAATTGATGACTCCAGAAGAGAAACTCCAAGAGATGGGTTTAGAGATACCAGAAGTGGCTGAACCAGTAGCTGCCTATGTACCTGGTGTTAAGGCAGATGGTTTGCTGCATATTTCCGGACAAATTCCGTTTGTCGATGGTGAATTGGAGTACACTGGGAAAGTGGAAAGTGAAGTATCTGTTGACGAAGCTTACGAGGCTGCTCGTATTTGCTGTTTGAATGGGATTGGTGTTATAAAGTCTGAGTTGGGCGAGCTTTGTCGAGTTAAGCGCATTGTGAAGATAAGCGGTTATGTTAATTCTGATCCGGAATTTACAGGGCAATCGCAGGTTGTCAACGGTGCTTCTGATCTTTTAGGTGAGGTTTTCGGAGAAGCCGGGAGTCATGCCCGGGCTGCTGTAGGAATGGCTAGCTTGCCTCTTGGGGCAGCTGTTGAAGTTGAGTTCCTAGTCCAGTTTGATTAGATCTCATGGCTGACTATGGCGGATCGCGGACTAATGATGAGGAAAAAGAAGGTGTCCGTTTGGACAAGCTGCTGGCCCATTGGGGTGTGGATTCGCGCCGTCGTAGCAAAGACTTGATACGCCAGGGCCGGGTTAAAGTGAATGAACGGATAATAAAAGAACCCGGCCGTAGGGTCTCTTCGCAGGAGGATATCCTGGTTGAGGTAGATGGTTCAAGGGTAAGTCCTACCAGGCAAAGAATGTACATCAAATTACATAAACCTACCGGTTACATTACCACGACCGACGATCCCAGGGGAAGACCAACTGTGATGGAATTAGTATCTGAGGTATCGGAGCGAATCTTTCCAGTGGGGCGTCTGGATCGAAACACCAGTGGATTGTTGTTTTTAACCAACGACGGGGAATGGAGCAACAAAGTTGTACATCCCGGTGAAGGTGTTTCTAAAGTGTATCTGGTTGATGTTGAAGGACGTCCCACGCAAAAAGTTCTAAATGCTCTGCTTGAAGGTATTTCATTGGCAGACCGGAAGGCGAGTCTACATCAGTTAAATGTGTTGGAAGAAAGTGCAGAAAAGTGTACTCTAAAGGTGGTGCTGCAGGAAGGGAAATACCGACAGATCAGAAGATTATTCGCCACTGTAGGACACCCGGTGTTTTCCCTGCACCGATTGCAGATTGGTGATGTAAAATTGGGTGAATTGGCGCAAGGAGAATGGACTTACTTACAGCAGTGTGAAGTGAACAGCTTCAAATAGAGATTGGGGGGTGACTGATGTGCGAGACAGGTATAAATCTGATCGGGCACTTTTGATCATCGACATGCTAAAGGATTTTATTGACCCTGACGGAGCCCTGTATATTGGCCAAAAGGGACAGCAAATAGTTGATAAGATTGGTGATCTGCGCAAAGCATATCGACGTCGGGGGGACCTGGTGATATTTTTATGTGATAGACACCGTCCTGATGATGCCGAGTTTGAGGTGTTTCCGCCTCACTGCGTGGACGGCACCCCAGGTGCCGAGGTTGTTGACAAATTATCGCCCGAAGAAGATGACATTATAATCCCCAAACGTCGTTACAGTGGATTTTTCGGTACTGAACTGGATTTGACCCTGCGTGAATACGGAATAAACACTGTGGATATTGTGGGCGTGTGCACAAATATCTGCGTGTTGTATACTGCCGCTGATGCAAGGAATATGAATTATGAAGTGATAATTCACGGGGATGCTGTAACTTCTATGGATGACAATGCTCATGAATGGGCTCTAAAGCAGATGCAGTCAGTGTTGGGATGTCAGCTAGTTTAAGGTTTAGGCTGAGATGGAGTGAACCACAACGCATTGTGGGTATCTGATTCTTTTGAGCACTGTTCGAAACCAATAAGGAGGAAGCCTGTGGATGCTGACAGATATCAGAACAAGAGAAAGTTAGTAGAGATTGAATCGACTGAGCAGGTTCGTAATCTTGAACTTGATGAGGGTCGGCTTTTTAACTCGGCCGAGCATCATGAGATTATGGCTGGACACACCACAGACATATACTTCATCAAAACACGTGAAATGCTTGAGCATCTTGATTTGCAGAGGGCTCAGGTTACTGCAGAAGTTTTTGCCAGTGCATCTGGAGTCTTCTGTGGCATAAATGAGGTTAAAAATCTGCTGGATGGTCGAGTGGATGAGTTATATGCACTTCCTGAAGGAGCTGAATTTGAAAAGAAGGAAGTAGTTATGAGGATTTCTGGGCGTTATGTTGAGTTTGCCACAGCTGAAACTCCGCTTCTGGGTATGTTGGCGTCGGCCAGTGCTTGGGCTACTAGAGCAAAGGAAGTGAAAGAAGCTGCTGGAAATAAAGTTGCGGTGTGTTTTGGTGCACGCCATATTCATCCTTCCGTTGCTCCAGTAATGGAAAGAGCGGCTATGATTGGGGGAATGGATGGTAATAGCTGCGTGTTAGCAGCTAAGCTAATGGGCAAATTCCCAATGGGAACTGTTCCTCACGCTGCAATCATTGTCGCAGGTGATACTTTAGAAATTGCCCATGCTTATGATGAAATTATGCCGGAGGATGACGCCAGGATCATACTGGTTGATACATTCAAAGATGAAGCAGAAGAAACCCTCCGGGTAGCTGAGTTTTTAGGTGAGCAACTCGATGCGGTTCGTCTGGATACCCCCAAGGAGCGTGGCAGGGTAACCACTGGATTAGTCCGGGAGATTCGCGCCCGTTTAGACATGGCAGGCCGCGAGGATGTTGAAATTTTCTGCTCTGGAGGTTTAAATCCTGACAGGATTCGTCAGCTAGCAGATGCAGGGGCTGATGGATTTGGTGTCGGCAGCTACATCTCTGCTGCTCCATCCATCAATATGACACTTGATCTCAAGGAAGTTGATGGGAAACCAGTAGCCAAGCGGGGGCGTATTCCTGGATTGAATGCTAACCCGCGTTTAGAGAAGATCTTCTGATTTTCAGTAACACAAATATTTGCGGCAGCGGATATTATCCGCTGCCGCCGTTCGAACAGACCTTAAATCATGCTGGTCTCTAGTTTAATAATTGTATCATGGAAATCAAAAGCATCTTCCACTCAAAAGGTATTGCTTAAGCCTCACCTATCAGTCTTCCAGGAAGATGCACTCAACAGGACATGCTTCAATAGCTTCTTTGACCGAGTCCATTATGTCATCAGATGGTTCTTCTTCGGTAACATAAGCAAGACCGTCATCGCGTATTTCAAACGCATCAGGGCAGATTGTTTCACAGATGCCGTCACCTATGCAGAGATCTTGATCAATAACCAGTTTTTTAGCCATCAGAATCCCTCCCTAACCATATGTTGATTTAAACGCTACCAGTTCCTTCAATAATTTTAATTGGGTGTAACGATAGGTGTCAAGATACCATTGAAATCCAATCCGAAGCACAGAAGATGTTATTTTCAAGGGTGCATTCGGCGATTCCGGTGTTAAGTCGTACAGGAATAACATTGAGTATATTACCCTTTAAGTATTGTGGTGATGTACGATAACAATTATTGAAGAGCAAGCGTAAATTGTAATAGAAACATACACGGATACGTAGGGGTGCAGAAGGGGGTCAGCAGAGGTGAGGTGCAAAAGCGCCCCCGGAAGGAGATTCAGAATGGTGTTATCTATAGAGTTCAATAGATTTAGATTTCATATCATTTTGTTAACAGTAGCACTGATGACTGGCCTTTTATTGGTTGGGTGTCTGCCAGGTGAGCCGAAAAACAATGATGCTGAGGAACCGGAAAACGGGATTGAAAGACAAGTTAATTATCCGGTGACCATAACGGATGATGCCGGCAGGGAAGTAGTTATAGAAGAAATCCCCGAACGCCTGGTGTCTTTTGCCCCAAGTAACACTGAGATATTATTCGCGCTTGATGTTGGTTCGTCTGTTGTTGGGGTGGATGATTTTAGTATCTGGCCGGAGGGAAAGTTGCAAGGTCTGGTTCGTATTGGTGGGCCTGAAAGCCCTGACTACGAGGTCATCTCAGAGTTAGAACCAGATATTGTTTTCTGCGTTGAGGGTATGGATGAGATTGCGCAGCAGCTAGATGACATGGGGTTGACGTCGATCATATTGAAAGCAGATGATTTTTCAGATGTGTATGCCAATGTTGCGCTAATTGGCAATGTTGTTAATAAAAAAGATAAAGCAGAGGCGGTAGTCGACTACATGAAAGAAGAAACAAACAAACTCGAGAATAAAGTTACGGAAATACCTGAAAATGAAAAACCTCGTGTGTTTGTTGAGATATGGCCGTCTGACCCAATCATTACTGCAGGAAAGGGCACTCTTGTGCACCAGGTGATAGAGTCTGCTGGAGGTATCAATGCAGCAGGAGAGCATGATGTTAATTGGCCCTCGGTGTCTGTTGAAGAACTGGTTGAATTGGAACCTGATGTACTTATTTTGCAGTTTAAAGATTCCTATCAATCTCTTAAATCATCTGACCGGCCAGAGTGGAATCAAATACCGGCAGTTCAAAACGAACGTTATTATCTTGTCTCTCCTGGGATTTTGAATCATCCCAGTCCGCGTTTGGTTGAAGGTATAAAAACAGTTGCTGAAATACTTCATCCCGAACTTTTTGAATGATTGCAAATTCCAATTTGTACGTTAAATATGTTGCGATTTGTTGTTAAGACAATTCAACACATGAATGTTGTGCTCCTAAAGTAAAGCTCTGCGTGCTATGCACTGAGGCTTTTCAGGCGAATCATGTTGGAGAGTTTTGCATGCCTATCCTTGCAGCGCTGTTCACTAAAACACACATAACCTTCTTCTTGTAAGCATAATTTTTAGTCAGCTGAGTTGATTTTTTGCTGAGGGGGGTATGTCATGAGCAGTAAACCGCCTGAAAACTGGCGTGAGTGGGTAAGGCGGGAACAGGAGACTGATTGGATGAGCAAGGCAGTTCGAAGGCGACGACGTCGAACACAACGGGCAGGCTATTTCAAAACGGCATTGATTGTTGGGTGTTTGCTGTTTCTTTTAATTCAGGTATCTGGTACTGGGGGGTTGCTGCGAAACCAGGTAGACGCGTTTGATAGTTGGGCTTTCTGGTTGGGAGAGCCCCCTGTTCCTGTTACAGCAGAACCTAATGAGGAGGTGCCAACTGGAAATCTCACTTTAGCTGTGATTAATCGTTCTGCTGCTCCAGGAGTCTCTCTTATATCAGATGGTGAAAAGCTGGAAAGTTTTGATGACTGGAAAATCGAACTTACGGTAAAAACAGGCCAGACACTGGTCTTGAAGCTGGATAATGATGCGCAACCTGTGCGAGTGAGAGTAGTGGCGAACCGCGGGGTACGGACTCCACGGCTGGGACAGGAATGGCCGGTTGTTTCGGGTCGTGAGCTGATGGGAGCGGTAACACTTGTATCAGATTGAATATACTTTGACGAAGTAGTAATATCTCAACTCAGATGCTGGTTTTTAAATGATCTTAACTTGCTTTTAATCCATATGTTTAAGCAGTAAATGACTACACCATAAATATCTCAAATGTACTGGTTCTGTCCTCTTTTGCATGCCTGTTTTTGCTTCTGGTTATCATCTGGTTGGAGTCATCGGGACTCTTCAATAATGGCCTGTAAAAATCATGTGATTTTAGTTGACCTGTTTCAGATTAACACTGTATTGGAACGTTCTAGCGAGAGCAAACAGTTGGAATAGTTTCAGAATATACAAGTTTTCCATGGGAGGTTGAGTTTGATTTAAACTAAGGATATACTTTTAAATAAGTGTGTATTAATTATTTGTAAGGGAGAAGATATGAATTTTGCTATTGTTATGAGTATCTGTCTTGCCGACCGACAAGTTGGGCGCTTAGGGGCAAAAATGGGTTACAAATCAATGATGTTTTCTGTTTTACCTTCGCCCGGTTGTGATATTCAGGGGGCCGGGTAGTTATGTTCCCGCAGAGTAGTTCACTTTCTGATGCAGTGCTTCCTAATATAGCAATCGATGGGCCCGCTGGAGCAGGTAAGACCACAATTGCCAGGGCTATAGCCCGTGAGCTGAATTATCGCCATATAGATTCGGGGGCTATGTACCGGGCAGTGACATTACTTGCTTTGAATCATGATTTGAAACAGGAAATCCATAATGAAGAGCAGATACATCCACTTGCTTCAGAGTTGGATATAGAATTTGCAATCAACCCTCAGGGGGAAATGAGGGTTCTTGTGCAGGGATGCGACTGCACTGAAGCGTTGCGTACTTCCGAAATTGATCGTCACGTATCAGTTATTGCTAGCATGGCTAAAGTGAGAGAAGAGCTGGTATCCAAACAGCAGGAACTGGCCGAAGATGGTGGAGTGGTGATGGATGGACGTGACATAGGCACACACGTATTAAAAAATGCCCAGGTCAAAGTTTTCCTGACTGCAGCAATACCGGTCCGTGTACATCGAAGGTTAAGACAGCATCGATGTAATGGCGTACATCTCACCTGGCAGCAGGCGGCCGAAAGCGTCATAAAGCGAGATAGAATTGATAGTACTCGCAAGATTTCGCCGCTTAAAGCATCAGATGATGCAATTATTATTGAGAGCACTCACCTAACAGTGGAGGATGTTGTTTCTCAGGTGAGATTCATACTGCAAAGTAGAATGAATTGCGCAGACAGAGAGTAGGTGGTTGAGTTGCTGTACTGGTTGGTTCGGGGGTTGTTCGCTGTCTATTTTTACGTGTTCGTTGATATTGACGTTCAAAATGCGGATAAATTGCCCGAGCAGGGCCCAGCTATTTTGTGTGCCAATCATTTCAGCTGGTTTGATCCTCCTCTGATGAGTGTCCTGGCCAAAAACAAGGTCAACTTTATGGCTAAAGCGGAGCTTTTCAGTAATCCAATATTTGATAAAGTGTTCCGTGGTGTGAATGCGTTTCCAGTTCGACGTGAGGCAATGGATAGAAGCGCTATCAGGACTTCGTTGAACGTCCTCAGTGATGGACAAATGTTGTGCTTGTTTCCCGAGGGCACCAGACAGCCGGTGGGGGAATTGGGTGAACTCACTCCTGGCGCAGCATATCTTGCCATCAAAAGTGGTGCACCTCTTGTTCCGGTAGGTATTTCCGGGAGTTACGTTCCTTTTTCAAATATAACTGTTCGAGTTGGTAACCCAATTAGGCTTGATGAATTTATGAATGCTTCAAAAGATGATGATTCACAAAGCGCTGGAGGTAAAAAGGCAGTTCTTGCCCAGATTACGCAGAAACTGAGTTGCGTTTTAGGAGTTTTAGCTTATGGAGAATCAGACAGGAGCACAGCCTGAAAGCAAACCAAAAATACATACTTTGCCCGACGGAGGCTTTTGCTATGGTGTTAGGAAGGCTGTAAGTAAAGCCCTGGCCACGGCCCGAGACTATGATGAAGAGGCCGTTTATACTCTGGGTGAAATAGTACACAATCCTCTGGTAGTAAACGACTTGCAGCAAGAAGGTATCACCGTAGCTGAGACGCCTGAAAAAATATCCAGTGGATCTGTAGTAATAATTCGCAGCCATGGGGTGCCGCCGCAGGTAATCATTGACTTTAAAAAGCGCGGTGTGTCGGTTGTTGATGCGACCTGCCCTAAAGTACGTAGAGTTCAGCGAGCTGCGGAGAAATTTCGCAACGAGCATTGGCCGGTTACTATTGTGGGCCGTCAGGATCATCCCGAGGTTCGTGGGGTTTTAGCCAGATGCGACGATGAGGCTGAAATAGTGGATTCACAGTCTGCTGCCCAGCAGCTGTCACATCGCCAGCAGCGGGCAGTTCTTTTTCAGACTACGTTTCCTCCGGACTTAGTTGAAGATATTTTGGGAGTTTTGCAACAAAAAACAGGGCAGATTCAGGTTGAGGACACTCTCTGTCACGTTGTGAGTGGACGCCGCCAGGCTGTTAGAGACATGGCAGAGAAGGTAGAGGCTCTGGTAGTCGTTGGAGGTAAGAACAGTTCAAATACCTCGGCGTTAGTTGGGGTGGGAACAGAAGCAGGAATTCCATCGTACCACGTCGAAACTGCAGATGATCTCCCTGTTAGTCATCTTGGTAAGTTTGGAGAGGTGGCAGTCGTTGGCGGAACATCTACACCACAGTCCAGTATAAATTCCGTCAAGGACCGCCTGTTAAGTATATTAGATTCTAGAACCTGGTCGAATTAGCACAAGTTTGTTATGTTAAAGGTTGGAGGATAAAATTGTGTTTAGTAAAGCGGTTAGGGGGCGATAGGCAGGAGGGGTATTAAATTTGTACTTGCTTGGTGCTGGAGAGTTGGGGTTAGGTTTTAAGGCATAAGTGTCGGACTATTACAATGAGCCTTCCTACAATGAAAATAATGGGTGGAGTGCACCGATTATTACTATAAACTAGGGATAGGCCGGGAAGGAAGGAATCACACACAGTGTTTGACGAAGAAAAAAACACAAATCAGTGTGAACAGACGGAAGCAGACGAACAGCAGTGCAGCGAGGAAATTACGGAGGAATGCGAATTATCAGAAGAGGAACAAGACATGACTTGTTGTGATGAAGAGGTTGAAGAAGTAGAAGAAGTTGAAGAAGTAGAAAAAGTAGAAAAAGTAGAAGAGGTTGAGGAACAGGAATGCGCATGCGCAGAAGAAGAGCCGGCTGAGGACACTTCTGAAGATGAAGATGAAGATGAAGAGGAAGAAGATGTGCCCAGCATGGAAGGTATGGAAGACGACGAGGCCCTCGATTTTGCTCAGCTGCAGCCTGGTGATGTAATTGAGGGTACAATAGTTCAGACAAACGAGGACAACGTTTTGGTTGACGTCCGATATAAGTCCGATGGAGTTATTCCGCTTTCTGAACTGCGTCTCAAATCTGACGAACGGCCAGAAGACGTCTTTGAAGTTGGTCAGGAAATTCCTGTATATATTCTCAGCGTTGACGGTCGCGACGGTGCTGTCCTGGCTTCCTACCGTCGAGCCCTGGATGAGATAGCTTGGGATCGTCTTTACAAAGCGCATAAAGAAGAAGAAGTCCTTGAAGCACCTGTAGTGGAGGAAGTTAAAGGCGGTCTGGTCCTGGATGTTTTTGGTCTTCGTGGCTTCATGCCCGCTTCTCACGTTGACCGGGGTTACGTCAGTGACCTTTCTCAGTATGTAGGCGAAGATGTGCGAGCCAGGGTAATTGAACTTGATCGTAATAAGAACCGGATCATTCTCTCTCGCAAGACCGTGCTCGATGAGGAATACGAGCAGAAGAAGCAGGACACCTGGCAGGATCTCAATGAAGGTGAAGTGCGAGAAGGTGTTGTGAAGGGTATAACCGACTTCGGTGCTTTTGTGGATCTCGGTGGAGTAGACGGTTTGCTGCATGTGTCGCAGATGTCCTGGGGTCGCGTTGATCATCCGTCAGACGTGGTCAGCGTGGGAGACGAGATTGAAGTACAGGTGCTGAATGTTGACCGCGATGAGGAGAAGATCTCGCTTGGTCTCAAGCAGCTGCAATCTGACCCATGGGAAAGTGTTGACGAGAACTACTTCCCCGGTGACATGATAGATGGCCGTGTGATGCGGATTGCTCCTTTTGGAGTATTTGTAGAACTGGAACCGGGTGTTGAAGGCCTGGTTCATATTTCTGAACTGGCGGACTATCACGTGACAGAACCCAGTGAAGTTGTTTCTGAAGGTGAGGATATCACTGTTAAAGTGCTGCAGGTGCAGCCTGAAGACCGCCGTATAAGTCTGAGCTTGAAGGAAGCACGGCGAGAAGAAGAGCCGGCAAAAGAGAGACAGGACCGACGAGCTGGAGGTCTCACGCTGGGTGATGTATTTGGTGATCTACTTACCGAAACACGAGATCGCTTGAGTGAGGATGAAGAGCAGGAGGATCCTGAATAAATTATCCTACAGATGGCCACTGAGATTCTCCATTTATTCAGTGTTTTCAAAGATTTACCGACACCGGCTCCGCCTGTCAGGCGGAGCCGGTGCATTTAAATATTCAGAAGGCGTATCAATGATGATTGCCAGCAGCAGGTAGATTTTTATCTTTTGAACAGCAGTACAGCAGGATACCGAGGTATGCCATCAGAAATCTCCCTCGGTGTTTATATTTAACTATTCTTTTTTCATGGTCTGTGCGACATGATGAGAGAGGTTGGCCAGTCCAACGGCCAGGTCCTCATCCTGAACGTGCACGTGCGGTGGTACCTCCAGAAAGGTGGGAGCAAAATTCCAGATCGCCCGAACACCTCCGGCTACCAAGTCGTCAGCTACTTTTTGAGCAGATTCAGCGGGTACTGTTACGACTGCTAGGGTAATGGCCATCCTTCTGACCAAATTCATCAGTTTATCTACATCAACTATGCGAACATCGCCGACGTTTGTGCCAATCTTTTGTGGATCATTATCAAGTAACGCCACAATTTCGAGACCATACTTAGAAAATCCAGGGTACTGGCTGAGCGCCCGACCCAGGCGCCCAGCTCCGACTACCACAGCTTCGGTGACGTTGTTCAGTCCTAACAGCTCCTCCAACTCGGTGATCAGCTCTGGGATGTAGTACCCCTTACCTGGTCTTCCGCTGCAGTTAACATTCTCCAGATCCTTTCTCACCTGTGACTTTTTTACTCCTGCACCGGCTCCGAGTGTAGAGGACGAGACAAAACTTTCATCTGCATCGGCCAGATTTCGTAACGTTCTCAGGTATTTTGGCAGTCGATTGAGTACAGGTATCGGGATTTTTCTCATCTCGATGGCATACCCCCAGTAATCGACCTAGTTCAGCTGCGCGTACCGAGCTTCGATTTGTCAGAAATCTGATTCTCAATCATTTCCAGCAGCTGGGGAACTTTATTTATATCTGCCCCACCAATAATTGGTTGCCAATTTTGGCAGAGGGGCCTACGGAGCATTCTTCGAAGCAGAACACTGCTTCCATAGTAATCCTTTGGGTCAGATTTTCTTCTTCGAGTTTTTGGCTCAATAAGCGCGGTGTGTCGTACGAATCTTTCTGATAGCAGAAAGTCCCTACACATAACTTCATGTTCAACCGGTCGCCTTCCTCCAAGGAAATCAATTCTCCTCGGATGCGGCGACTTACCTGGTATCTGGTATGCAGAGTCTTATGAGCTTTTTTACTTCCTGCTCCTGTAACCAGTCCTAGTACAGGCTTCTCAGCACAGGGTTGTGATCTGGGACTTACGAAGCTGAGCCATTTTGTCAGCTTTGTAAAGACCCTCAGCCCTTTGCTCGCCCAGCTGTGACTGTAGGTATGTGTAAAGTTAATGTGGGGAATTGATCCAAAATAGAAGGATGAGAGCTC
>CAZRFK010000017.1:0-27740 GCA_964599275.1 uncultured Clostridia bacterium
TGCTCGTGCCGGAGATGTACTCGGCCCGCCACCAGGCTCTGACGTATTCCGCCGTCTCCTCCTGCCGGTCAGCTCCTTGAGGAGTTTTCTGCTGTCTATGTACATCTCTCGAACACACAGTGTTCATCCTCTCGAACATATTCGGTCCTTCAGTCGGGCAATCTTGTCATCCCGCCTACTATGACCTCTGCTGACTTCTGCCGCCTCAAATGCATCTTGCAATGCAGGTTGTCGTTTATGACCAACGACAGAACTCCCCGGGTAAGGACAGATACTTTCATCGCACACCCGCCCTGTTTACGCAGCAGACCTTTGGCCAATTTCGGGTTTTGTCTTGTCGTGCAGACTCGCCCAATCCGCTGCACCTATTCCAGAGTTCGTGTTCCTCGGGTCGCAACTTTGCCTTCAGATTCCTTCAGATCCTGTGTCACTACAACAGGTACCCTTGACTTCGGCTAATGGTCCTACGTGACCTCGGCCCTCTGTCGGTGCCGGCCGCACCACCACGTTCAGAACACCCCCGGGGGGTGCCTGGGGCATGCAAAATCAAGTTAATTCAGCCAGACAATTTGGTTCAGGGCAGATGCAGAAACTGACGGGCCTGCAGGTAGGAATTTTGCTCATCCTCTTCTCTAAGCCAGCGGTTAACGATGTATACGACAATTGCCAAGTAGGGTCCCGCAATTAACATGTGACTCACAGTGGTTGGGGGTCCATCGTAAATATACGGTGCAAAAAGGGTGGTCTCCATTAATCGCTGTCCGACAGCTACCGGAAAAGCTATGCGCAGATAGTGAAAAAAATCTTCCCACAGGTAAAACACAAAATGCACCCACTCGCGACGATGCGGCCACAAGCGATAATAAATGACATCACCGATGAGTTTCATTGCCATCAAGAACCCAAAAAAACGCAGTAGATGAGGGAAATCTGGAGCAAATGTGTCAAGCAGCCAGATTGCTCCCTGGCCTACAGCAAGTAATACAGCAGCCAGAAGGGTGTGTCTTCTAACCCGGTCCATGTTACCCCCTTTCGCAAAATTCAGAGTCACTTTTGTGCAAGCATAGTATTTTTAATATACCCTCAGCAATCCTGATTACATCAACAACCCCCCGAGATTCAACGGAACATCTCAATATTGGCCAGTGGTACTACTACAAGACGACCGTCCTGCAGTCGAACGCGTACTGAGGGAAGCTCTGCCTCAGTTTCGTAAGATTCACTGATAGACAACACTTCTTCAACCTCTCCAAACCTTCCGAAATAAGGTTTGGTTATAATCCTTACCATCTGTCCAGGTTCAGGATCTCCCTCGACAACTGTTACCTGGGTATCATCCGGCCGCTCGGGAAGAGAGTCCAATGAAATCAGCATTTCCGGTCTCTGAGCACCGGCCCGAACCTGCGTGCGTCCGTTTACGGAAACGGTGCTTCCTTCATGTTCATCCAGAACTCTGAGCAAATCAACCGACATGGACAGGTGTCCAAAACCTTCCGTTAATATCACCGTCATTCCAACATCTTCTTCACCGGTAATACTGGCGTTCATTTCTTCTTCAAGAAAATTTCTCAGATCCAGCTGATGAATACTTCCAGTTACAACTCCAGAAGCTCCCAGATCTTCAGCCCGCAGCAGAACTTCCTCATCAATAAACCCGGGAACAACTATAACTCGACCTGATATCTCCTCACCAAATTCATCGGTGGAAAGCTTCTCACCAGGTTCGCCCACAATTAGCAGCTGACCAAAGTTTTCCCCACCGATGCCAAACACTCCCTTTATAACTGTGCAGGGACCAGCTATAGTGGCACCCTCTCCCTCGATTATCTTTTCCACAGTTCCTGGTATATAAGCAGTAAGACGGGTCTCCTGAACCGGTCGGACTATATACACCAGCCCGTTATGAGCATCAATTCTCTCGATAGTTCCCGAAGCAGGAGCATAAGCATAGTCCATGCTGTCCATACCCGGGCTTGCGGCCAATACCTGCCCCTGTTCAACTTGAGCCCCCTCATTAAAACGCATATACATGCGAACCATTGCAGGCCAAACATCCAGCTGCCGTGCAACGTTGACCACAACTACTGGATCGGCAGATTGTGCATCCTCTCTTATCAGTATGCGGCCCTGAGAGACGGATACATACTCCACCACACCATCAACCGGAGAGGTTATCTCAGCCCGCCTGCTGAAAAGCCCACCTCCAGAACGAGCGAGGACTTCACCCTCAGCAACTCTTTGCCCAACTTCCACCATCAGGGCTTTCTGGGCCTGTTCTATACTCATATCTTTGGTTCCAAGTTCAGATTTTAGGTCAACTACATAGGGCGCACCAGGTATAAACTCAGTCTGAGCAATTATGTCATCAGGTCCGACCTGCTCCCCTTCCTCAACCAATATTTCACCAGAGAGAGGCAATGTCCGGCTCCGCCGCACCATCTCGCTTTTAACCACGGAAAATTCTTTTTCGACGGTCATCAATACACCTCCTGAGCGCCAACAAATTTCTCAATTTGCTCTTCAGAGTAGGCCCCACTGGTAACCAGCCAATCGCGCACTGTCTGGTGAAGCTGGCTGGGACGGCGTGGGAATTTAATAGGCCTGCCTCGTCCATCCAATATCAGGCCCACGCGGCCACCTCTTACATCAGCCCGTATTCGAATTCCCGGGCCCTCTCCGGCATCAAATTTGCCACGCGGTGAAACCTGCACATGCAGGGCCTGATCGGCAGTAGCGGGGATTACCTTGAGTTCTCCCTTGCGAACCACCTCAGTTATCTTCTCTCCATCTTCTTTTTCAACTTGTACTTCAGCCATCGCCGAGCCGAACGTACTTTCTCCAGAAGGGGCAATTACAGTGCCCAATGGGATCAGGCAGTCACGGACGAAAACCGCTTTTGCCACATCAGGAGCCAACTCACTGAGAGCACCCAGGTGAGGCATCATGAAAACACTGTCCACATACAGTCGGGAAATTCCCTCGGGGCGGAATGCATCAAGAAGCATCAATGCCGCCTGGGCCCGACGAGGCGCATGAGAAAGCAGTCCACCACTGCCGATGATTACATCCATTTCATTCTGTCTGACAACTGGTCTACCACCTGTCGCTTGCTCGAATACCCGGTCGAAACCGGCCCGCTGCTTTATACCCTTCAGTCCGACTATTACTTTCTGGTGCTGTTCAAATGCAAGTCGAAGCGCTTCTCGACCAACCGCATGTTCCATCAGTAAATCTTCGGTGGTAATAGGTAGGCCGGTAGGGCGAATGGCTTTGTTGTACAGCCAGTCCCTGAGCTCTTTTTCCTCAACTTCGGCCGGCATCCAACGCATTATTTCCTCGGGCCCAGACTGAACGAAAACATTAGCCAGGCTGTAACTCATACCTATATTGGCACTCACCGAACGGTTAAAAACTCCGTCCACAACACTGAAGACATCAGTTGTAGCCCCTCCAATATCTACTCCCATCACATTGACGTCATATTCTGATGCCATCAGCTGCATCATCTTACCCACCGCCATGGGAGTTGGCTGCATATTACGATCAGTCAGTTCCAGTAGTTCTGAATATCCTGGGGCATGCTCCATGACATGATCCAAAAACAGCTGGTGAATTTCATCTCTGACCGGTTCGAGGTTCTCTTGTTCCAGCTGTGGCCTGATGTTATCCACAATACTTAAATCCAGTTCATCCCCCAGTATCTCCTGAACCATATCCCGGGCATTTTCGTTACCAGCATAGATGACCGGAACGCGGTGATCCTCTCCCAATCGGGACCGGGGTTCCGCAGCAGCCACATATTCAGCAAGAGCCACAACCTGAGAAACATTACCTTTATCTGTACCTCCGGCAAGAAGAATCATGTCAGGACGCTGATCGCGCAGTAGCTGGACACGCTCTACAACGCTGCGTCCGTCATTTGCAGAAATAACATCCATGACTATGGCTCCAGCACCTAAAGCAGCTCTTTCGGCACTCTCTCCAGTGAGGTTACCCATCAGGCCTGCACATATCATCTGAAGTCCGCCCCCGGCACTGCTGGTGCCAACCAACAGATCAGCTCCGCAACCCTCCTCGTCTTTTGGCAAAATCAGCCCGCCGTTGCGAAGAAATCGCCGGGACAAATTGTCCTGCAGGCGCTGCAGCGAATCGCGAAATCCAGCAGTAACATCTTCATAAGGAGCTTCTACTGTCGTAGGGGCTTCGGCACGGCCCACCATTCGGTACTCTCCGTCTATCTTCTCCACTAAAATCGTCTTGGTGGTAGTACTACCCACGTCGACAGCTAGTATGGTGTCAAAATCAAATTCAGTCTCTCCTGTCATACTCTACCTCCAATCAAGCCCACTACTTTGTAATATTGTACCATTAAAACAATGTCATCTCATCTCGAGGCAGCCGCTGTCCCCTGTCAAAGGATATTGCGGCGGTAAAGTAGATGGTTCACCGTCATCCTCTTGGCCATGCCCGCAGGAACCAGGGCACCAATGTAAAACACCAGCATAGCCAATACTGATGCAATCACGAGGTTTATGGGCGAAAGCAGGTATGGAGTCATCGTATACGCATCCAGGAGTCTCACTGCAATCCAACTCAAAATGAGCCCACTGGTTACTCCCCCTAAGGCCATCAGGAAACCTTCCTGCATTAACATGATCCGTACTTCTTCGTCCAGGGTACCTTCAGCTTTGAAAATACCGATATCCCTTCTGCGCTCCAGAAAATTCAGCAAAAGAACATTCAGCACCCCAAGCCCGGAAAACAGCATTACCAGAAACACCATTATCCTTCCCCCGGAAAACAGCTGCCAGAACAGTCCTGTCGCCATTTCCTTTCCCTGATCTGCAGTAATAACATGAACAGTTGGTGGAAACTGCTCTGAAAGCCATTGCTGGACTCTGGATGGCTGCTGCGAACGAATCAGAATGAGATTTCCTCCTGGTCTGATTTCGTCCTCCGCTGTCTGTAGGTCCACGAACGGACCCAGGTCTTCCTCATATGGCAGCCTGGTTATTGGTTGTTCCAATATAGGATCTTCTACGGTGAAATGCCCCACTATTTCATAATCTTTTCTGTGCAGTTGGTTGTTCTCATCAAGCCATTGTATGGTAAATTGATCTCCAACCCGCACTGGAGAATCCTCAGATCTGCGCGTTGGTACAGCCACCTCATGGCTGTTTTGAGGCCACCGTCCGTCCTGCATCTGTAGGTCAGACGGAACTTGAGCGTCAGGCCGTTGCCCTTCAGGATAGCTTCTTGGCTCAAAGGCAGCCTGATCAAGACCGATCAGGAACTCGTAACCCAGACTACTGTAGATCTTGGTGCGGTATCCAATGTCAAAGCTTTCAGCTGCCCGGGCAAAATTGAGGCGGTGGGTAGTCTCCGCGGGCCACGGCTCCGATGAATAGGCCACAACATCCGCCACCATGGTCACTTCCTCAACTTCACCTCTAAAAGCAGTCTCCGTTGCATTATAAAACGAGGTAAATACAACAAAAACCACAATTGTCAGGGCCACACTGAGCGCCAACATACCCGCCCGCCACTTGCGTTGTCGGATGCTTTTGTAAGAATAGGGCAGCATTGTCTTCCAGGTATCTCCAACAAAGCGAGCGTTTCCAACATTCCAACTCCTGATTATACGTAAGATCGGAGCCAGCAGCATTTCTGGAACTGAACGGAAACCGCTCCCGTCATTGGAATCTGAATTTTCAGGCTGAGAACCACGTTCTCGTTCAGACATCACTCAACCCTCCACTTTCTCAATTGCACCATCCCGCATATAAATCCTGCGTGCGGCATAATTAATGGCCGTTTCATCGTGGGAGACGATCACAAACGTCTGTCCAATTTCCTTATTAAGAGAAGTAAACATATTCATCACTTCAGAACTATTTTTACTGTCCAGGTTGCCTGTAGGCTCATCTGCCAGCACAACCGCCGGTTCATTGGCCAGAGCTCGGGCGACCGCGACCCTCTGCTGCTCTCCTCCGGAAAGCTCGTAGGGATAATGTTCCATACGCTCCTCAAGACCCACCTGCGACAGAAGCATCTCTGAACGATCTGCCATTTCTCCAGGAGACATCCCGATAAGGCGCATGGGCAGCTGAACGTTTTCTCGTGCAGTCAGATCATTTAACAGATTGAAAAACTGAAAGACAAACCCTATCTCAGTACGACGGAGTCTGGCCAATCCATTTTCGTTGAGCTCACCGTAGCTCTGGCCGCGCAGATAAACATCCCCGTAAGTTGGTCGATCCAATCCTCCCAAAAGACTCAGAAGAGTGCTCTTCCCACAGCCAGAAGGCCCTGTAATCAACAAAAATTCTCCTTCAGAAACCTCCATGGAAAGATCGTCCACAGCTCGAACCCCAGCTCCTACCAGAAATATTTTACTTACCTTGTCAGCAGTTAAAATTGTGTCACCTGTTTGCTCAGGTTTCGACATCCCGCAGCACCTCCATAGTCGTCTGGCGCACCGCCTGATACGCAGGCAGAAGTCCAAAAACAAGGGCTAAAATGATCGATGAACCAATCACCATTACACCGGTCCGCAAGGTCAATATGCCAATTTCAGCAGCAGTAACCTCAGAAAGGAGCAAGGCTCCCGTAATACCCAGCCTCACAAGGCCAAACCCCAGTGTCGCACCAATCAGTGCAATAAGCATCGTTTCCAGCAGAATCAGCTTCATCACCCCTGCTGGGGACATGCCAATCGCCTTTAGAATAGCCATATCTTTTCGGCGCTGCATAACCAGAATATACATGTTAGCCACCAGAAGTAATCCAGCAATTGCCAGTGAACCAGCAATCACCATGGTGGAAACATCCGCCGGGACGACACTCTGCCCCCGTTCATCTCTGCCCATAACCACCTGTTCGGGAACAGTTCGAACCGTAGCATTATTCATCTGCTGTCCAATCTGCTCACTGACATCCTTGGCATAAAACATATCACTCAACACCAAATTGAGCTGATACACCCGGGGGGCCAGCCCGGAAGGAGCAACTTTGTCAAAAATTTTGTGCCAGGTACTCTGGGGTACGAACAGATCCTCCGTTTCCACATAATGCTGAATCATAGCTGGTTCATCGAGCTGTTCGACTTGGCCATCTTCAAGGACCAGCTGACGGACCGGTCTACTTTCAGTTGCAAAAGCAAAATGTCCAACAATGGCCAGATTCATAATCTTCGGATCATCCCAGTCCCAGACGGGAAAACCGTCCCGGTAACCAAGAAGCCTCGGTACTCGAATCGTGACTTGTTCGCACACCGGAGGAACCGAAAATTGAGGGCGGCTTCCCTCAAAATCAGGATATTGAGGTCTCACTCCGTAGGCCATTGCTACAAGAGAACCGTCATCATCTGGCTCAAACCACCGACCCTGGTGTACATAATCAGCCATGCTCCATCGCTCCCACTGCTGATGATCCATCTCCACATCCCGGGCTCGCAGGCTGATGGGGTGAACCTCCTGTCCCCCGTCCTCATGTCCTGCAACCAGCTGGACGGGCATTTTGTAGAGGGATTGGACTGACTCCACTTGTTCCGGCAGGTGCTCGGACTGTAGAGGTTGGGGCAGTTCCCCGGGTTGAAAATATGTTCGTTCATCAGGAGGAGACACATATCCTTCATCATAAATATTCGGGTGGAAGATTGAAAGATCATTCAGCCCCTGATCCCTGCGAATTGTCCACTGCCAGACTTTTTCACCGTCATCATCGAGGGCCCGATGATATTCCATTCCTACGGTACCAGGATAAATTACCACGTCACCTCCAATGTATCCACGGTAGGCTCTCCGGGCACCTTCAGGGTAACCTGTTTGCAGCGAAAAGGACGCCGTCATTACCGCCGCAGCAATGGCTATACCCAGGATTCCTAAAACACTTTTAGTCCAGTTGCGACTGACATTTCTTTTGGCCAGCTGCCATAACATTAATCAAGCCAAACCTCCTCCCGCTGCAGATTCACTGCTTCTGTCGGTCTCCCGCTACCTTCCCATTTTCTAATGTTACCACTCGCCTGGCACGTTCGGCGACCCGGGGATCGTGAGTGACCATAACCATTGTTTGATTTAAACGACGGTGAAGCTCCTCAAATACGTCAAGCACTTCATCACCGGTTTCCTGATCTAAATTACCAGTAGGTTCATCACCCAAAATAACAGCAGGTTCATTAGCTAGGGCTCTGGCTATGGCAACTCGCTGTTTTTCACCACCTGAAAGCTGGCGTGGGAAATGATCGCTTCTATCCCCCAATCCCACCTGACTGAGCAGCTCCATAGCTCTTTCTTCCTTCTCACTCGGGTTATAATTGCTGTTGAAACCCAATGGAAAACGAACATTTTCCTTGGCCGTGAGGTGATCAACTAGGTGGAAACTCTGAAAGACAAAACCTATCTCGAATCTGCGCAGTTGAGCCAGTTCACGGCCTGACATATCTCCCACCTGACGGTCACGCAAAAACACCTGTCCATCCGTGGGAGGTTCCAGGCCTCCGAGCAGTGACAAAAGAGTGGTTTTACCCGAACCGGATGGGCCCATAATCGCCAGAAATTCTCCAGAATTGATATCTAAATCTATACCGTCCACTGCCCGAACAATTTCACTGCCTGTCTGATAATGCTTGCGTAAATTTCGGGCTTTAAGTACAACACCTGAACTATTGTTGCTGCTGTTCATAAGATTCATCACCCTCACTATCGACTCCTGCCGGTGTAGGCCAAATCCTTATTAAACTCCACCAATCAAAATCTGTATCTCCTCGTAAATGAGCGCGAAGATCACGAGATCCGCTCAATTCTGCAGCAACCCTTGCGCCCCATAAAATTAAGGCTACCTGAAGAAATAATCCCAAAATTATGGTCAGTTGTGGAATGTCAGACAGGGTCTGCTGCGTCCCCAGAGCTGTTAAAAGTATCTGCAGCATCCCCACACCCAGCAGGGTACCAGCCATCGAATCAAAGATCAGCTGCATTCTGAACATGTCCCCAATATCTCCGGGTTTCATTCCTAGTGTAGAATACAGCCCGATCGTAGACTGCCTATCCAGCACCATAACCAGAACGGTAATGGTTAGAGCTACAGCCACCAGCAAAAACATCAACGCCACGAGCCCGCTTACAGAAATCACCCCACCCTGGCTTATGTTCGCCAACCTCTCAGATACTGCTGTTTCATACCAGTATATCGGGGTAACCCGATGCATAAAGGGACTGGGGACACCTCCCAATCGACCCAAAGAAGGATGACCGCTGAGGTCGGTTGCGCCTGACTGCCCCTCAGAATAGTGATAGGGATACGCAGGTGCCCGAACTCTGGGTAACACATCCTGCAGGGCCCCATAGACCCGCTCGACTCCACGGCGTGGGCCTGGTTCGTGCCAGAGCCAGGCTGCATTGTGATTGGTCATATTGGTTAAGTCGGCGAGCATCTCTCTGACAAGAACAATCTTACGTTCGAACCCGGATCGTGCCTCAATCATTCCCCCGATCACAAATTCACCACAACGTCGGCTGCCTCCGTCATGAGGAAGAAAACCCAGATTCAGTGCATCTCCGATCTCACCACCCAACTCATCAGCAAGCTGAGTGGTTATCAGAACTTCATTGGAATGCGGGCTGAGCCAATCTCCTTGGACAACCTCGAGCCTGTTTGCAAAAAAAGAATCATCCGCATCTACGCCCCAGGCATCCACAGAACCTACCTCACTGTACACGTGAGTGATCAACCCTGTAGTTATGTACCGGGTGACATCCTGTATCCTGGGATGCTGGACTGTCTGCTCCATGGAGTATGAACCCCTGGCTTCTCCATAAGGTCGGTCGGCCAGACTGCTGGTCCAATCCGGATAGAAGGCTATCAACGGGGCAGGCGTGTCCATCGGCTCCGTACTGTAGTCACCAAGACCAGCTGACTCGCTCCAGATGCCGTAAAACCCATACAACACCATTGATAAAGCCAAAATCCCTATTATTAATAAGTGGGCCACTTTATTAGCTTTCCATTCTCTATAAACCAGGTGGTAATACCAGTTGTCATTCATTTCCTATCACCTCATTTGGAGAAAGCCGCGCCACTCTTACAAAGGGGAGCAGCACTGCCAAAAAACTGACCGCAAACACCAGGGCAGCAACCATCAGCAATCCCTGGCTTAGACGAATCAGGATAGTTCCCCAGCTGAGAGCATTAGATAACCACTGATGAATCAGCATGGGCATCGAGATAACATAACCGATCAGAGTCCCAATCCCTGATATCACCAGCATTTCGGTTATAAACGCCACAAACAGCTGACTGTTATAACTGCCTAGAGCCTTCAGTACGGCCATTTCCTGACTCCGGGTAATTGTTATTACATAAAGATTCCCCAGGTAGAGAAGCCCGGCTAAGGCAACAGCTATCACAGTCAGAAGCGTTTGAAACCATTCGGGAGCTGTAAAAACCAGAGGCCCTGCCGCCTGGGGATTTCTGTAGCTGGTGTTGATATCTTCCATTGGCACTGCAGTCATGGGCTCAGGCAGCAGATCCGATATTTTTGATACATCACCAACAGTAAGAACGGTAGAATTGGGGAATCTATCCCGAAGATCATCAGCTATTACATTGACCCGGGAATAATCCTCAACCCGCACCACATATTCAGTGGGCTGCGACCAGGAACCCTCTCCTGTTATTTCCAACAGCTCATGAAAAGTTTGCCCAGTAACCCATATCTCGGGAAGGTGCCAGTACAACGGTTCAGTTACAGTGCGATATGGATTTTCGTCATCAAAACGTTCTGTTGGCTGCATCCCACCAGGGGTTATCCTCTCAAAAGCCCAGCTTATATCTCCAGTCTCCAACTGCACATGGCCTACAATATCCAGTTCAACCATGTTGTCTTCAACCATTTGTTCGCCTCGGGGCAAAATTAATTGAATCGATTCTCCAACCTCGGGATAACTATAGCGCCGTATAGAAGGAGCACCCTGCGCCATAACTGCTCTTGTCTCATTCCAGCGGTGATAGCCATATTCTTCATCTGTAGGGCTATCTCTGAGCAGTCGGTTGACCTCCATGACAGCGGTCTTCTTGCCTGAATCATCAGACATTAAATAACGACCGTCAGTGACCGTTTCTTCAGCTACTCCAAAGTCATGATCTAATTCTGCATTTCTGGCTCTGACCTGAACCCAGAACTTCTGCCCATTGACCTTCATCTCTGCCGGAATCGTCAAGTAGGGAGTTACTTCTTTCACTCCAGGTATTTTAAGAATTTGCTCGGTAGATATATCAGATTCATCTTCTCTTCCGGGAAAACCTTCATATATCAACCCCGGCAAAAAATACGATAAAAGTCCCGGGTTATCTGGAGAACGACGTATCATTTCCCAGTGAGTTTCTGTGGGCCCATCTTCAGGGGCAGAAACCCCTTCAACAGCCAGTGCTTCCCTTGCAACAATAATGTCACCACCGAAAGCAAGCCGGAGTGATTGATCGGCGATGCCCGGCTGCCCCTGACTTAAAATTAGTGCAACAACTAATACTACAGTCGCTAAAGACAGGCTAGCTACTGCAAGTCCACTTCGATGAAGATTCCGAAAGGCTGCCAGCCAGCCAAATTCAATGAACATTGAACATTGGACCCTCCCATTCCTTCATTTGCATCCCGCCAGTTATTATATTGAGCTACTTTAATGATTCGCCTCACGAACCAAACTAACCTTTCAATAGATTGAAATACCATTGCTGTTGGTCGAATTTTTGTATAATATCAAACATACACAGGTCAATAAATATAGTGATAGTTCATTTATGGTTGAGATAGAATGAACCATCAAACCAAAAGATTTTACTCATGCTTACTTTTTCTTTCTCGGGGGGAGGAACCTGTGACTCATGAATCTTGTGGTAGAGAAGATAATGTAACTTTATCTCACAAAGTGGGACAAAACATACGTCACCTCCGGTTACAGCAGGGCCGGACTCAACGTGACCTGGCTGGTGATAGCATGAGTCCGGGGTTCATTAGCCAGGTAGAACGTGGACAAACCAGCCCCTCGCTTGCTTCCCTGGAGCGCATAGCAGATCAGCTTGAGGTATCTATCTCCAAACTCTTCCCTTCTGAAAATACAGTAGACCGTGTTTGGGAAAAAACCCAGATCCTGCTTACATTAACCAGGGTCCATCTAATGTTGGGAGAAACAAAGGATGCCCTTGCCCACCTAGAACGAGCTGAAAACATTTGGTCTGATGAAAGCTCCACCGCTGAGGACCAGACAATGGTGGCAACCTTTTGTCTATGTCGTGGACTCATTGAGCTTCAGGCAGGCAGATTGAATGAAGCCCTGACATACCTGACCGATGCTTCAGAGACTTTTGATAAGTCACAAATTACCGGAACACGCCCGTTAGAATGTCTGCTCGGCCTGGGCGAAGTTCATTTGTTACGGCAAAACTACCTGTTAGCCATCAGATTTTTTGATTCAGTTGTAGAACAACTGGAAAATCAGCATAACATTACCCAACCTCAGCGATATCTGATGATGGCAGAATGGGGGCTTGGTAGATCTTATCTGAATATGGGAGAACTGGAGACATCCCGCCAGTTTTTACAGCGTTCCCAGGCCCGGGCATCAGGATTATCTGATTTCAAAAATCTTCTGGGAACAATTACAGACAGCTGCCACGAGCATCTACAAAGATCCGAACTACTTACTGCTCATGCAGAATCTCATCAAGCTTATGCCCTGTCATTCCATCAATTCGTGCGCCGAAGAAAAGCACAGATGCTCTGGCGCATGGGTGAAGTAAATGAACATCTTGGAAATCGCCATGATTCTGTTGAATTCCTGGAGGAAGCCGAAAACCTCGCCACTCAAATTGGAGAGGTAAAAATCGCAGCTGAAGCACTCCTGTTCAAGGGAAGAATAAATCTGCGTCAGGGAGAGCTTTCAAAGGCTGCGTCCGCAGCAGATGATGTTTTATCCACTGTGGACCCTGACACGGAGCCCCTTGTTTACGGTAAAGCTTCTCTACTTGCTGGCAAAGCAAATGCTAACCGTGATGCAATTGACCTGGCTAAAAAGCATCTGAAAACTGCGGAAAACTGCTTCAGACGGGCAAAAGAACTTTCACTGTTGGCTCAAACCCAAAGGGAACTGGGCCAAATATACATGGTGGAAGAAAAACATAATGAAGCGCTCCGTTATTTTCATCGTTCAAGTGAATTATTTTCCCAATTAAGTAATGAAATGAATAATTCTTTCCCTCTAGATGATCCTTCCCGGCGCAATTGATCTTTTCTAGTTTTTGGTTCTTTGCACCTTCCAACACTCTCCATTGACTCAGGGCATACCTTGGGGATTAAGCTTTAAAACACCATGTAGTGTTGCCATAGGCTTTGTTATGGTCTGAACTATCTTATAAACCCTGTCAGGAAGGCGAAACTTGGTGTTATTTACTGCACCGCCAAGCAAATGTTGTGTTCACCAACATGACTATTTTGAGAGGAGAACAAAATCGGAGGGAGTATGATATGTTCAAGGACACAGAAGTAGGGGCAAAGCTAATCTATATTAGCTTGGCACTGCTTATTGTTTTTGCTCTTGGTGTACCCGGGGTAGATGTCGATGCCTCCATTTCAAGCTCAAATGCGACAGGAGAAGCATGGGCTTTGGTTCATCGTCCTGCAGAAGCAAACGTCAGTGAAGTCGCCAACTTAACAGTAAAAGCTGGCTATGAGAGTTTCGATCTGGTACAGGGCACTTCGGAACAGTTAGAAGCAGCGGCGGCTGGATATGACGTTCAGATGCTGCCTGAGAGAACAAAAATACATTTAAGTGACTGGGCTTTCGATACTGAAGATGGTGAACCTCCGGTACCAAACAATCTTCGGAGCAGGCCATCCAGCGGAGAAGATGCCTATTACCTTCTGCAGTTTATCGGCCCGGTAAAAAATGCATGGCTGCAGACGCTCGAGCACAACGGAATTGAAGTCCTTGACTACGTGCCAAACTACACCTACGTGGTGAGGGCTAATGATACCAAAATTGATCAGGTTGCCGATCTGCCGGAAGTGCAGTGGCACGGCCTTTACCACCAGGGTCTGCGCATGAGTCCTACTGTGCGTCAGGCGCTAGCAGAGGGAGCTTCCACAGCAGATAGAGAAAACGAGTATGTGGTTGAATTTTACGGTAACGAATTTCCAGAGCAATTTGAAGATATGCTTAAATCTTCTGGTCTGATGAGCGAAGAAATAACCAGACTCAGCGGATACTCAGAACCACGGTATCGGGCTGTTGTGGACGGTAAGCTGGCCACACTGTTTTCGGTAATATCTGAAACTGGATTTTCTTATGTGGCCCCCCAATCGTCCATTCAGCTGTTCAACCATAAGGCAAGATCGATGATAGGTTCTGATACTGCGCACTCAAACCGACTTACCGGTCGAGGACAGATGGTTGCAGTTACCGACAGCGGAATAGATGCAGAACACGAAATGTTCTATGATCCAGATTATGATGGTGGCAGCGGTGGAGATGAAGATATTCCCTTCCCATGGCCTAATGAAAGAGACGATCGAGAGATTTCTACCACCAGTTGGTGGAGAGATCTTATTGGTAATCCAAGTGATCCACAGTTTGGGCCTGAGCACCGCAAAATAGACAAATATATAGATCTCGCTGGAGGATTTGACTTTTTAGAAAACAACGGCGAACTGGCCGGGGATCCCTTAGGCCACGGAACTCATGTTGCTGGAACCATCGCGGGGGACGCTCAACCATTCGGTGAATGGAACAACCATGATGGACATGCCTTTGATTCTCGACTGGTAATTTTGAAAGCGTTTAACGATATGGGAATGTGGGGCGCAGGTTTTGATTTCTACGAGGTTTTTGAAGAAGCAGTAGAAGCTGGCGCCTACATCAACAATCAAAGTTGGGGGGGGAAGAGCAGCGACCTGGATGATGGGTACGGTACTATAGGTAGCGATGCTGACCGATTCATGTACGATTATCCTGAAAGCCTGCTGGTAGTTGCATCCGGTAACTTCGGACAGGATGAAGGTTTGACTATCGCTACACCAGGCAATGCAAAAAACATCCTCACCGTTGGAGCAGTTTATACGGACAACGCACAGGAAGTCACCTCGTTTTCTTCCCGGGGACCAACGGTCGATGGCCGACTTAAACCCGACCTGGTTGCACCTGGAAGCAAAATCGTGTCTGCTGAAGCCGACACCTCTAACAGCTATGTGGCCCTGGAAGGTACCAGCATGGCTTCTCCAACTACTGCTGGAGCAGCTGCCCTGGTGCGACAGTATTATGCAGATGGCTACTACCCCATGGGGGTTCAGGATGACAGCAACGCATTTGAACCGAGCGCAGCATTAATCAAAGCAACTCTGCTGGGAGGAGCCAGAGAAATAACTGGAGCAGGTGCAGATATCAACGACGAGGGACAATACCCCAATAATACACAGGGATGGGGTCTGCTTGACGTGGACAACTCACTTTACTGGCCTGGTGATGAACGCTCATTGAAAGCGTGGGACAACCCCACAGAACTGGGTACTGGTAACAGCTGGGAAGAGACTATATACGTAGAAGATGGCTCTCAATCTTTGCATCTGCATCTGGCCTGGACAGATCCGGTTCCCACACAGGGAGCGGAAAAACATCTGGTCAACGACCTGAACCTTGAGCTGGTGGCACCGGACGGAACGATTTACCGCGGAAACAACCTGACCGGCACCGATCCCGGTTACTCAGTGCCCGATGGTGAACCTGATTCGGTTAACAATAATGAGGGGATTCGCCTGCTGCCCGATCACAGTACTGAGGGCAATCTACCAGAAGGCGAATATACCATCAGAGTTGTCGGAGGTAACGTACCGGAGGCTCCACAATCATTCAGTCTGGTTGCCCTCGGAAGCCTGACCGATGAGTGGACAGCTCCTGAGCCACCGGTCGATGATGAACAGGTCACTGTAATCATGGAGATAGAATCCATGGAGATATGGGAAGATGTAAAAGAAGAGATTGAGACTCTTGAAGAACGGGATGGTATTGAAGTACAAGTTACCTTTCCTAACGAATGAGCCTGAATAATGTCTAGTATGATTCATTCTCTATCGAGCGCCCGAGCTGGAAAGCCCGGGCGCTTTCACGCCCATGACTGTTACAAATTATTCTTTGCCACCCTGCATTCTCGCCAGTAATGTCTGAGCGATGGCCTCCATATCCGTACCCTGGGCCAACTGTAAAAGCTGTGCCATGTCAGGATTGGAAGATTTCTTCTCTGTAATGGACGACTGGACCAGAGGCTTGTCAACCACCCCTGCTTCACTGAGTTCTGAATACTCCTCCGGAGTTAAAAGCAGAACCTCCAACAATTTATTGATGTAAAGAGCTGATGAATTCAACTTTTCAGCAACGTACAGCATTTCATCAGCCATGGTCTTCATGGTTTTCAATGTTTGTTCCTTTTTCGGAGGAAGATTATAACTGCTGCTATTAGAAGGTTCCCCCACCGATGGTGACCTTGTATTCTCTATATCGTTTTGCCGACCTCTCTCTTTCTCGGATGAACGCTCCTCTTTGGATTCATTTTTCTCTGCCACCTAATCACCTGCCTCCCGTCGGTGAACTCTTAAAATAAAATATTCGTTTCGTTATTCAAATTTTATGCAGAAAAATGGGCAATGCAGCTTTATCACAGACTGCAATATCTGTGATACAGGAGGATCGCACAACATCTCACTACTACATTTGTATGTTGAAAGACATATCCTCGTTAATTTGACTTTTTTCATATACCTACTGCCGTATTATGAAACTGGGGTCTCTCACCCAGATAATGATGAACCGCTTGCAAGTTAACATATTGTTAATTGCACGCGTATTATGCGGATATGGGAGGTGCGCAGCTAAATGATTGTTCTCTTGTTGTTTACCGTATTGGTTTTAATGCTCGATAACCGTCAAAGCAAGCACGCTCATTTAATACCTCTATTACTGTACATCTTATTAGCGAAAATCTCCCACGTTGAAGCCTGATGACTCTAATTTCATCAAACCTTCAATCGACTGCTCTTCCCGGAACGATACTTTCTGACCCATGATTTGTTTTCTCAAGCAATAAGACACCCCAACTCATGGCCATTGACGGACGATGGCCACAGCGGTACGTATTGATGTATCAGAATCTTAATCGATACTTTGCGCTGATCTGAGTTTCTTTAACATATTTTTATCCCAAGCGTATTATGTAGCGACTGGTCTAATCAGGCTGAAGCAGGTGGGAAATTTGAGGTCAGAACACCAAACTAGATTTTTTCTCCCCCTTGTTTCAGTAGGTGAGCGCCGCTTAAAGAATGTCAACTTCGAGACTTGATTTACAGTCCAAATGAAATCAGTCAGGAGGTGTCAATATGATAGGAGGAGGACGAGACGACCATACTTCAACTTTACTGCTGTTTCTCCTGCTGCCAACTTTATTAGGTGATGATGGTCTGGAGCTCGATGGCATTCTTCCCCTCTTGCTTATCTTACCGCTATTGGGAGGCGACAGGCATCGAAGAAGAGACCTAAGTGCTGAAGCAGAAGCACAGCGACAACAATAATTTTGTTTGCCAACCACGACTCTAATTGTCTCCTGGGTTTGCACTAAAACTGCAAACCCAGTTTGAAACATTCTGTTGACATATCTCGGCCAGGCTGAATCGGTATCCTATAGTAGAATATCTGGGGGGATTCAAGTATGCCACTAGCTCAATTTCTTTCCGATCACTACCCTACCATATGCCAGCATCCTCACATTCGTAGGAAAAACAGAAGCACCTACCTCATCGATTGTAAAGAAGACACATATTTGCTTATCAAAACAGGGATGACTTCTGAGGAATCCACTGGCTGGAATCAAAACGTTGAGACACTCACGGAAAACGGATTTGCAAACCTGGCCCAGATAGTCAAAACATCCGATGATACTCTGACAATCCGAGATTCTGATGCAATCTGGATAATGCAGCGACACTATCCCCTTTTGGATTTACACAACCCTGAAAACATGCAAAAAGCCGCACGCATCCTGGCCAGCCTGCACCTTTTCAGCAAACACCATATCAACGGATATTCAGAACAAATCCTAATTCATGGAAATATCACTGAAGAGTCCTGGCTTGTAGGCCCACAGGGGGAAATCCTCCTCGGTCAGTATCAAAGATTAAAAAAAGGACGTTCAGAACAAGATTTGAGCAGACTTCTACTGCTGGCCAGAGAAATTTCCCCTGATAGACTGGGGGAGATACTGGCCGCCTACAATTCAATTCTGCCACATTCAGAACCAAAACCCGCTCCAGCTGATGAAAATATTGCTCCTCGCCAAGAAACACCGGACAGACAATCAGTGAGATTGAAATCAAACAGCCAACCAAGCCAAGAAGACCACCTTCAAAAGGCCAGACTGGCATTTCAAAATGGTCACTTGCGGGAAGAAGACAGCAAAAAGATGCCCCCAGAATTCTCTGATAGGGAGGCGGAAAAGCCTCTATTTCAGACGCAGTCTGAACCATCTGAGGAACATCAAACCAACAGTACCGGTCCGCTTAATTGGTCGATACCCAGCAGCTCACTAAATGACGACAAAAATAACTCAGGTTAATTCTGAAAGTTCTGACGGGGGGATGGCCAGCACATTCACGCATGCACGTGCTGTTATAAGAAGTTTACCCTTTATCTCAAGCACACACCCCAGCTGTCCGGAAGCCTGACCAGTCAGGAACGTCCGAAGGGGATGTACACTCACCTCAAACAGATTGGGGGAGGGGGATGGCTCAGGTGCCAGTTTGATAAGGTCATTGTCAGGCAAGGGAAAGGCGATTGTATAATCTACAGTATCGAGCAGTTTCTTGTTTTCACCAGACGAACACAGGTATTGAAGTGAAATCTCAGCAGAGCCGAGAACATTAACCTGACTCACTCCCTGAACATCTACTTCATGAGAGAACCTGATGATTTCCACCTGGTTTACGCCGACAGCCGGTGTGGGGGGAGTTATGTTGATGGTCTTACATTCATCCATTGTTACCCGCGACAATACTATTTCACACAAAATTTCTTGCGACTGGGGCGAAATCCCTCCCCTGAACATCAACATCCCCCCCCGACACCAATTACTTTCAAGATTTATTACAGCTTTATGCAATCAGAAATATTATTATAACATCAGTCCATCTCAGCATCTCCCGAATCTGACAACTGGTAATTAGCAGGTTGTTTGGTTATGGTCACATCATGAGGGTGACTCTCTCGTAGACCGGCACCAGTGATGCGGACAAAGCTGGTGTCAGTCTGCAGCTCCCTTATGTTTTCTGCACCGCAATATCCCATACCAGATTTCAAGCCACCAACAAGTTGGTGCACCATATCAGCCAGAGCTCCTCGATAAGGAACACGTCCCTCAACACCTTCAGGGACAGGCTTGTCCTCTTTTTCTTGAAAGTAACGGTCTGCACTGCCATCCCGCATGGCCTCTTCAGAACCCATACCTCGGTGAACCTTGTAACTGCGCCCCTGGAAAATCTCAACAGATCCTGGGCTTTCCTCTGTACCGGCAAGCAATCCTCCAATCATCACCGCGGATGCACCAGCAGCTAATGCTTTCGCAATATCTCCTGAAAATTTGATGCCGCCGTCGGCTATGACAGGGGTATTGGTTTCTACAGCTGCAGCGGCAGCCTCCGATACTGCTGTCAGCTGAGGAACTCCTACGCCAGCAACGACTCTTGTTGTGCAGATTGAACCAGGTCCAACTCCTACTTTAACTGCATCAGCTCCGGCCTTTATTAGTGCTTTTGCCCCCTCACCTGTAGCTACATTTCCAGCAATGACATCCACGTCAGGGAAACTGGTGCTGAGTTGTTCTGTAGCATTTAGAACATTTCGGGAGTGTCCATGGGCACTGTCGATGACAAGTGCATCGACTCCCGCTTCAACAAGCATCTCCGCCCGCCTCATGTCCTCGCTTCGCACCCCGACCGCTGCTGCAACCAGGAGGCGTCCTCCTGTATCACGTGCGGAATGAGGGTGTTTTTTGGCCTTTTCAATGTCTTTAATGGTTATTAAACCGCACAGATTGAAATCCTCGTCCACAAGGGGAAGCTTTTCAATCTTGTTCTCCCCCATAATGCGTCTGGCAGTCGCCAGACTGGTACCCACGGGAGCTGTTATCAGATTCTTTGATGTCATTACCTCACTTATTGAACGTTGGTGATCATCTTCAAATCGGACATCCCGATTTGTAATTATTCCAACTAACTTCTCTCCCCTGACCACGGGAACTCCGCTGATGTGATAGCGGTCCATTAGTTCCACGGCCTCACTAACCCGGTGTTCGGGTGACAGTGAAAAGGGGTCAGTAATCACCCCATGCTCAGACCGTTTAACTTTATCCACTTCGCGTGCCTGCTCCTCAGGAGACAAATTGCGATGAATAACGCCCAATCCTCCTTCGCGGGCCATAGCAATAGCAGTACGTGACTCGGTTACAGTATCCATTGCTGCGCTAAGGATGGGAATATGCAGTTGAATTCGTTCAGTTAACTGTACAGAAGTATCAACCTCATTTGGTATGACTTCAGATTCCTGCGGTATGAGCAGAACATCATCGAATGTTAGACCTTCCCCCACAATTCTGGACTGCAAAAACGCCACCTTCCTCCCCATTGAACAATTTATTTATCAATTCTTTAATCCTGATATATACAATCACACGATTAAATCAGTGGCATGACTCAACAACAGACAACAGTCCTTATATTTCGGCAAAATACATACATTTGCAGTATAGTTGTCTTATAGTTTAATGTATTGTATCCTATCAGTTCAAACAATGCATCCTCGAATGCAGATAAATCTTCTGCCTGCTGAGCTAGTAGTAGCAGGTAGCTTTGACCTAATTTTGAGCAGCTTTTACGCTTTCTTTAACTAACTGACGGGCAACTTTCCAAATATCTCCAGCCCCCATTACCAATACAACATCGCCCGGAGATGTTCGGCCAACCAGGGCATTGACTATTTCGGCCTTATCGCCGATAAGTTCAGCCATAATACCAGACTCTTTCTCAATACGATCAGCCAAAACCGCCGATGAAACTCCTGGGATTGGTACCTGACCAGGAGGGGAATATATAGGAGTCAAGATTAACTCATCTGCTTCAGAAAAACATTGACTGAATTCGTCCATTAAAGCTTGAGTCCGTGTATGGCGTTGAGGCTGGAAAACTGCCCAAAGTTTATTTTCAGTTATCTGTCTGGCTGTCCTCAGTGTAGCTGCGACCTCAGTCGGGTGGTGAGCATAATCGTCAATAACTTCAACACCACAAAATTGTCCCAATCGTTGAAAACGTCTCTTTACTCCGCCGTATTTTTTTAAGCCACGTTGTAAACTTGAAAAAGGAAGTTCTAATTCATGCGCCAGGGCGGACACCTGAAGAGCGTTGGAGACCATATGCTTCCCCAGTACACCGAGTTCAATCTCACCTAATCTTTTTTTATTGTGCCATAATTCAAACACACTGTTTCTCAGGTCTATATTGCGGGCCCCATAATCGGCAAAAGAGCATCCGCTCATCGAACAGGTTATCTTCTGTACATCATTGGGAATATCCATCTGGGAAAGGAGTCTATCGTCATTGTTTATGACTGCGACTCCGCCAGGTTGGATTCCCTGCAAGAACTTTTCGAAAGCATCTATTTGCTTTTGAAAATTCCCATCGTAAAACTCCAGATGCTCCGGTTCAAGGTTGGTGGCAATTGCATACCTCGGATTATAGCGCACAAAACTACCGTCACTTTCACATGCCTCAGCAACCAGATAGTCAGAATCTCCTATACGGGCAGTAAACCCAACCTCAGGTAACTCTCCTCCGATGACCACCGTGGGATCTTTGCAGGCCGCCTTCAGGATTTCCCCCATCATGGCAGAAGTAGAGGTTTTCCCATGAGTTCCACTTACTGCAATACTGTGCCCAAAGGTGCGAAAAACGTGAGATAAGCAATCTGATCTGTGCATGACAGGGATATCTTGTCTTCTAGCTGCCTGCAGTTCTATATTATCTGTGGGTACATCAGTACTATAAATAAGGCCCCGTACCCCATGAAGATGTTGTTCGCTGTGTCCCAAAGCCACCTTAATTTCCTGATTGCGAAGGTGTTTTACTCTATCTGATTCTCGGAGATCGCACCCACTCACTTCCACACCCAGAGAACTCATAACCATAGCGAGCCCGCTCATCCCATAACCACCGATGCCAACAAAATGTAAAGGACCCTGCCAGGCATTGACTTGATCGCTATTTATCGCACTCACCTCCCCGTTCATCGTTTGACCGTTTCTGTGTGGACCTATAGCTAGTATGTATCCTGTAAAGTACTTTTAATCCGTCTGACTTTTCAACCAGGTAAATTCAGTGAGGGGTTAACATCTATATGTAAAGAATCAGGGCCGAATCTATTGAACTGAGAATATCCGGCTGCCGCCACCATAGCTGCATTGTCTGTACAGTAATTGATCTCAGGAATAATTAACCGAATGCTGTGGCGTTTACACAGGTCTTTCAGACAGCTGCGAAGCTGTCGGTTAGCAGCCACCCCACCAACTACTATCAGCGTTTCAGCGCCGGTGGACTTCAAGCCCCACATACACTTATGTGCCAGAACTTCTACAACCGCCTGCTGAAAAGATGCTGCTACTTTCATGCGATCAGTGTCGGAAAGGGGGATTGAATCCATTGTGAGTTCCATCCCACTTATCTTTTCAATTAGACGAACTACCGCCGTTTTTAAACCACTGAAACTGAGATCTCCAGAATCGTGCTCAAGCATTGGACGCGGTAGATTAAAAAATTCTCCTTCATATTTTTCTGCCAGTTTATCTATTATGGGACCACCCGGGTAGTCAAGACCCATGATACGCGCAACCTTATCAAAAGCCTCACCAGCCGCATCATCCCTGGTCTGTCCCAGAAGATCGCCCTCAAAACTTTCCCCTTCACGCAAGTACACCAGTTCAGTATGTCCGCCGGATACCACAAGACAGACGGCAGGCCTGGGAACCTGGCCTTCCCGTTCGCCCAGTGACGATGCCCAAATATGAGCCCACAAATGGTTTACTCCAACCAGGGGTAAGTTCAAACTCCAGGCAAGACCTTTTGCTGCCATCATACCCACCAATAGCGAACCAATTAACCCTGGTCCCCGGGTCACCGCTATGAGCCCAAGCTCTTCAAGTTCTACTTCTGCTTTCTGCAAAGTTAATTCTAACATGGGAATAAAGCTGCTGCTGTGACTCCTAGAGGCTAATTCCGGGACGATGCCCCCGTAGCGAGCATGCATTTCAGCCTGGGAACTGACCTCATTAGCAAGCACCACATGGCCATCCTTTACAACTGATATACAGGTATCGTCACAGGAGGTTTCTATTCCCAACACCAGATTGTTCATTGAAGTCCCCCTCAACAGCTGAGCGATCTTTTTCCTTGAGCACCGAACCCACATCGTCACAGGTCATTATCACAGCGTCTTCATTGGTATCACTGTAGTAGTTTGTTCGCATTCCCCTGGCCTCAAATCCATATTTGTCGTAAAACTGCTTAGCTTGTGAGTTCGACACTCTAACTTCCAGTGTCATACGAATTATATTTCTCGAACTAGCCCTACGCATAAGCCCCAACAGCAGTTGAGCCCCAATGCCTTGTCGGCGCAGGTCCGGTTCAACCGCAATATTTGTAACATGGGTCTCATATCCAAACACCCACATACCCGCATATCCAACGATCTGCTCACCTGTGTCGGCTACCAGATAATCAGCATAACGATTCCCTTCCAATTCTCGCTTGAACGCTCTTTTCGACCAGGGGGATGAGAACGACCGGCGCTCTATATCCAGAACCTGTGGCAGGTCTGAGATATGCATGGAGCGTACCACAATTGACTCTGTTCCCATTTGAGTTTTACCTGGATCACTTGTCGTGTGCGGTTGGTGTCGACTAACCTCTTCCATTAGATGACACCTCCGACGCTCGTTGGGCCGCTGACTTGCGAAAATATCTCGGATGAAGGTCTGATGGCTTATCAATTATGCCGATTATCAGTTTCTGCCAGCCGATATAAGCTACACCTGCGGGATTTACATCAGTCTGAATGAAAGACGTAGGACCTTGACGGCAATCAGTCCACTTTATGAATTCTTTTTCTTCGTGTGGATCCTTCCCATCTGCTATCCAGAATACGTTACTATCCCCGGGCGTGTGTCGACGGATGAGAGAAACCATTTCAACCACGCTACGTCGCGCAGGTGGTATAATTTGCTGCGGCACCCACCATGGCGTACAATTGGGTAAAAGTGAACGGGCAGGAGGACGGTAATACAAGGCCCCGTAAATTGCATCCCCCCGAGCATCCAATGCTGCTACTGCATAAGAGTCCGCCGGAAGATGTATTCCACCAGCTAATCCTGCTGTGGTAACCACACCGGCAGCAGGAATGTTCTGTGACAGGCTCAATGAACTTACCAGCGACGATGTAATCCTCAGACCGGTGAAAGATCCCGGCCCCAGAGTTACAGCCAAACCATCTAGTTCCTCCAGATTCATCTCCAGCTGGTCTACAAGCCATTGTGATAGACTCGGAAGCAATTCGGATGCAGAACGTGGACGAGTCAGAGCCGTCTGTCCCAGAAGAAAACCCTCCCTCAACAGCGCCACTCCCACACTGTTGGCTGAAGAATCAAAGCCTAAAATGAAAATCGTCATCCCTCCAAGTCTTTCTGTACCCGCCTCAAAATACCTGTGAAACCATCTGAGCCCAAACAGATGATTTTTCTGCTGTCATCAGTTTTGCGGCGCATAATCTTTATAGATAAAAACTCCAAATCACTTCGCAAAAATCTCCGCGGAAGTCTATCCGCCCACTCGATCAACGTTATAGCGTCGGTAGTGAGCATTATGTCCCAGGAGAGTCCGTCAACGGCAGCATCCGGCTCTAATCTGTATAGATCTACGTGATATACAGGGCATCTGCCTTCATACTGCCGTACCAGCGTAAAGGTAGGGCTGCGAAACGGTGCTTCTGCCCCCAATCCCGCCAGAATACCACCAGCCAGTGTTGTCTTGCCTGTACCCAGGTGTCCAAACAAAGCGATGTGTTGACCAGGTTGCAGATAAGAACCCAAAACTCTTCCCAGGCGTTGAGTTTGCTGAGAAGAAGTAGTCATCCAGCTGAACTTAGATTTTGAACTGCTTTCACAGTTACTCACATTCAATCTCCTCTAAAACTGTCTTCATGTCCTGCCACGTTGGCTTCTTCTTATTAGGGTCGCGAAGCAGTGCTGCCGGGTGAAACATGGGCATGACTTTCGTGCCCTCCCAGGATTGCCAGCTCCCTCGCATTCGGGTTATGCGGGCTTTAGGATCTATTAAAGACTGCGTAGCAGCTGCCCCCAATGATATGATGATCGTTGGCTGTATTAAATGCATTTGATGCTTTAAAAAGGGCATGCAGGCAGCTCTTTCTTCCCTCCGAGGGGTACGATTCCCTGGCGGACGACACTTTACAACATTTGTGATGTATACATCTTCACGCTGTAGATCAGCTGCCTCCAACATTCCATTCAACAGCTGACCAGCTCTACCTACAAAAGGGACACCTTCTCGATCCTCTGTAGCTCCTGGGGCTTCTCCTATGAAAGCCAAATCAGCATTTTCATCACCTTCACCGAACACCACCTGTTTGCATCCTTCCCGTAAACCACACCTTTCACAATCCAGAGATATTTCCCGCAGCTGATCGAGAGTTGTTACCTCACTCAGAACATTGGAGATATTGTCTCCCCCCTCATTCCATCGAGATGCCCAGTCTACTCTGTCTTCAGATTCATCACCTCCCACAAAAGGTAATTTACCCTGTCTTGGTTGTCTATCGCTGTTACCTGGGCCTGGAGACCCCATCCTCCATCCCTCCCAGCTTTGACATCATCTGTTCACGCCGTTGTTTCCGGATCTCTGGATATTTCAAGACGTAATCCTTATTAGAACGGAATGTCCTCAACATGTAATCAGACAGGCGTTCATCAATCTGAGTTACTTTCTCCTGCATTTCCTTCCCGGTCTGGGTGGCATTTTCACAGTCAGGAGCGCACGGGAAAAATCCACTGGCAAAATAAGCATGCAAATTGAAACTCCTATCTTCAGCAGATTCATCCATATCAGATAGCTCATTGGATGCACGTAGGGCAGAATCAACACTCTTTTGTATATCATCGATATAAGCTTCTATACAACAATCTGGATAACCCAGTATCCTACCCAATCCGGATACGTATTCAGGAGATCGTTCTTCAGGCATCAGCATGACCTGCATATTGCCCTGTTGTCGCGCCTGTTGTACAATCTCCCGACGAATTTCTTCTCTACGTTTTTGGAAGTCAATCAATTCTTGCAATCCATCTTCATCCCTAGCAACATACATCTCATCCAGACTTGGACGGATTTGAGTTTCATAGATTTCGAGGTTCATTTCATCTGCCCAACGTCTGTGCGCCTTATAGTTATCATGATCAAAAACGACCTGATGAAAAGATTCTCTCAGGAGAGATGCTTTATAACGAAGCGGATTCATGAATGCTCGCATCAATCCATACTTGATTGGATCTAACAGGGCTGTTATGCCTCCATGACTTTTCCCATGATAATAACGGGTTTTGAAGCCCTCATCTATATGAGATTTAATCCGATCAGCGGCTGGGAAATCGGCTGGTACCATTAATTGACTCACTTTTCGCGCCCCTGATGCTACAGCAATAAAATCTTCAAGCTTCGCTCGTTCCTGAATATTTTCATCATTTAGAAGTTGGGTAACTGTCTGGGAGTTTACACTCATTTATCTAGCCCCCTCCACTTTTGGGATCATCACCGCGGGGCGTGCTCATCATCCCACATACAAATTTAGTGGGCTGCTTTGCAGAGCCAAGAGCCAAGCCCACCGGGTATCGAAAAATAATAATTAGCAAAATTGTACAAGTGGCAATTTAACACGGGCATCCTCGAACCCATAAAACCCCTCGCATCAAACCTAAGTTCCCTTCAAAGGTAATTAAATACATCTGGCGGGGATTCTGAGTATTCGGCTCACTTCCCCGCCAGCTTGATTTCTAGGAGCGTTAATCAGGTTTCAATGATCTCAACGTTAGCACGCGGAACAGTTACTTTTGTTCCATTCTGAAGCTCGGCCCGCAGAACCCTTACTTTGGCTTCACTTTCGATGACCTGCAGATCCGGAGGTAATTCAGTAACCTCAGCCAGCTCACCAAAATAAGGTTCCCGAATTATTCTGATAGGAGTACCAACATCAAGACCACTGTCATCAGATCCATCACTTTGACCCGTAAATTCGTCTTGTACAGCCGAATCAAACGGACAGACAATTTCTGGACGCATGACTCCAGCACGAATCTGAGTAGCACCATTGAGGGAAACCTCTCGTCCATCCATAAAGTTGAGCAATTCAAAAGTCTTGTCAGCTATTCTCATCGGACCGAATCCTTCAGTGATGATGACAGTTATCGGTATATTCTCTTGTCCGGTAATGGCTACACCAATGTCATTACCTAGGTAGTCCACCAAGTCTTCATCAATAATACCACCAGCCACCACTCCAATAGCTCCAACTTCATCAGCTTTGTGAAGGAGTTCA
>CAZRFK010000018.1:0-27597 GCA_964599275.1 uncultured Clostridia bacterium
TCTCCTTCAGCCAATGATGACACCTGACCCACCTTGATCCATTCCTGATTATCTTGAGTTTTTCTGTCCTTGCCATCAGGTTCTCTTATCATAATTGTACCTCCCTTAGGGTTTGAAGTCAGGTTGCTTTGGGTTAAATTATAACATGAATCGCATTCACTGTATTGTTAGCATATAAAGTTGCAGTTCCAAAATATTAGATTCGGAAGCAGGTGGCTGGATTATGCGTAATGGAACAAGAAATATACTCAGAAATGTGCTTATCAATCATGCCCCTGCTTGGGCGCCCTGACGGCCCTTTCTACTCTAGTACTTCGGTAGATTACGACTATGACCCATGCGCCGCACTAATGCCGAGGGAGGAAGGCCTGCGAGATCTCTCTGGCCGAGCTAATGTTTTCGCTAATATCCCTCGGGTCCCTGCGGCATACCCGCCCAGTACTTGATAGGAGTTTCACCTGCTGATAAAGAAAAAGTACTTCATTAACTGATTGTAAGGGGGATATTTGGCATGCTTTCAAAAGGTGTCAGGCGCATGTTAGACTTTCTGAGCGCGCTGGAGCAGGGCCAAAAGGTGACTTCCGCCGAAATTGAGGCTATTGCCCATGACCCGAACTACCGCCTGCTTCTGCAGAGGTGGCGCTGGTGGGAACAGGAGATGAAAGGCGGAGACGACCGTGGTATGCAGCCGACCGATCTGGTTGAATGTTTGAGGAGATATTCTGCGGTAGAGGCCTGGAACGGACACAAGCGGTTTGACAGCCTGATCACCGCCCTCGACCAGGCGCGAAGTAAACTTGCAGACCATGAGACCGTCTACAGGGAGTTTGAGACCCTGCAAATCGCAGAACTCGAAAGGGACGTTTTAGAGTGCCTCCCTGAGGGTGCTCACATCCAGACCGATCTATATTTCCTGGCAGAGTCCCATCCGTCTGCTTGTGTTTTTGAGGGGGACATAATCACCAGTTTCTTCCCCCTTACTCTGGAAGATGGTAGATTGAACACCGTCGCGGGACCACTCATCGACGTTGTTCGCCACGAGCTTCATCACATCGGGATCCGAACCGTTTCACAGGCTTTCGAGTACTCCAACAAGATGCCTGACAGCGGCCATGAGTATTGTTTCTGGCCTTATTGGAGAAGGGGCGGCGAACCTGTTGTTCACCCCGGTCGAGGAAGGGGATATTGAGGGTCTGGATTAAGAACCACCGTCGCTGATCTGCCATCCCACTACGAATCTCTGATGTGCATGCTGAGTGGGTTCCTGGAAAGACAACAACCCATCGAAGAGGCGGTTCGTCAGGCGTTCAAGTTCCTGTAGGAGCCGTATCAGGAAAAAGGCTTCCCGGTTGTGTACGTGCTTGGTGAGGATATGTGCAGGACCATCGCTGATGCATTGGGACAACGGAGGCTGGTGGACCTTTTTACATCACCCGAACGCACTCTGCTAACATACAACGACGCTGCTCAAATGCTGGGGGATCCACTGCTTGCATCAGATGTGGTCGCTGCGGTTGCAGGACTGGGTGCTCAATAGCCTTATGTTGGTTAGGGCGTTACGATTACCGGCCGGGAGATGGGAGGAAATTGCTGGTTGCATGCGCTGTCAAATGCGTGTTGACCTCCCAATACCCAGCAATTGAGAGACGCGGCATGTACCTTCATGATAAATCTTGAACTGGCCAAAACGCGCAGCCAATATCACACAGAGCATAAAATTAATTGGTGCGTCCATTTAATATGGGCTCCTCTGGTAGAGGTGCTCTTAAACCTGTTGTAAGTCAGCGTATGTGTTTTGGTTAGTTTAGTTAGCAGTAACTAGTACTGATTTTGTCTGCTTATACTGGCTTTGCGTGGGGGTTTTTCTATGCAGGTCAGTCAGTTTACAATTGTATTAGTATAAATATCCAACATCACAAAGTTAGTCTCAGTTGTTGAATATCTACGGGGAGGCGATCATGGGGCGCTCAGTCCGCTTTATCCACGCAGCTGATCTACATATGGGCAGTCCTCTCAGGGTTTTGGCATCTAACTCGCCCTCAATCAAGACCCGTCTGGATAATGCGATTTACCGTACGGTGGAGCGGGTGACCACTGCTGCACTGGAGTATGATGTCGATTTTGTTTTGCTGTGTGGCGACATATACGACCGTAAATCGCGTTCGGTGCAGGCAAACAAGTTTCTTACTGAACAGCTTGTGAGACTCTCGGAAGAGGGGATATCCGTATTCATTGTATATGGAAACCACGATCCTCTGACTGAGGATATGGTGGAGCTGCCCGAGGGAGTTACAGTATTTGCGGCAGATGAGGTAAAGGAATACACAGTCCATATTGATGGTCGACCGGCTGCCAGAGTTATGGGTCAGTCATATCGCAATTCTTCGGAGTCCAGAAAGATTTATAGAAACTACAATCCTTCAGATGAGGATTTGCTGAATGTAGGGCTGTTGCATACCGGTCTGGATGCTGACGTCGGCCGCTATGTTCCATGCTCTCCCACAGATCTTACTGGCAGAGAAAAAATCCATTACTGGGCGCTGGGACACCGCCATACTATCTCAATCATCCGGGAACAGATTCCTTATATAGCGTATCCGGGAATTCCACAGGGACGTCACGTACGCGAGGAGGGGCCGGGGGGATGCCTTCTGGTCGAAGCCAGCCCGGGTGAGACTCCTGAGGTGAAGTTTGTCCCCACGTCAGAAATCATATGGATGAGCCACCGGGTGGCCATCGATGAACTGTCCGGTCCGCCTGAAAATCTCACCCAGCTGCGGGAGTTATTGAGAAAAGAAGCTGATGAAATCATCAATTCAGATATGGAGGCACTGCTGCGGGGTCTCCCCGTGGAGACGGCCTCTGATATATCCTTGAATCCAAGTTTTGTCATCAGGTGGATAATAACGGGGCGAGGAGAGATTCATTCCGTTCTCGCCGAACGTGGCCTGCAGGAATCCAGCGATGTGTTGGCTGAGTGGCTTCGCGATGATTTTGGTTATGGGGAAAGATTCCTGTGGACGGAATCGGTGCAAATGCAGACTGCACCGCTTCTGCCTGACATTGAAAAACTTGTCGCTCAGGACCCGGTGTTGAAAGAACTGAGCAGGATAATGAAGATTTCCGAAGAAGATGAGGTTTTTCGTAAGCAGTTAAGGCAAGCCTGCGGGGAGGTGTGGCAGTCCATGTCTACCCGCGAAGAACAGGACCCCGAATCACTTGCCCTCACCGAAGACAGGCTTGATGAGATGATTCATGCAGCCTACGAGACTGTACTGGACCGCATTCTCAGGGAGCGAGGCGACCATGTGGATTGAAGATCTGTATCTCGAGGATTTTGGGTGTTACCGACATGAAAGGGTCGAGGGTCTAGGTGAGGGTCTTGTAGTCATAGGAGGACCCCAGCGGGCCGGTAAGACGACACTCATGTCGGTTTTGAGATACCTGGGATTTGGTTTTCCCCGGAATAAATCATTGCCTCCAGCTGCTGATGAGTATTCAGTTCAGGCACAGGTACAGCACAGCGGATGTCGGTATTTGATTGATGTTTCCGGTTATGCCAGCCCAAAAATTGTGCCGCAGAACGGAGCAGATTCTGTGGGTGCTGAGGAGCTGTACGGGGGGCTTTCATCATTTTATTATCATCAGCTTTTCACTATAAGTCTGGATGAGTTAAAGAGGGTACCTCCGTCGGCAGAAGACGAGGAACACAAGCTTCAGACGGTCCTGCTTGGAGCCGGATGGGCAGATATAGCCCGAATTCCGAAGATTAAAGAAAAGTTTGAGGAGGAAGCCAAAAAAATTGGTGGAAAACATGGGCGTGCTTCCTATCAATTGAAAGCACCTTTACAGCAGATAAAAAGGGGAGTGAAGGAACGAGACAAAGCTTTAGAGCAGGTGGAGCAGTTTCGTGCCCTCGAAAATCAGTTTGATGAACTCAAGCAGAAGATTGAGCAGATGAAAGGGGAAAGTGAAAAAAAACAGCATTATTCAATAGTTCTTTCCCTGCTGAGAGAATATTGGAGCGAAATTTCTGAGTATAAAAAGATTAAAAGATTGCTTGAACAACAAGAAAACCAGATTATTATGGAAACATATCCGGCCAGTGGATGCCCGCGGGGTAATGCTCTTCAGGAACGCTTCATGTCCAATAAATCTGAGATATCTCGGGTGAAAGATTCACTGGAAAGTCTGGTCGGTTCAGAAGACTTTGAAAATCGAGTGAAAAGTCTGGTTGATAATCAAGAGAGCCTCAGAATTTACGAGAATGAATTGAGCGGCTGGCGGGAACGGGTGAGAGCATATCGGAAAGAACACCAGCATTTAGAGCAGGCGCGAGCAGAATTACAGCAAGCTGCTGGCACCTTGTGGGACGGATGGAGAGATGACTATCTAAAAGTAGGACAGGTCAAGACTGACCTCGTTGGCCGCAGTCAGTTAAAAAAGATGTCCAGAGAGCATTCCCGACTGCGGGAAAAAGCGGACGATATACGCAGGGAAAGACAGAGGTTGAACGACCGCCTGAGCGGGCTGCGCAGCCAGCTTTCAGACATTCCCCAGTCACATTGGGGAAGGAGATGGATACAGCTATTAGCTGGGTATGCAGGTTCGGGATTACTGGGCTGGTTTTTGTCCGGGTATGGGGGAACCTGGTTCGGTGCAGGTTTGGGTGCTGCTGCAGCTTTTGCAGTGAGTGCATTCTTTGTACCTGCTGTTGCCCGGGATTTTCGGAATCGACAGAGTCGTAGCGAATTACTGTCCGAGATTACTGGTTTACAGCAGCAGCTTGATGAGTTGAGAAAGAGAAACTGTCAGGTCAATGCGGAAGTGAAGAAGCGTCTTTCGGAATTGAGCCAACTCAAAAAACAGATGGGATTTCCTCAGACCCTCGACTGCAGCGATATCGTGGATTTTTATGATCGGGTAATGCGGTTGAAGCAACGTATACAGCAGCATGATACCCGCGAGCAGATGCATCATAAGGAAGCGGGGGAAATTTCTGAGATGTTATCGGGACCTGTTGGTACGTTGAAAGATATCCGGGATTTCAGACGGAATGACATGTCTTTTTTACACTGGGCTGAAGACCTGTTTGCCCAGATAGAGGTTTCGGTTGAGGAATTGGAATGGGCGGTCAAGTATGAAAGGCTGCGGGACAAGTGCAGCTGCTTGCGTAGCCAAATTGTAGAACTGCTGAAAGAGGAGAAACCTGATAAGCGGTATGAGCGCCTGGATGATGAAGAACTCACCTCCCGGCTGAAACAATTCTGTTCACGCGGCCGGAAATATCAGGATTTACACCAACAGCTGGATGAAAAAAGACGAATCGAGGAAAACATCACTTCCGTACTGGAATCTGAAGCCCATCGTGATGCATTGACCGCACAGGATGAGGCCATGCTGGATGGCAAACAGGATGATGTTCCAGTCTTTGGGGCGTTCCTGAGACAGTTTGCTGATTTCATTTCAAAGCAGGAGGTGCTTGATGAGCATCAAAAGGTCCTCGGGGAAATTGACGACATTGAGGCCACTTTAAAGGATCTACAGAGAACGCAGGTCGAAATCGAACAAAAAATGCACCGTTTCAGCACTGATGAAAACCTCAAAAAAGCCCAGGATACGATTCAGGAGGGGCGTTACCAGTTGAAGCCCATGGCACGGGAATACGGAAAGACGCGAATAGCTGCTGTCTTACTGGAAAGGCTGCACAAAAGATTTATTGATAAGACCCATGGCGCCTTATTAGAAGATGCAGGCAGAATTTTCCGCCAGATAACAGGAGACACCTACCAGAAAATAGATACTGTCGAAGATATATCTCAATTGGATTTCAGGGCAGTAGACTGCAGTTCTTCTACTGAGTGGAGCAGCTCTGCCCTGAGTGGGGCGACCCGGGAGCAGCTGTTTTTAGCCGTTCGTCTGGCTCGCATAAAGGAGGTTGAACCCCCTCTTCCGGTGATCCTTGATGATTCAACGGCTAATTTTGATCCTGCTCACCGTCTGAGGACCGCACAAATCATAAACGAACTCAGTCAAACCCATCAGGTATTTCTGCTGACCTGTCATCCCGAAATGGTTGAATTGATTGGAGATACTGCTGGTAAGGCTCAATACTGGTATCTCAGTGATGGTTCCTTTTCCCAACCCTTTACTGACCATATTGAGTTGGTCAGATTACTGGACCTGTGATGAGTTAGTTGAATGTTGAGAACTTTTCAACCTACAAAATCTTTTTTCATTTCAAAGATATATGGTAAAATAATATGTATAGTACGGTAATCTTGATGCCTCACCCTGATGAAGATGCTGATAACTCTGCGAAAAGTTGTACCAGAGGTAGAGTGCCGGGAGGTAAATCATGATTAAGGTGAAGTGGGTACTCCTGATTTTGGCCATAGTCAGTCTTGTGGTCGGTGGAGCATGTGATGGTGAGGGACCGCATATTTCCGTAGATCGACAGAAAATAGTTGATTACTCCATAGTGAACATGGTGGAAGAACGCACCGATGAGGCACGGATACTAAAATACCAGGTGGTCATAGAAGAGCCCGCTGGTGCTGATGAGCTGAAAGAAACTGCGAAAAAAATTGTTGATGAGGCTATCGATGAGGAAGATGACTTTAATTGTCTGAGTGTTTTCCTGTATGACCGCGAGGAATTAACTATTGGAGGCCATACCCTGGGAAGGGTAGATTATACTCTGGATGGAAATCCGGCCAGAGCCGAAGATATTGAGGCTGGTGATTATAATAACATGGAATTCGGCTGGAGAGTAATGGAGAAGGACTGGGGGCAACAGCCCTCAGCGAGAGATGTAGAGATCTATGCAGAATGGTATGAACTGTACAGGGAGATCGAGGAAGCATTAGAGGAGGGCGAAGAGGTGGCTGAGCATCTGGTAATAGAAGATCATTCGGGCAAACGCGTCCGGCAGCAGGGAGTCGATCAGGAGATTGCTGATAAATTTGGAGTAAGCGAGGATCGCATAAATGATATATTTATGGACATCACTGAGTGGAAACAGCTTGACCTTTCAAGATAAAGACCAACTGTTCGTCATTTTCCAGGTAACGTAAGGCAGTGCTGCAATGCTTCACCGCCCATACATGACAGGTGAAGCAGATGGAGTGCTGCTTCATCTTTTCCCAATTGGGATCTTTCAATTCCGCCTGTTCAAATAAATGCATTTCATGTTTATACCTTTTTATATCCTTCCACATACTAGGATGAAGATTATGAAAAGATCTGGACTTTTGAAGATTGTTGTGGGTATGCAAAGGGGAGTGAGCTTGTGAGCTGTAGACAGGATGAATTTGGCAACTGCAGCACCTCTGAAAGTGAAGGATACTGCCTTTTTCACAAACCTGAAAAGAGCAGGAAAGAGACACGAATGTTCTTTGATGAATTGTTGGGCCAAAACTCAGTAAGAATTGAGTCAAATAAAAAGGGACAGAAGTACCTGGTATTTGAAAGCAGTGTAGATTGGAGAGGATATGTCTTTCCCGATTCAAATGAGCAATCAGGATTGAGGGGCAACACTTTTCAAAATGTGCGCTTCAATGGTGATGTCAATCTACAAAAATCAATATTTGAAGGGGCAACGGACTTTTCTTATGCCCATTTTGCCAGAAGTGTGAATTTCCAGAGGGCGATATTTAAAGATAGAGTCAGATTCTCCTGCGCAAAATTTGCTGATGTCTCGGTATTTTCACATGCAGTGTTTGAGGACGAGGCCAGCTTTCAAAACACTGTTTTCTGCGATGCAGTATTTAATTTTGCTGATTTTGAGGGACCTGCAGACTTTCAGAACGGACAATGCCACGGAGATATTTCGTTTGCAGGAGCAGTTTTTGAAAGAACATGCGTGTTTTCTGGTAGGACATTTTCTCGCGAACTGGATTTCACCCGAGCTGCTTTTTATCAGGGCGTACAGATGGAGCGCGACCGGAGACAACCTGAGAAAGACAAATACCAATATCCCCCAGCCAAAAGGGAAGGATGCAGGGTGCAGAAAATGTCGTTGGAAGCTGAAGGAAAAATGAAAGCAGCCGATATGATGTACGCACGGGAGATGAGGGCGTTGAGGAAGGCTAAAATCCATGATGTATCGTGTTTTGATGATATCTGGACTCATCTATCTGTCTGGTTAGAGACAGTGTTTGTCGACTGGACATCAGCTTACGCAACCAACTGGTGCCGTTTAGTTGGTGTTGCATTGTTACTGATTCTTGCCTTTGCTGTGATTTATTTTGTGAGTGCTCCTTTCCCCGGGGGAGATATTTATTATATACATCCAACGTATGAACCAGTCCGTGATTTTGGCCGGCTATTTTATTTCAGCGCTTAGACTTTTGCTGTATTGGGTTACGGAGATCTTTATCCCACCGGTTGGCTCCGGATGGCGGCCGGATTACAGTCGCTGATCGGTGGATTTGTTGTTGCCCTGTTTGTGGTTATCTTTGCACGATCATGGAGGAGGGGATGAATATTCTCAGCTCCCCTTTTGGCGCACTCTTGTACCTGCTTGCATTTGAGTCATCTGGGATTAAAACCAAAATCAGCTATCTCTTCTTGTTTGGTTGGATGCTGAGATTCTGCGTTGGATCCTCCTGCAGAAAACTGCAGGACACGAGATTCTGCGTATCCGCCTGAGGAGATTAACTGGGCTGGTAGAAGTCAGATTGCAGAATCTACGGTGCCGATTTACGCTTAAAATGATAGGGCAGTTGTCGATAGACTTCTGCTGCTTTAAAGATATCTTCAATACGTATGTGATCTTCGGCTGTGTGCGCAAAACGTTCATTCTCGGGGCCAAATCCGACACATGGAATACCCTGTCTGAAAATAAAGGTGTCGTCAATTCCAAATTTCCATGAATTCATTTCTGGAGTTTTATTCAGTACTTCCCTCGTAGATTTTCACAGTGCCTTAAATATCGGTTTATTGGGCGGACAGAATGCTCAGCGCAAGTACCACACTTGCTTCTTACGGGTAAGAACCTAAACAGTTTACGCTTAACATGTCTTTCAAGAAGGGATTCAGTGTTTTTGTGGAGAACTTCACAAGAGAAGTTCTCTTGTGATAAAAGTTGTCTGAACTCAATATTGAGTGCGCACTGAAACTTAAATCGAAAGGGGAGTGAGCCTCTTGTTTGGCTTTCATGGTAAAGTTTTGCGAGTTGATTTAACCAACAGGGTAGCTGAAGAGGAGACCATTTCAGATGAAGTTTTTGAGAAGTATTTGGGAGGGAAAGGATTAGCAGCTCATCTTTTGATGAATCACCTGGAACCTGAAGTTAATCCTTTATCCCCCGATAACAAATTGGTGTTTGCTACTGGACCGGCGGCCGACACCACCGTGCCTGCAGCCAGTCGATTTGGAGTGTATGCCAAGTCACCCATGACGGGGATGTTTGGGGAGTCGTATTCCGGTGGACACCTAGCACCGGTCATGAAACGGACCGGATATGATGCTTTTATGATAGAAGGTGCGTCCGATGAGCCGGTGTATCTCCACATCTCAGATGAAGGGGTGAAGTTTGGTGATGCCTCCGACCTGTGGGGACAGAACACCTATGAGACTGAGGATGCCCTCCGGGAAAAAGCGGGAGTCGAAAATGCCCAGGCTCTGGTTATCGGACCGGCGGGGGAGAATCAGGTTGGTTTTGCCTGCATCAAAAACAACTACTGGCGGTCTGCAGGTAGAACGGGCATGGGAGCAGTGATGGGTTCGAAGAAACTGAAGGGTATAGTGTTCAGCGGTTCTCAGAGTACCCCACTGGCAGATGAAGAGAAGCTGCAGAATTACGTCAAAGAAATGATAGATGAATATCGAGATACCGAAAGAACTCAGATCATGCAGGAACTTGGCACTCCGTATATGGTAGGCGTGACCAATGCAGCAGGAGCCTTCCCCACCCGCTACTGGGCTCAGGGGAGCTTTGAACAGTGGGAAGGTATCAGTTCTGATGCCATGCATCGCAGAATGGAGGTAAGGCCCAATGCCTGTCACCGCTGTTTCATGGCCTGTGGAAAAATGAGCAGGGTTATAGAAGGTCCCTATGAGGGATTGGAATTGGAGGGACCCGAGTATGAAACCATCTATGCCCTGGGAGGCCTGTGTTGCGTTGAGCACATAGATGAGGTTGCATATTTGAATGACCTCTGTGATCGTCTGGGGCTGGATACCATAACCGGGGGAAATATAGCCGCTTTTTCCATAGAGGCGGTAAAACGCGGCGAGCTGGACGTGGACATTGATTATGGAGATACCGAGGCCATCGCTTCCTTATTCAGAAAGATTGCCCATAAAGAAGGAGCTGGGAAAATCCTGTCGCAGGGAGTCAAAGAAGCGGCTGAAAAGCTGGGGCTTGAAGAAATTGCTGTTCACGTTAAAGGGCTTGAGCCAGCAGGATATGACCCGCGTACTTTGAAAGGCATGACTCTTGGTTATGCCGTTTCTAGCCGGGGGGCATGTCACCTGCGTTCCAGTTTCTATATGGCAGAACTGAATGATGAGGCTTCTGAGGACTTGAAGGAAAAAACCGCCGAATTTTTCAACTTTGAAAACAGAAACACCCTGGAGGATTCATTGATCCTGTGCCGCTTTTATCAGAAATTTATTGGTTGGCAGGGTATGAAGAGCATCGTTGAGGCAACCACTGGTATGCAGCTGGATATCGATGAATTAGTTGAACTGGGAAGCAGGATCACCACACTGGTCAGACGCTTCAATATTCGTGAAGGGCTGACTGAGAAAGACGATAAATTACCAGAGCGCCTGTTCAATGATGCTATAGGACCAGAAAACGATAGGGTGGCCGATAAACAGGAACTCGAGATCATGAAGCGCGAGTATTATAATCTGCACGGCTGGGATGAACAGGGAGTTCCCCAATAGAGTCCAGCAGAGCGCAACTGAATCACCGCCACAGGAGACTGTTTTTACCGGAGCTCTCCTGTGGCGGTATTGTTCATGGGTGGTCTAAAGCATGGCGTAGGCTATTACAAGAAGGAATAATAAGGCGATGAAAAGTAAGGTAAACACTGCTATAAGGTAACTGATTATGCTTCTCACAGTGGTGAGTCCGCGACTTTCCCTGATTGCGATCACACTCAAAACAATGGTCCATATTCCCACACCCAAAGAGGCTGTTCCCCCGAGAATACTTCCGGCTGGTCCGGGCAGATATACCAACAAATTCGCCGGTAAGCTCAGAAAAGCGGGAAACTGAGCAAAACCTATCGCTGCGAGGATGCCGGGAAAATCACCAGTTGGTTGAAACATTTTAGATATACAAAATACTGCGCCGATTACCACCAGGGTTGACAGAGCTGATACCATTGAATCCGCGATGATAATCCATCCCCGGGGAATTTGAAACGGTAGTATATTCGATATGATAACCTGTTCAGGCTGAGCAAATGTCCCTAACACAGAAGTTGCCAGTATAAGCAGTAATGCTGCTTTGGTGGGTTTTTTGCTGGCTACTTCATCAAAGGTCTCCGTGGGTGATACCAATACCCCGTACAACCAATCCAGAACCTGTGCATCCATACCTGGAAGCCACCTTTCAGTACTTCATCCTGGGGTGCAGATACTCTTCAAACATGTTAAGCCATCGCAGTTCTTCGGGCATCAGCAGGTGACTTATGATGATTTGCGCATCCTGAAATAACCACCTGAGCTGCTGAAAGGGGGAGGGGCTGGGAATCTCATATCTTTGCGGGTCCTGCAGTCCTGCAAGGTCTCCAGCGGTTGCAATGGCCACGTCTTCACCACCCAATTTGTCCACCAGTTCCACTTCGTGGGCCTGGGTTCCGAGGTAAACCTGCCCCGTGGCCAGTTCGGTGACTGTTTCGATATCCATGTCTCGTTCTGAAGCAATGTGATGCACAAATTGCTCATAGGCTTCGTCTGAAAGGGTTTGCAGTAGATTTCTTTCCTCTTCCGTCAGCGTTCTCTGCATCATGTCCTTATGTTCGCCGGATTTGATTATCTCGACCTCAATACCCATCTTCTCATAAAGCTCCTGAAGGTTGGTCAAGGTCAGGATGACTCCAATAGAACCGGTCATGGTACCGGGCTGAGCGACGATAGCATCTGCTGATGCGGCGATATAGTATCCCCCGGAAGCTGCTGTATCGCCCATTGAAATTACTATGGGGCGGGGGAAATCTTTTATCATGGCAGCAATTTCCTGTGATGCTGCGATGGCACCGCCTGGACTGTCAACTCTCAACACCACTGCCTTTATGCTGTTGTCATTTTCCGCTTTGGTCAGCTGACGTCTTACAGATTGAGGAGTTATGGAGCCACCTCCACCTATACCTGCCGCAACTTCCCTGATGGGCCCGTTTAGGTTTATGACTGCAACTCGTTCTTCCCGTTCTGCTGCGGCTTCCTGACGGGCGGCCAGTGAATATAGGGTGATTGCTGAAACCACAGCGACTAGAATTATGGCGAGCACAATTTTCCTTCTGTTATCCAAAGATAACCACTCCTTATACAAGCATAATGATGCTTCCGTTCAGTATCCTGTTATCTGGATCATTATTATTGTACGATATAATCAGTTAAACAGCAGGGTGATTTTGCCACAAGTCTAGTTCTCTGATGAAGTTCACCAGTGAAAATACTTATGAAGGTTATCGAATGGGATATCTTCTCTGGTATACTGCAATGGTATAAAATGCTCTTAACCATCTGCAGTGGTAGGTGGTTGATGTTTATAGCCATGACCTTACTGATATTATGTAAAAATTTACGGGAGTTGAGAGGATGGACAAAAGCAGAGCGCAATTACTCGGACTGCAAACGACAGCGGCAGCGTGGTTAGCGGTGTTCTGTCTGTTTGGGTACCGCTCTACTTTTTCAGTTCTTCTGGGCCCCATTCAACAGGATATGGGGTGGTCTTTTACCCAGGTTTCTCTCGGTTATTCATTAATGATGGTTGTGTATGCCGTGACTGCTTTTGCCAGCGGCTTGATTGTTGACCGGTGGGGGACCAGGCCCTGTTATTTCATTGGAGCAGTTTTTGGTGCACTGGGCTTTTATGTCACCAGCTTTGTCGAAAGTTACCTCTTCTACCTGCTTTCTTATGCCTTGCTGGCTGGAATCGGAACAGGTATGCTGTGGGTCACTGCCCAGGTGTCTGTCCGTCGTTGGTATGTAGGTTCCCAGTACGCCACCAAATGGGGCCTGGCCTTTCTGGGTGCACCGGCTGCGCAGGTTGTCCTGAGTCTGTGGGTAAGCGATGTTCTTATGACCATGGATTGGCGGGTTGCCATGCAGGGTTTGGCTGTTGTGATATTTGCGGCGCTTGTTCTGGCTACTTTCCTTGCCAAAAGAACCCCAGAGTATTATGGGAGTGAACCGTTTGGAGCAGAGAGCCAGGACATTGACGACAGCGGTCATGAGTGGAGCATCCCCGAAGCATATAAAACTGCGGCCATCTGGGGGGCAATAGCTGCTTTTTTGGGAGCTGTGATTGGAGAGTTTCTGATATGGACTCAGGTGACCAATTACTGGGTTTCTGACCATGGGTTCGATCTTCAGTCGGCAACAAATCTTTATGTGGCCATCGGTGTTGCCGGACTGGCTGCGATGCCGCTGATGGGGATTGCTGCTGATAGGGTTACATCGCTTTGGGACCGGGAGGTAGTGGGCAGAAAAGTGATGTTGATCTTCGCACCTGTTTTGGGAATTGCAGCTTGTTTACTTCTGCTCATTGGAGGAGGCTCTGTTTATCTTTCCATATTAGCCAGCATTTTGTTTGCGATCTACTGGGCTATAGAACCTGGTGGTGTGGTTGGTTACGTAGGAGCAGTTTACGGCCGGGCGAGCTTGGGCCGGCTCTGGGGGCTGGCTACTCTAATTGTTATGGGGATTGGTCCTGCCCTGGGTAGCTTCATGGGAGGATACCTGTACGACCTGTCAGGCGCTTATACCTATTCGATAATATTTGCTTCAGTGACGTTTTTCATCTCTGCAGTATCGGCTTTGGTTCTGCCGTTAAGTACAACGGTGGAGGATGATTGATTTAGAAACCACCCTGTATCTGGGACCAAACAAATACCTCCTGTTGCTATCATGTATTTGCGGCTGCGTGGTCAGTCATTCGTCACAAAATATATCGTAAAGATGGTCGTAAACGGTGCTGGCTATATCGGCTATTGTGGTCATCCCTTCACTGTAGATGGGAACGTCTTCTGACATGACCACAAGAGAAATTACGGTCCCATCGTTACAGAAAATGAGAGCTGCATCATTATAAGTCTCAGTACCAGGCCAGGTGCCAGTCTTGCTTGCCACAGAGACCTCGTTTGGAATGCCAGCAGGGATTCGGTCTCTGGGATAGGCTTCCTTCATCCAGTCGATGATTTCTGTGAATAAATCCGGATGTTCTTCAGTCAATTTCAGAAGATGGTCAAGAAAAAGTCCAATATCGTGGGGGCTTGCCAGGTTTTCATAAACGCAGACTTCCTCAGCTCCCAGATCTTCCTGGTAGTTTTGCAGAGCAGCCAACCCCAATTCTTTTCTAAGCATATTTGCTGCAATGTTGTCGCTGTGAATTATCGACAGAGCAGATAAATATCTCAGATCATAGCTGCTGCCTGGTTCCTCCTCCTTGAGGATTCCAGCTCCTGTGGCAAAATACTCTTCCTTGTAGACAATCTCTGTATCCAGGTCTATGCTTTCTGAAAGTGCCTTTTCGTACAGCTGCAGCACCAGTGGGATTTTGTATAGTGATGCAGCAAAGAAAGGTTCCCCGGCTCTGATCTGAATTGTTCTCGACATATTAGCATTGAGAATTTGAACGTGAATTCCATATTGTCCTTCTGAGTCTTCAACTATGTCATGCAGCTCGTCTTCTAAATGGTTGAGTGTTGTTTGATCTTGTGACTGGTCTCCTGGTAGCTGGTCATCCAAACGAGGAGCCTCAGAAGGAGATTTGGGGAGTTCTGTATCTTCATGATTGACAAGTTTTGTGGGTTCTGTTTCTGGTGAATCGTCAAAAGATGTCATAAAGGTGATCACAGCAACGATTATGAGTATTGTCGTAGGAAGTATGAGTCTTCTGAGTTTAATTGTCGTTGCTCCTTTCCACCGTATTGTAATTTTGACACAATACCAGCAGATACTTGTTGTGTGCCTGGTCTTAGTGTGGTGGTTTTCTCCTGTATTTATCGACAATTATGCTCTTTTTCTGTGCATAAAGTTCAGTGGAGAATTGGGCCAAGACAAAAGATGAGAGACTACGAGAAAAATACAATAAAGATGAGCTCTCTCATCATGTTAGAAGTTCAAGAAGCAAACAATATCTCCTTGTGTATAACAGTGATAACATTGATTGACACAATTTTAATTAAATCAGCAGCGACTTTTGAAGCGTAGGAGCTGTTGGAACAGCATTATCCGAGACAAGATTCAGACCAGGTAAATGCTGCGATTAACTCCTTTGAATGCGCGGACTGGTATGAGCTCACCTGTAAGAGTGCTGATGACTCCGGGAATTCCCGGTAAACGCCGAGGACTCAGCTTCTGGACCTAGAAAACGTTTATATCTGATAGTTTGTTTTGTGAATGTTGCAAATCAGGCAAAAAGAAAGCGAGGTTTACCGTGAGTGATTATTTTATTGGAGCATCTGTTGATGAGGTCGATACTCCCGTATTGATAGTCTACCTGGATGTACTGGAGCGAAACATAGAATATGCAGCTGAATTATTTGCTGAATCCGATGTGAAGTGGAGACCTCATATCAAGGGGCAAAAAGTTCCAGCTATAGCTCATAAAGAAGTTGCTGCTGGCGCAATTGGAGTTACATGTGCCAAACTGGGAGAGGCCGAAGTAATGGTGTATTCTGGAATTGATAGTGTGCTCATTGCTAACCAAATAGTGGGAACATCTAAGTTGAAGCGATTGGCAAATCTCTGTGCGCAGGCAGAAGTAATTACCGCAGTAGATGATGAGGCTAATGTTAAGAATATGGCAAAAGCGGGCAAGGGCAAGGGGCTGGACATACCAGTTATTGTCGAAGTGGATATTGGAATGAAACGCTGCGGTGTTCAGCCTGGTCAACCAGTACTGCAACTTTCGCAGCAAATTGCTGAGTTGGAAGGTGTCACCTTCAAAGGGATTATGGGCTGGGAAGGCCACGCCCGACGTTATAAGGACTGCTCAGAGCGGAAACAAGTTTGTCGGCAGGCGATAAAAATGCTGGTGGAATCAGCCCGTATTTGCCGTGAATCTGGGCTGGATGTTGAGATTGTGAGCTGTGGTGGTACTGGCACCCATCAATTCAGTCGTCAATATTCTGAGGTCACGGAAATCCAAGCTGGGGGCATAATATTCAATGATATGTACTACAGCAGTCTTGGTCTGGATAGGGAATATGCCCTTGCGGTGCTGAGTACCGTGACCAGCCGTCCTCAGCAAAACAGAATTGTCACCGATGCAGGGAAGAAAACTATGAGCAGTGACACCGCCATGCCTGAGCCTAGGGGAGTGAAAGATGTTGAGTCAATTTCCTTTTCAGCTGAACATGGAGTTATAACCACCACAAGCCCCAATACAGATCTTAACATTGGAGATACTCTGGAATGGATCGTTGGCTATGGTGATACAACAGTTGCTCTGCATGACGAAGTTTACGGAGTTCGTGAAGGGCAGATAGAAGTGATTTGGCCGATTTTGGCCCGAGGCAAGGTCCGATAAAGGTATCAGTGATAACTAAACATAATGTCAACCGGATACGCAATGATCAACTTTGTAGGGTTGATTACCAAAAAGGGAGGCGAAGCAATTGCAGTTGGTTGATTTATTCAGTAAGGGACAGACTTTTGGGGAATTCGTGGCTGATGCAGGTTCCAAGGGAGAGGTATTTGAAAGGAACTACAGGAATACATCTCTTCCGTCCGATTTGGTTCAACGATTTACTGAGGTAGCAAAGGAAGCAGGAAGTCTCAAGGTATTTGCACTTCTGGAAGCCTGGTGCCCTGATGCGGCTGAAAATGTCCCACCGCTGGCAGCTATGGCTGAATCGATAGAGCAGATAGAACTCCGCTGCTTTGTACGCAGTGAGCATTCTCAACTGAACGAGATATTTCGAAGTAAAGATGTAACCCACATTCCTGCAGTCTTGTTTTGTGACAATGATTTTATTCCTCTGGGAACATGGGAAGAACGCCCCGAAATTGCCCATGAACTCGTTGACCGGATTAAAAAACTACGTGAAGAAGGAGCAGCGTCATCTCACCTGGCCAAGAAACTGCGTAATGGATACCAGTCCGGTCATTTTCGTTGTTGTGCACTTGAAGAAATGCTAGAGGCAATAATATGAACATCTTCGATTGAGAAGGTTATGTAATTGTAGTTTTTTGGTAACTGACAGCTCAAACTGACAAAAACCGCGCTATGGGGTGCAAAGTCTCGACAGTTTGTGCTTTCTTCTTGCTGGTTTCAGCATTAATCTACTATTTGCATGCTGCATTTAGTGCTCATTGCATATAGTATTACAGTGAGAAAAAATTCGGGTTCAATGCATGCTTGTACAATATTTACACCTAATAACTGGGTGTCTGGGAAGATCTCACTTGAAACCTTCCATTTATCGGAGTTTATGGTAATATATGATGGCGTTCATCCTGGAATGAAATGAGGTTAAAATTCCTCTCCTTGTTGACCTTGTCAGAAATCAATTAGTTCGCTATCATGCCTTATTAACAAAGGTACTTAAAAAGTTCAGGCTATTAGTGTTTGTATGAGGACCTAAGGGAGAGGGGTTCTTGTGAAGTCAAATTTAGTGTCCGGCGTGCGTGACTATCTCGACCGCTTGCGGTCGTTTGAAGTTGATGCACGTCTTTTTCTTTACAGTGAATCAGCTTATCGTTTTGGTCGCACAATTTTTCGTACTCTTTTCAATCTGTATTTGTTATCAATGGGTTACAGCATGGCATTTATCGGGGTGTTCAACTCAGTACGAGTGCTGGCTAGAGCAGCAGGTTCAATACCATCGGGGGTGTTGGGGAATAAGGTAGGTCTGCGCAATGCATTGATTGCCGGAGATGTCGCCATCACTCTTTCGGCTGGGGTCCAGATTCTGGATATGGGGCCGGCAGTGTTGTTGCTCGCTGCAGGGCTTGAGGGATTTGGCGTCGCCTTCAGGATAGTTAACCGTCCCGCTTTCATGACGCAGAGATCGACAGATGAGCAGCGAAATTACCTTTTCAGCATTCGCTCAGTTGTCAACAACGTCATTGGTATGATCGGAAGCGGTCTCGGAGGATTTATACCTGTTATGATAGCTGTCCAAATGGGTATGCAGATAGGTTCGCCTTCATCCTATCGCTGGACCCTGTTTTTGTCTCTGTTTGTAATGATTGCCGGCGCTTCTATTCTGCTGTTTATTGAACAGTACGAGGATGAATCGGCAAAAGAAGCAGCGAGGTCTCCACTGGCAAATATCAAAAAGGCCCTCAAGGAAAAAAGTCTGCGTCCCATGCTGCTTGCAGAAACTTTGATGGGTTTTGGTGTTGGATTATATATACCGATTCTCAACGCCTATCTTTCCGAATACCTGGGTGCGACCAGCGATCAGGTGGGAATGATCTTTTCACTCAGGCGTCTGGCGGGAGCTGTTACGGTGCTGTTTGCTCCGGTCCTTGCAGCAAACATCGGTAAGATCAAGACAATGGTATCCCTGCAGCTGGGATGTTCTCCATTTATCGCATGGCTGGGATTGACCAACAGTCTGACCGCAGCTGCAATTATAATGCCGGTTCGCAGGAGTCTCATGAGTATGTCTGGACCAATCAGACGGGCATTTACAATGGAGGTATTTCATCCGGAAAGAAGGGTATCGGCGTACAGTCTGGTCAGAACATCTACTGGCATCGCCAGGGGCCTGGCTACTACTCTGGGAGCAGTCATGATGGAATCTATCCATACTTCATCTCCATTTTTACTGGCATCAATTGCCTATGCTGCCAGCGCCCTGGTCATCTGGCGAGAATTCTCCGATGGCGATTACAAGACGTACGGGTCAACCATGAAAGATAGCTCCGGAAAAAGCCAAGTAGCTGATTGAGGAAACTCACGAGCTGTATTTTGAGCAGTGTTCAGATTATAAAGTTTATAAATTGCTTTCACTGCCGATGTATCGGATTGTTATCTGGTCATCGGCATTTTTTATCCACGATATTTTATATGAAAGTCTTACCACCTGTGTATTTCCCGCAATCAGCTCTTCATCAAAGGAAAGACAATTTTTTCGTAGATTATCCTATAAGATAGCAGGCAATCAGCGCATTACTCTACATAACATATAACCATGAACAGCTGCTCACTGACAGATTATCGTTTACGACCAGTTTGAGCGCGTTGACTGAACCAGGTCCGCTCATAATTTCAAGGGGCTGTCAGTATTCATCTATAGAATGCCACTGTATCCTTCACAGATCTGTTGAGAAAGGGAACGGAGTCCAGAGATTATGCCCTCGGTTAATATGGAAGATTACCTGGAACGGATGTACAGGCTGATTGAAAACAAGGGTTTTGCGCGGGTGGTTGATATTGCAAATTCTCTGGATATCCAACCATCGTCGGTAACTCATATGCTGCAGCGTCTTGATGAGAAGGGGTATGTCAAGTACAAAAAATACCGGGGAGTGACTTTTACCGAGCAGGGCAGGCAGATTGGGAAGAAGATGTTTGAAAGACACCAGGATCTGACAAGACTGCTGAGGGTATTGGGGGTCCAGGGAGAAGATACTATATTTGAAGATGTTGAAGGGATTGAACATCATCTCTCTCCTGATAGTATGGAGTGCATTCGGAAGTTTGTTGGTTTTGTGCATGCTCACCCCAAATGGTGGAGCTATTATGAAGAAAACTGCTAATTTTGCGCCAGGAAATCCTCCATTTATAAGATGACGAGTGTTTTCAGAGAACACTATGAAATGCTTATAAACTCAACTCAATGATATTGGTTGCTCCAGACCCATGCATCAAGCAATAGTATCACCAGTAGCCTCACAAAGAGTGGACTTAAAATGTTAAAATTGTCATGAGGACCAGTACAATTCATCCATCCATGTAAAAGGTAATTCTACCTATCCAGAATATCAGGAGGGTTCCTGTTCTTCCTGTATCTGTCTGGCCAGCCAGTAACCAACTGATAAAACTATTATCAAGAGAATGAATTCATACAACTCCAGATCTAAGTTGTCTAAAAGTCTTTGCAAGTATGGAAAATGAAATGCGAGTGAAAACAGTTCATTCACGCAAATTCCCTCCCTCATTGGTGTCCCACCTACGGATAACGCCATTACCAATTGTATATTACAGGATCAGTTCAAAGGGGGTAAAGTAAGTAAACCTTGCAATGGCATGAATCAATAGCCATTTGACCGCAGCGAATTGCATTTCACCAGAAGTTTCCCCTGAGGTCAACAGGAAATAGTTTTGTCCAGGGAAATCAAACTAACAGGACGGGGAGATGGGGAGAATGGATACTCTGTCGGACTGGTTCTATTGAAAAAGAAATTAAAGGTAAAGAAGGGATGAAACAAAGTATATATCATAAGACTTACCTGCTACAAAACAGCAATAAAAACACTACTAATATTAAATTTTAACGACATAAATTAATTAAAAGCGTAATCTTACTTGGCAGCCATGAAAAAAGATACTACAATAGTTGCAAGGGTCGCCGGAACTGCTCACATGCTCTTCCTCTACCCCCTAATCCTCCTGGCCGAGGCACGGTTTCGAGGCTGAACAATGGTTCCGGCGGCCTTCACAATGCTTGCCCCACAAGGTTTTGTAAGTGTACATTGTCTGAAGAGGTGTTGTGATTCCTCTCACATCCCCTGTGTTATCTTAATTCGACCTCTACCTTTATAGTCCTGCTGAATTTTCACGAAAGATGACATCATCACCGTCAGATTTGTAACATGCTGAAAAGGTCTGTGATGAAAGGCGGTTGTTCAACCCATCATATCAGGCAACACTTCCTGGATATTAGGCACTGTTTCTGTCACCAGTTCTTTGTCAGGATAAGGTCAGAAAGCATCAAGTCCTCCCAGTCCATGCCATATTCATAGAATTGCTTTACTTGTTCTTGACTTATGGGCGTGTTTTCGGTAAAGTTGCGCTTAAGATAGGTAAATATCAATGATGGGAAGTAAGTAAATGCTGATTCCACAGATGAGCGAGCTGGTGATGGTGGAAGACTGGCCTGTTGAACAGCATTGAATGGTTCCTTGAGATGCGAGGCGAAACATAGTAGCCTTCAGCCGATTGCTCTTCGTTATCAGGGCAGGGTATGAAACTTTCGTACCTGCAAAGCGCATGTTTTTGAATGAGGGTGGCACCGCGGATATCACCGTCCCTTTGAGGGCGGTTTTTTTGTTTTATGACTAGGAGGGAGGAGAATGATGGAAGATTTAAGAATTGAGGTAGTTGATATTTTGGGCTTTTGTGATCAACCGATGCAAATTGGAGATTATTTCGAGATTAAGGGTGGCAAATTGTATATACCAGATGATAAATATTTCTGCATGTGGGCGCTGCAAAGTGTGCTGCCCATGTTGCCTGCGAAGCAGCGCGAGCTGAACGAGGAAAATGATTGGCTCCGACACACTGTGCGTGTCGCATGTCCTGACCCTAACGGCAGAGTGATTCTAGAGATTCAGCCTACCAACGAGAGTTCGGACGACTCACAAGAACCAGCACAGATGAGTTTACCTGAGCGAATGTTGGTTTCCGAGGGTGACTGCACTGGTTGCAGAAGGTGCGAGTTGGCGTGTTCATTTGAAAAGACGGACAATTATAATCGCTACCAGTCTCGCATTTCAGTCGTCAAATGTGATGTTAATCAAACTGATGAACCGCATGTCTGCCGACAATGTGGTAGATGTATGTGTGTTGAAATCTGTCCAAATGAAGCCCTTGGACGTGATCCAGAAACTCACGCTGTAGTTGTTCAATCTGACAGGTGTGAGGGTTGTGGAGCATGTGCTGCTGCATGTCCATTCGATTCAGTGAAGTTAAGCAAACAGGGTTATCCCCTGATATGTGACTTGTGTGGTGGCGAGCCGATGTGTGTCCGCAAGTGCCCTACCGGAGCAGTCAGATTTGGTACAGCGCAGACTCAGAAAGATAACAGGGTTGCAAAGGCCATGTTTGGAGATATGGGAGGTGAAGGAGTTGAATCAGAAGACAATTGATAAAGCCCAAATCGAACCCCTTCAGGGTTCCGTTAAGGGTTATGCGCAAAGGAGGCTTGTGGTCGAATTACCTGCACTTGATGTTGAGGTTGAACAGTTGTCGAAAAAACTTCTCAGAAAATATCTGGGGGGACGCGGACTCAATGTGCGTTATCTATTTGATCACCAGAATTTCGAGCTTGACCCGTTAAGCCCCGAGAATCCAATAATTTTTGCAACTGGACCTTTCGCCGGTACTCTGTATTCAGGTGGAGGACGTCTCAATGTCACCGGTCACTCACCGCAGACCGGCCTGCTGGGAGATTCCAATACTGGAGGTTTTTGGGGGGCTGAGTTAAAAGCATGTGGTTTTGATCAGCTGGTTATCAAAGGTAGAAGTTGTGAGCCCGGTGTTTTATCCATAACCGATGATACAGTGACTTATCACAAGGTTCCGGATATAGAGAAGGCTACCATCAAAGAAACTATCAATCATGTGGAGCAGGTTTTGCCAGGCTCGGACTGGCAGATTCTTTCAACAGGTCCTGCGGCATGGCGAGGAGTGAGGTTTTCTGGACTATTCACCAATGCTGCTCGGGCTGCTGCTCGCACCGGAATGGGTACCCTTTTGGCCAGCAAAGGCATTAAGGCAATAGCGGTTCGCGGGCAGACCCCGGTCAGTGCTGCAGAACCTGAAAGATTTGCATCTTTATTGAAACGCCTGGATGAACAGATTTATCAGCATCCAGAATATCTTGAACGTACCTTTCTGGGAACTACAAAATTGATGAATGCCTTGAATGATCTCGGTGCGCTCAGCACTAATCACTACACTTCAGGGGTTTTTTGCAGTATTGATAAGGTAAGTGGCGAAACGCTGGCCCGCACATACAAAACGAGGTCGAAGGCGTGTCATGGATGTAACATCCCGTGCTCCAGAGCTTTGGATGTTAAGGGACAGATAAAGATGGAAGGTCCAGAATTTGAGGGACTTGCCGGTTTCACCTCCAAATTGGGGATTTCGGATTTAGCCTGGAGTTTATGGGCAGCAGATTACTGTAATGAACAGGGCATTGATGTTATTACAGCTTCGGAGTGCGTGGCAGTATCTATGGAGTGTTATGAACGCGGTTTGATTGACCAGGACGATACCGGCGGATTACAGTTGAATTTTGGAAATGTGGAGGCTGCCGAACAATTACTGCGAGAGATCGCACAGGTGACCGGGTTTGGGGCCTTGTTCAAACATGGGGCCGTACAGGGTGCTGCCGAGTTGGGAGAGGAGGCTTCTCGCCTGGTAATGCATGTTAAAGGTCTGGAAATTTTCCAGGCAGACCCGCGGGGCATGAAAGGGTATGCTCTCGGGGTAGCTGTTGCTTCTCGAGGTGGCGATCACCTCAGATCAGAGCCGTGGCTTGAATTCAGTGAAGATGCAGAGGAGGCACTCGAAAGATTCGGTATTGCTGAAATAGCTTACCGCCTGAAAAACCGTGGAAAGGGAATACTGGTCAGCCATTTTGAAAACAAAGCTGCCATATCAGATGGGCTGGAAGTTTGTAAGAATACTTTTAATAACATGGAACTACCAGACCATGAGCTTACTGCCCAGCTGTACCAGTCCCTGACGGGAATACCAATGGATGCTGAACAGTTGGAACTTGCCGGAGAACGAATTGTTAATCTGGAACGATTGTACAATCTGGGTCATGGTCTCAGAGTTGAGCAGGATACACTTCCCGAGCGTTTTGTATCTGAGCCGTTGGAGCAGGGACCAAGTGCTGGTGAAACGGTAGACATCCAAAGACTTGTCGACGATTATTACAAGGCTCGTTCCTGGGATCCTGAAACTGGCTTTCCAACAGGTGAGAAATTACAGGAACTCAACCTTGTGGATGATTTCAAACAGGTTCGATGCATCAGAGACGGTTAAGTAGTTTTTGTGGCGCGTATGAAACCTGCTTTCAGAAGGCATTATTTTGTTCTGTTGGTACACTACAGCAGGATTTGATACCACCTCAGAGTATTGCACGTAATGTGTTGCGGCAGTTTTATCTATTATCAGGGGCATACTTATGTTGTTATCTCTTGCTCTGAATATCATATTTATTTGTCAATTACGTTAACCAGTTTTTCGCATAAGATGGCAAGTAGAGTGGCAGTATGCCCAGACAGTCGAAGTGATTCTCCCATAACTCCAATTTATGGACTGAACATTTTTTCAAAGGGGTTGGTATCATGAGTCGAACTTTTGTTGTTTTTAACTCCCGACAGGTAAAAGAAATCGAACGAATATGTCAACAAGGAGAAAAGGAGCAGGCATTGCGGTTTCTGACTGAGGAAGTCTTGAAGCGAATTAACCGGCGTCAGCCCTGCAGCAAATCCAGCCGACAGAGGTATCGATATCGATAAAACCGCAGCATTTGAGCCGCAGAGCTTTGCTTGAATTGTCTGCGGCTCATATCTAAGACTACGAAGAATGGAGCTTTTTCCTGCTGAGTTTATTAGGATAGATGCATAAAGTGAATCAATGGTTGTGTTTATCCAGAACCTGGAATGTGATGTATTCAATATGATTGGTTGCCTATCAAACCAAGACACATTTATCCTGTTTACATGAACATAATAAATAGTAATCGACGTGGGATTTTTGTGCCGAATAATTATTTGTCGACTTACCATTGCAATTGTCGGCGTAATTCTGTACAATTACCTATGTTGGGTTGGGATGAAGTTTAAACCAACTTTGTCGGTCTTTGTACTGACATAAGAAAACTAACTACGGGACGACTTACTTTTGCTTCATCCCTATAATTGACAGATTAGTGAGATAACGTCCTCTTGGAGGTATATTAAGTGGCAGAAGGAACAGTAAAATGGTTTGACAGCAGCAAAGGCTATGGATTTATCGAGCGCGATGACGGGGAAGATGTTTTTGTACACTATTCAGAAATTGAAGGCGAAGGATTTAAGACTCTGGAAGAAAACGAGAAAGTTTCGTTCGAAGTTACCGACACTCCCAAGGGGTTGCAAGCGGTAGAAGTCAAGAAGCTGGGTCCTGGCCCGTCCTCGATGCTCTGAGCAAGTCCGCCAACACAAGCGGTGGGGTTATCCTCACCGCTTTTTTTACTTTAGAAACTCCTGCTTTCCAACAGAATAAATCATTTCACAGGATGATATGCTTCTTTATCGGCATTTAGATAAAACTACGGGAGGACAGATTGGAATGTTTGAAGGTTTTTCCGCAGCTGCCTACGACCTACTGTTGAGGATGACCGATTGTCTGATAGTAGGTAGCTGGAGGAAGCAGCTTTTCCAACTGGTTTCCGGCAGAGAGCTTTTGGAGCTGGGGGTTGGAAGCGGATTGAATATTCAACATTATCCTGCCGATGCCGCTCACATTGTGGCAGTTGACAAAAATCCTCACCTTATTTGTAAAGCTCAAACCCGCGCCGCAAAATTCGAGGATCACGTTGAGCTTCATTGTTTTGATATTTATCATCTGCACAAAAAGCTGCCCAACAAGACTTTTGATTGTATAATTGGTTCATTTATATTTTGTTCTCTCGAAGAACCCAGGCAAGCCCTTCAGATTGCTTTTCAATTGTTGAAACCAGGAGGGAGACTAGTCCTTTTGGAGCATGTTGCATCTGACAGTCCTGCCGGACGTCTGGTGTCTTTTCTATCGGGGGGACTGTACAGATTATTCGGTCAAGAAATTCCACATAGACTTGATTGCAGTCTTCATTCGGTCGGATTTCATAGCGTTCGGAAACGTAGTGTATTTTTTGACGCTGTATTTTTGATAGAGGCAAGACGGCCGCCGTGGAGATAATTGCTGAAGGAATAGGTGCATAAATACAGAAAGTTAACATTGAAGCGGATGGTGTTATTAATAGATTTGGGCAGGAATCTCGTCCACTCTCGAAAGTACTTTCAAAGGAGGTTGCAAATGAGCAGCTGCAGTGATAATTGGATAGATGAATTTGAAGACTTTACCTGTGGTATTATGGAAGAGCACGATATTCCGGGTTTATCAGTTGCGGTGGCTGACGCACGGGAAATAATTTACTCAAAAGGCTTCGGCAAACGCAATATCGAACAGGACCTGGCAGCGACTGACGAGACAATCTACGGGATGGCGTCGGTGACAAAATCGTTTACCGCACTGGCTGTATTGATTCTGGAGGAAGAAGGAAAGCTTTCCATAGGTGATCCGGTGGTAAAATATCTGCCTGAGTTCAAAGTACCCAACGATGTTTATAATCATGCCATGACCATTCAACATTTCATTAATCATACTGCTGGACTCCCACCAACTCCAGCTTTACGCTATTGCATGGTCAGGAGCATGGAGGGGGATCCCACAGTTGATTTGTTGAAAGACAAGGGGAAGTGGGAAGACTGGACGGATCACCCACCAATTGACACTTATGCTGAGCTGCTCAGCTTTCTGAGCCAGCGTGATCTGCAGCTGCTAGGACCTCCCGGGAAGCAGCTGAGCTACTCTAACGATGCCTATTCCTTGCTTGGCTGTATTGTTGAGAGGGTTAGCGGGCAACCATTTGAGGATTTTGTTGCCGAAAGAATTCTAGAGCCTCTGAATATGAATAACAGCACATTCGACCTGGATTTCGTAGAAACCTCAGATGATGTTACCCAGCTTTATACGACGAATGATGATGAAGTCCTTGCTGCTCCAAAATGGCAGCACGCTCCAGCCATGTTAGGGGCAGGATTCCTTCGATCAACCGTTCTGGATATGGTGAAATATGGACAGATGCATCTCAGGCGCGGCTTAAGCACTGACAACAAACGTATCTTATCACAAATGGGTGTAGCCCTAATGCGTTCCGGAGCCTTCCCCAGTGGTCGGAAGATTTTTTATGGTTATGGTTTGAGGGTACGACCCGATTATCACGGTGTTAATTTAATTGGGCACGGTGGCAGCCTGAAGGGAGTTTCCTCCCAGTTTGGATTTATTCCAGAAAAGGGTCTGACAATCATGGTTACTGCAAACCTACAGGGAGTACCAGCCGCTAAAATCTGGATGGGCGCTGCCAATCTGCTGTTAGGGCTACCTGTGGATACCCCCAAGAGTGTCGAGCCCGAATATGATGCAGATGCAGAGGAACTGAAACGATTTGTTGGGGTTTATCAGTCAGGCGAGGGTGCAGAGATATCCATCGAATTCGATGATGATCAGCTCTATGCGGAGATGAATGGACAACGTAAATGTCTGCGGCCAAGCGGCGTAGATAGTGTTGCTGTTATGCGCCGTGGGCAGGAAACTCGAATGCAGTTTTTGACAGGGCCTGATGGTCAGGTAGACAGTATGTTCTTCGGTCTTCGTATAATACAGAAGGTTAAATAGTCAAATATCTATTAACA
>CAZRFK010000019.1:0-27552 GCA_964599275.1 uncultured Clostridia bacterium
TATTACTCTGAAAACAAAGAAGATTTCATGGTACAAGAAAAAGTTCGAGCATCTCACATTTTACTGGGTAACAAGGATGAAGCAGAAGACATTAAGGCTGAACTGGAAGATGGCGCAAACTTCGCCGAACTTGCTGAGCGACACTCTGTGGACACTGCCTCAGCTGAAGACGGCGGGGAATTAGGTCTATTCCCCCGAGGATCCATGGTACCAGAGTTCGAGGAAATCGCCTTTGAGCTGGAAATCGGAGAGATAAGTGAACCCGTCGAAACTGAACACGGCTTCCACATCATCAAAGTTACCGAAAGACAGGAATCCGAAATGAGAGAGTTCGACGAGGTCAGAGATGAAGTCATCGATCAATATCAAAGAGAGCATGGACCCGATCCTCAGGAGATAATGGAACAGCTCCAGGAAGAAGCTGATGTTGAAATTAAATGGGATGACTATCAGCAGCTGTCATTTTAATATCCTGTCTCAAAATTATTATACAAATTAGGCGGCCAGAAAGGCCGCCTAATTTATCTGCTACTTCACTTTCCCGGTCTCAGCGAAACTCAGTAACGTCTTCGCTGTTTCGGCCGTCGATTGTTCTGACGACCATGTCGTTGCTGCTGTCCCCGCTGCCGCTGCTGCTGATTGTTCTGCTGACTTTGCTGCTGCTGAGCAGATTGAGCCATCTCAGTCATCTTGTATCCTGGTTCCTGCTGCTCGACATAATTAGTGCGGGAGCTAACCTGATTAACTATCTGATCGAGCTGCTGGGATGCACTGGTAAACATCTGCTTGGCCTGCGGATCATCAGTATCAAGTGCAAAACCCTGCAGATTACCAGCACACGATTTCAGCTGACTGATGGTCTGGTGCAGCTTTGTACCGGTAGTCAAAGTAGCCTCACCTCCTCGAGATATATGTTGGACAGACCTGTCCTGCTGTATGCTGGAAATAATCCATATAGAATGACATACTTTTTCAAAAAATAAAACCATATTCTTTTCTGACAGGGTTTTTGGGTTAATTACAGAATACATCTATGAAGGCGATTGCTTCACAAAATGAAGGAGGTATATTTTAATGCAGGTTACTAAAGATGTACATATGGTTAGTGATGCCGAAGAAACCGTGAACGCAGCTTTTATTTCAACAGCTCGTGGCACTGTAGTAGTAGATACCATGCGCACTCCAAAAGATGGTGAGCTGCTTTTAGGACATATAAAGACAACGACTGCTAAACCAGTGTACATGGTTATCAACTCTCACTACCATGCAGATCACACGTTTGGCAATAGTTCCTTTGAATTTCCCACAATTTCTACAGAAACAACCTATGAACTGATGAAAAAACGTTTAGAAAATCAATGGAGTACTCTCACAGAAAATAATGCGCCCCTTCCGCTACCTGATATTACATTTGAAAATGAATTGAAATTGCGGTTCGAAGACATCAGCATGGAACTGGTTGAAGTCGGTGGACACGCTCCTGGCACCACAGTTGTTCATATTCCAGAAAAATCAGTATTGATTGTCAGCGATTTGGTTTTCTCCGGACGATTTCCGTTTATGCTCGATGGTAATTTAGGCCAATGGATAGACGTTCTGAATGAGCTGGCTGGCTGGGAAGCAGATTATGTAATTCCAGGGCACGGAAAACCTGGCGGAAGTGAAATTTTAACTGAACAGGTAAAGTTCTTACAGGATTTCTCCGCTGAATCTCGCAAGTTGGTAAATAACAATGATTTGGATGATGCTCTCAATGAACTTCAGAAAAATTTTGAAATACCCAGTTTCCGAATGGATATGGTGGAAAACTTACTGAAACGTCTCGATAATTAATTCAAGCGTAGTATCCGAGAGCAACTTATCTTCTTATAGTCATGCAGATACATTCATGATGGTCCCTCGTACACAGCAAGGATCTCGCGGCTGGTCTCTACCACCATTTCTCGTAGCTTTGGAGGTTCGAGGATTTTTGCTTCAGCTCCAAAACCCATAACCCAATCTGCAAGTTCGCGCAGCCCGCTTGTATAAAACTGTAAAACAACATGGCTGTCTCCTTCACTGATTATCTTCTGTGAAGGATGCCAGTCAAGTTCTGTAACCAGCCGTGCCGATTCACCGGAAAATCGGATTCGAATCTGACAGGGGTCACCATGTTCTACAAGCCACGCCTCGGCCAGAAATTCATCCAGATCAAATCCTCTCTGTGGGACAAATCTGTCACCGGTTACTCTAGCACTTGACATCCGATCAATTCGAAAAATGCGAATGTCACTGCGCAGACGACAGTGGGCCACCACATACCAAGCCCTCCAGCGCTGAAAAACTCCCATCGGCTCTATATTTCTGATTGTGGATTCCCTGTCACTGCGCCCAAGGTAATCAATCTTGACCACCCTGTGCTCTTCAATTGCCTGACACAATTTATGAAAAGTTCCACGGTGAGCAGACATGTCTACCATACGTCGAGGCTTAATCTGTACTTCACTAGCTACTTGAGTTATCTTGTGGTGAACCTGGGGAGTTATCCCTGATTGAACTTTGTCGAGAGCCTCACGTAGAGAATCAGAAAAAGGTACAGATTCTGCCTCAAGGACTCCCTGGACAGCAAGCATCAGCGATAAGGCCTCATCCCAACGGAGCTGTACAGCGGGCAAAAAAGGCCCACCAACCAATCGATATCCTTCCCCATCATATGCTACTGGCAGCCCAGCTTCTTCTAATACTTTACGATCACGATGAAAAGTTCTTTTTGAAACTCCCAATTGTTCCGACATTTTGGCTGCGTTTAATCTCTCATTGTTCGCCGCCAAATGCAGTATTTTCAGCAGCCGCCAGATTCTTTCGCTCCTACTCACAGCAAGATCTCCTCTCAGAAGCAACTTCTCAACATCAAGTAAAAATTTTGGATGTATTTGAGAAGTGTATTTTGGCAACACACGATAAAAAGTCTTCTCCATGCTTTTTGACCAGGCGCCTGCCAGCGGTTACTGTTTGAGTTCCACCGCCTTTTGGTAAATCCACCTCGGCCTGCTCTGAGATCTCATCTAAACACTCCAAAAATACAGCCCTGGCAAGTATCGATGCACATGCAACTGCAGCATCTCTCTCTGCTCGCACTACCTGTTTGAGGTCAATACTGCCGCTCAGAGAACTATGTTCAGACAGATAAAATGCCAGCAAATCTTCATTAGCAAATTTATCCACAAGAACCTGATGTTTTTGCAAACTGCCATTCAGCTTACTGATAAGCTGTTCGATTACCTGCAGGTGGGCGCATGCAAGCAGATCGTTGAGATTCCTCCCTTTAGTTTGAAATTCACTATATTTCTCATTGTATTCGCTTGGCCGAATGACCAGAAATGCGACCGAATCAGAAAGTTTTTCTTTCAGTTTTTGCCCCAGCCGCTTACAGCGTTTATCACTGATGGTCTTGGAATCTCCCATCCCCCACTGCCTGACCAATCGACATTCCTCTGGCTCCAAATGAACCGCTGCCACGACTAGAGGACCAAAATAATCTCCCTTGCCTGCTTCATCTGTTCCAATATGAGGAAACGGACATAGATTTGTTTCTATTTGTCGTGGAGAATGCCGGTTGCTACAGCCCTGTTTCAGTAGATTTTTAAGATATTGAACCAGTACGCTGTGTTTCTCCACGGCATTACCCTGCATCTGGAGGGTACCATTTGAAAACTGACGGACAATCAACCGCTGGTCATCCTCTTCATACTGAAGGCAATACTCGCAGTGAGGTTCCTCGCGTTCATCGTATTTTCCTTCAAGAGTCTTCTCTATCAGGTTTCTGACTTTGTCACGCTGGTTGGGTGGAATCTTATAGGACTCTTCCACCTGACTCATATTATCATCACACCAATCGTCTCCATTCTAAATATCTGTAGCAAAATATCATCGCACGGATAGTATAAGTTACTTCATCGATCAGACCATATTTTCCTGTCTCTTTCAATTTTTGCCCGAAACCACAGGCAAATCTCTTTTTTGCCCGGGTTTGAAACGGTTCGAACTGCCGAATCAAGGCAAAACAGGTTACCCTTGATCACTATTGAAGGTCTCGTTATGCTTGTTTAGAGACATATCCAATGAGGTAAGTTGGATGAGAAGCGGGCTAGCAAACTCAAGAGGCTAAGACAGTTGAAGATTGACTATAAATCTGTTGAGAACTTGTCAGAAAAATCAGTGGAAAATCTCTATAATGATGCAGGATGGTCCTCTTATACTGAAGCTCTCCACCGACTCATGAAGGCGATAAAGAGTTCATTGGCTGTGATAACCGCTTGAGACGAGAGGGTGGTAAGTTGGTTGGTTTGATTCGAGCCATAGGAGATGGTCAAACCATCCGGATCTGCTTGTTCTTAAATCGCACAGACGGCGTGTTATTGGCAGCACTTTGCTAAAACAAATGTTGGATACTTACAGTCACGTGCGCCAGGTAGTTCTCTTGACTGATGACGTTCCCCGTACACGAAAGTTTTTTGAAACCAACGAATTTGAAGGTTGCAGTTATGGAGACCTCATTCTTCAGATTTAGATAGAGTGGAAAATGCACTCATCCTCATACAACATAACAACAGGAGGTGAAAAAATGCCGCAAAACAAGAATAAAGCAGCAGATGATGTCTGTGAAGTATGGGCTCCTGATGATGAAAAAATTGAATTTTTTGCAGGTAATATACCTGAACTGGGCGATCTTGCGGAACTTTTTAACATTTTGGGAGAAGAAACACGTGCAAAAATCATCTTTTTGCTCTCCAGACAAGAACTTTGCGTTTGCGATATAGCTGCTCTTTTGCAAAGCAGCGTCTCCAATATCTCTCATCATCTTCGCGTTCTTCGGTCCGCGCGTCTGGTGAAATACCGCCGCGACGGAAGAAAATCAATTTACTCTTTGGAGGACCAACACGTACTGCAGCTGTTCAGTGCTGGACTTGAACACGTCCAACACCTGGATGAATAATTATGATAACCTGCAACTTCATTGGGTACACTGACTCCGGGTGATGCTGATGAACTATGCAGGTAAAATTGTTCTGTACGCGCTTATTTTTTTACTATTAAGCGCCCCTTTTTATTTGATATACGATTATGTGTCATTTCGAATGGCAGCTCCAAGCGACAAATCAGCAGAACAGTTAGGTTTCACTGCTCATACCACGCGATTAAAAAGTACTGATGCTACTTCTCTAAGCATCAAAACGGCTAAAATGAGATTTTCAGGATCGGGCGAGCCACCTCCTCTGGTGGTTATTGCCCCTGTCGATGACCCATTTGCCGCCCTGTACGCTCTACGTCTATCCGCTCCCCCAGTGCGGGCAGCTCATGTACTCTTGCCTCCAGATGAAGAGCCATGCTCTGAATCTGTATCTGCATTAGAAGAACTGAGACCAACTGGAGCAGGCAGCAATGGAATACAGATTCTGCTTTTGGGAAGTTTTACTTCTGAAATTCAATCTATATTGTCTCAACAATTCAAAACTCATCAGCTTTCTGCTGCAGACGACGAAAGGCTCGCTTTGAAATTGCAAGAATTTTTTGATGCCCTCAATCTAAATTCCACTTCAGAACGTGTGCTTCTAATAAGCGAAGATGACTACCGGTTTGGGTTGCCGCTGGCAACCTGGCTTACCTACACCGGTGATCCCATATTTCCTTTGCGTTCTGATGGGCCATCTCAGGCGGTTACTGAAACCCTGCAAAAGCTGCAGGACCAGCTGCCAAAAGGCACCGAGCTGAATCTGTATCTGACCGCTCCATTACACCTGGCAAGCAACACCGCAGCTGAAGATCTAGGTAGATTAGGCCAGATCACCCGGGTTGCTGGAGCAACTCCTGAGCAGCATTCCCTGGCCGTAGCACGTTACTTTGATACCGGTACACAATTTGGTTGGTACAGCGAACAAACACAACACAGCGACAAGATATTGCTGCTTGGAAACCCCCGTTATCCTGCTCAGCTGTTGGCCTCGGCTCAGGTCTTGTCCGAAGCGTGGACTGGTCCAACGCTGCTGACGTCTGACTGGCTCTGTCCAGCCGTGGAGACATTCTTATGGAGTATAAGGCCTAGCTGGACTCTCGGGCCGACAGGAAGCCCTTTCAACCACACCTTGATTGCAGGAGATGAGGAAGCGATTCCCTGGCCGGTACAAGCTCGTATCAACTATATAAATACTGCTGCTCCATACCTGACCCACGATCAAAATAGTGTAAGCGGATTGGAGGCCTTATTCATTGTGTGGTTAGGCTCAAGCTGGGTAATTGGACTATGGATCTGGTGCCACTCTGTGATGAGAAGGCAGCAGATGAATCAACTGGTGCGTCTGCTCTGGGTTCTGGCAGGCCTGACAGTGGGTCCCGTGGGCCTGTTGGCCTATTATTTGAGTTACATAGGAGATAAACCTCCGATTTCTTCACAACCAAATAGAACTATCTCTACATCCGCAATATCTCAATCAGCTGCACTGGTATCTTTTACTGTTGGAATGATCGCCGCAGCAAGATTCAGTATACTCACCACAACCCCTCAGCTTGCACTGACCACAGGTTCAATATTCTGGTTTGGCAACCCCAGAATATGGTCTGTTACAATTGGCTATTTTCTCGCAGCTGGATTGGGCATTTTATTAATAGAACCTGGAATCAGGATCAAAAATAGTGCTTCAAATTACCGACAGATTCTCAAATCCAATTGGTTCATTACATTTTCGATGATCACACTGGCATCTATTATATTTGCTGCAGCCTTATGGTGGTTTGAACATCTATATATTCTGCAGCCTCCGGCAGCTGGAAGAGTTGCCTGGTGGGGGGGTACCTCACTGGCTGGAGTCTCTGCATTGATTTTCACTCTACCCCTTGGCTACTACTGGGCATTGAATAATCAGAAATACGATGTCTTTTGAGGAGAGAAATCATGAATCAAAGATATTCTCAAGAAACGACCAAATATGGTGAATCGCAGCGACGGCTGCGTATATTCTGCTATCTTGCAGGAGCACTCATAATTGTCATCCTGTTAGTGCTTCATTTGCTACCTCCGGCTGCTCAGTTTCCAGATTTCAATACACAGACAAAAGAGTCAACTCTCGAGGAAGCACTTGTGACGGTCAGACGTATACCCGGGGTTGATCCCATCTCAGTAGGCTTATCTGTTGCACAGGTGAGCTATCCAGCAACAGGAGGGGCTGCAAAACCAAATGCAGTAATATTAATACCCAAGGATGACTGGCAGGCCGGAATTCTGGCGGGACGATTGAGCGGACCCCCGGTGAATGGTCCGATTCTGCCCATACCATCCGAGCGTTTACCTGACCAGGTAAAAAAGGAGCTGCGTCGTCTGAACCCTGCAGGAGTTCCCGCAGATGCCCAGGCACAGGTTATTTTGTGCGGTGACTTTTCCCCGTCTATAGCGGAGAAAATACAGAGTGAATTGGAGATGCAGGTGCGTAATTTAGCAGCCGATTCACCTGAGGAATTGGCTGAGAGAATCGATCATTACCTGGCAGTTCTCACTGGCGATCATCCCAGTGAGATATTGATTGTACCTCTGGAGTCACCAGAATATGCAATCCCTGGAGCATACTGGGCTGCCCGCAGCGGACATTCAGTGTTGTTTGCTGAAACAGATTCTATTCCCAGCGCGACCAAACGAGCTTTGGATTTGAGACCAGGCGGAGCATACACCTATATTTTGGCCCCAGAAGAAATTATTTCGGGCGAAGCAGCAGGTCTATTGGGTAATTTTGGGCCCACTCACCGGATTCCAGGTAGTGATCCTGCATCTTTTTCTGTTCAGTTTGCTCGATACCTCGATCTCGGAGAGCAAACCAGGTGGTGGGTTGACGCAACTCCCCTCGTGGTGGGGTGGGGGATAAGCGATCCAGGACGCACCCTTACTTTTGCAGATCCTGAGCATCCTGTCAAAGCAGTTACTGCATCAGCAATGGCACATCGAGCCAATGGAGGGCCGTTAATATGGTTAAATGACGGGAGTGTAAGTGCAGAAGCCGCAGCAATGCTAAAAGACATAAGACCCACTGCACAATGTCATATTAATAAACGGTTAAATAAGGGTTGGATAGTAGGCGATATTATATCAACAGATCTGCTGGTACAACTGGACGAGTTAATGAAGCATCGCAAAGGAGGAAATTAGTATTAGTAAACTGGTAGCTACCTTCCCAGATAAAAAAGATGCGTTATCAGCTTTGGCGGAAATAGAGAAGAAAAATTGGGGTTCCGGGCAGTTGTTGAAAGCCGAAGAGAAAGATCCCGAGCGAGCCCTGGCCAGCAATCTCTTTTTAAGCGGAAAGGAAATGTCCCAAACCTTATTGGGAGGTCTAATAGGTGCAGTTTTGGGCATTTTTTTAGTGTACTTTCACCACTCTGGTATCCTTTCTTTCAATCATTTCCCTCCTCTGTTCGCAGGAGGTAGGTATCCTGCATATCTGACTGTGGGAGGACTATTCGGACTGCTGGGGGCATTTATATCCTCACTGTATGTAATGTCCCTCACTCATTCAACAGTCCCTTCTGCACCCTTCATATTAACTACATTCACAGCGAGGCCTCAGCTTCCAAAGGTGAAAAAAACTGTCCAGAGACATGGTGGGGATGTAGTGTAGAAGCCGAATCATTCAGATTACCTTACCTTCTATTTCGAACTGGATTTTTCACCAGGCCTGGCAACAAATACGGAAGAGAGAAGGGTTGCAACTGCAAACAGCTGCTCCAAGGATTTCATATGTCTCCATAAACGAAGGGATGTGCTTATCAAGATGTCCGGTGAATTGCTCCACTGAGGAGTTGTGCTCGACTGTCACCGCTGAACATCCGAACAATGTCAGGGAGATCAATATAATGAGCAATATAACAAGTGTATATGCTGAAGAAGGTTCTGATGGAAGATGCGAAAATCGGCACTCACTGTAAAACCCCTTATTCGCAAGAAACAGAGTCGGAACACCAATCTGTTGGGGATTCCACAACTGTAATCATCAACAGGTAAAAAGGGATGGCCTGAGGCCATCCCGATAAAGCAGAATATATTCAAGAGTTCATTTTTAGTTCTGTTCATCTTCCAGTAAGTACTGCTCCAATTTGCGTTTGACTCTCTGCAAAGCATTATCCACTGACTTAACATGTCGGCCAATTTGATCTGCAATTTCTTGATAGGACTTGCCATCAAGATAAGCCATCAATACTTGCCACTCCAGATCACTGAGCATCTCACCCATTCTTTTTTCAATCTGGTTAAACTCTTCCCGGGAAATGAGCAGCTGCTCTGGATTAGATATATGACTTCCTTCAAGCACATCCATCAATGTCCTATCGGATTCTTCGTCGTAAATAGGCTTATTCAGGGAAACGTATGAATTCAGCGGTATATGCTTTTGACGCGTCGCAGTTTTAATCGCAGTGATTATCTGCCTTTGAATACACAACTCTGCAAAGACCTTAAATGAAGATAGCTTTTCAGGGCGGAAATCTCGGACAGCTTTGTAAAGTCCAATCATACCTTCCTGAACAATATCCTCACGATCCGCACCTACCAGAAAATAGCTTCTAGCTTTCGCCTTCACAAAGTTTTTGTATTTGACCATCAAAAAGTCCAGAGCCCGTTTACTGCCAGCCCTAGCGATTTCAACTAAGTCCTCGTCTCCCATCGCTTCGTATTCTGCAGGGTAAACATCAAGTTCAGGTTGAGGAAATGTGCTCACTAAATCTCTCCTCCACTTTCACTTTGGGATTATGCTGGTTGTGGATCCCGTAACGCATGATGAAAGCTATGACAACAATTGCCGACGTATGTCTCCTATTGGCAAATCTTATTATATAAAGAAAGACTTAGACCAGTATGAACCGACCGTTTTTAAGATTGAGTAGGAATTGCTACCTTTATAAACTGTTAGCACATTGCATATTATACTTGTCACAAGGCTTTCAGGTCAACCATCTCAGAACCTTGTGTACTAGTTCCGATATTAATCAATTCTAAAAAGGCGATTCCCTCTTTAATTATTAGTAGAATTGAGGTGAAAAAATTCATACTAGCATTCCAGGCGCCTTCTTACCACTTCAAACATTACCACTGCACCAGCAGCTGAAACGTTCAATGACTCAATTGAACCGCAGAGAGGTATGCTTACCAGTCCATCACAACTTTCTTTCAATAATCTCGGTAGTCCTGAACCTTCGCTTCCTACACAAAGCCCGATAGCACCATCCAGGCGAACATCGTATAGCGTCTCCCCATTCATATCTGCTCCATAGAACCAAACGCGGCGCTCTTTCAATTGGTTTACCGTGCGAACCAGATTTGTAACCATACTTATAGAAAGATGTTCAGTTGCGCCAGCAGAGGCTTTAACCACAGCAGGAGTTATCCCTACTGCCCGACGCTTGGGGATAATAACTCCATCGACACCCGCCGTTTCAGCAGTGCGAATGAGAGCTCCCAGGTTCTGGGGATCCTTGATATGGGCAGCTACCAGCAAAAATGGAGGAGATTCCGACCGCGCCGCCGCCTCCATCAATTGACTCACAGGTTCATAAGGATAGGGCTCACAGAGAGCAATTACCCCCTGATGTGCTCCGGTTTTCGCCTCCCTATCCAGGATGTCACGCGACGTCCAGGAAATTTCGGCTCCCTGCCGAAGTCCAGAATCCAACAACTCCTCAATATCATAGCGCTGTATCCCACTGGCAACCTGGATCTCCAGAACTCTGCGTTTCTGTGCTCTCAATGCTTCTCTGACAGGTTGTCGTCCCTCAATCTGGTCATGATTCATATAAACGAACACCTTCCCATCGAATATTTGCTAGTCTGACTCGGTCTCCCGGGTAGAAGCTGTGATGAAAGGAAGTGACTCGACCTCGGTCTCGTGAATACGCTCACAACTATCTCTGCCCTCTCTGCAAATCCCCTGACTCACACATGGTGGTCCGGCTGACTCAAATATGTAGGGGGCAACTCCTCTCAAAAGTTGCATTATACGTTCAGCCAGGGTTCGAATCTCCCATTGAGATCGCGTACAGGCCCTTAGATGAAACCATTCCAGCCATGCACGGGCATTTTTCGACATCACCAGACTGCTGGCAGTCGCCTGAGGAAGAACAAATCTGGCATCTTCTTTCGGTACATCAGCCTCACGAAGCCGTCGGTACAAACGGCGCGACGACTGTAAATGCTCCATGAACTCTTTCTTCAACTGCTCATTTTGCTCGATACTCGGAGGTATAACTGATTCAAAATCCTTTTGCTCGATATACCTCTGAGATTGTTGGGAATAGCTTGCAATCCGTGATCTTACTAACTGATGAGATGCAACACGGCTCAGACCCTCTATGCCAACAGTAAACTGAACATGTTCAAAAGGAGATAAATGTCCCCTATCAAACAACATCCGTATCATACGTGCTACTTCCTGTTCATCGAGCTTTTCCTGCAGCTGATCAATATCTGCGGGCGAATAACACAGCCTGGCCGCCATAGCCACCGCCTTTCCAGGCTGACTGGTATACCGAAGCAACTTAACCTGCATCATCTATTCCCCTCCCCACTGTATCAACTTCTCCCCAGACCTTTACTGGTCAGGAGTAGTCTTGACCCTCGTTCCCTGTGGAGTATCTTCAAGATATATATCCATATCCTGCAACCGATCACGTATCATATCAGCTATGGGCCACAGTTTTTGCTGCCTAGCCTCTTTACGAACCTCAATCAATAGTTCGAGCAACTCGCTATCTTTATCCCCTATCAGCTGGTCTATCTTTCTGGCATCATCTTCTGCAGAAATTCCCTCCTGAGGCCATATTCCCAATATGCGGGCACAGATTTCGATCTGATCGCCGAAATCGGCGAGTGCCTCTTTCACCGGTTGGCTTAAAACAAAATCAGGATCATTTATTACTCCATTCACCCCACGAACTGCAGCGAAAACAGCGGCAAGGGCCTGTGGTGTGTTCAGATCGTCATCCATAGCTCGCGAAAATTCATTTTTGAGATCAACAGATTTATCAAAGATAGTCTCAGATTCAGACTCCGATAGAGGAACATCATCCTCGGGCTCTTGGCTCAGCATCTGCCTGAGCGAGGTCATGCTGGTAATCAGCCTCGCAACTGCTTTCTTCGACTTCTGCAAGCGATCATCACTATATTTCAAAGGAGTGGAATAGTGAGCCGACAGGAGAAAATGTCGTACAACTTCGGGACGATAATCATCCAGCAAGTCCTTTACAGTGATGAAATTACCCAGTGACTTGGACATCTTTCCATCTTCACCAGTAATCATTCCATGATGAACCCAGCATTTAGCGAATGGGCTGTCGTCCATATATGCCTCACTCTGAGCCACCTCGTTCTCATGATGGGGGAAAATCAAATCTGTCCCGCCGGCATGGAAATCAAAGCCGAAACCTAAAAATTTCAACGCCAGTACAGAGCACTCTATATGCCAGCCAGGACGTCCAGTGCCCCAAGGACTGGACCAACCCGGTTGGTCCCCCTTGACTTCTTTCCACAACGCAAAGTCAGCCGGATGCTTCTTACGTTCATCAACTTCTACTCTAGCACCTGCCACCAATTCATCCAGGCTCTGACCTGATAGGTGCCCGTATCTTTCAAAACTGGTCACATCAAAATAGACATCACCATCAACCTGATAGGCATGTTCAGATTCGATAAGCGACTGCACCATATCAATGATATCCGCAATGTGGTCAGAAACCCAGGGATACTCATCAATGGTGGTTACATCCAATGCTTCAAGAACTTCTTCATACTCGCGATTGTAACGTTCAGCCACTTCTCTTTCACTGATACCTTCCAGCTTGGCACGGGTAAGGACCTTCTCATTTACATCGGTGACATTCTGTACAACATGAACGTCCAGCCCTTTGTACTGCAGATATTTGACCACAGAATCCCAAAAAACTGAAGGACGAGCGTGCCCAAGATGAGTATTGCTGTAAGGAGTTATGCCGCAGAGATAAATCTTGACCGGTCGATCCTCAGGGAGCTCGAGCTTTTCTTTCTTCCCACTGTAATTATTGAAAACCTTTAAAACCAAAATGTTCACCTCCTGTTGAACACCCTGATTATATCACACAGGCTTGATCAGCGAACTCCTCATAAAGGATTATTTATACAACTGACCGCTGCAATGATTCTGTTTTACGGGATCTGCTCAACGAATACCTTCACCCAACCAATAGCCCGTTTACGCAATCCCAGCATTTCAGCTGCCTTTTGTGACAGATCAAGGTGTCGGCCTGAAATAAACGGTCCCCGATCATTTATTTGTACATTAACTGATCGTCCTGTTTCCATGCAAACTACTTTCAATTTCGTCCCAAAGTCCAGCCAGCGGTGAGCAGCTCTCAGCTGAAAGGAAGCGAATTTGGTGCCACTATCAGTGGGACGGCCAGCAAATCGTTCTCTATACCATGACTTTTTCATTATCACCGGCCTGCCAGATTCCTTTTTCTCTATGACTTTGCTGGAAGACGGAAAATCTAGTGGATGTATATCGAAGGCAGAACGAATGTAGTTACTCCAGAGCACTGCCAATTCACCAGCAGAAGAATTATTGATTGCGGCAGTATCATAATCAACGGTCACCAGAACTGATTCACCAACAGAAACAACGAAATGTCCGTTTATGGTGCCGGGATAATTAACAGTATTTTGTCTTCAGTCCACGAGCGACTGCCCAGGCGGCGAAGAACTTCTCGTCCTCTTTCTCTGACCGTCCATTCGCCAACCGGGGCGCAAATTCGAAGAACTACCACGCCACCAATCAATATTTCAGATATTTTTGCTCTGAATCAGATATATAGCGCAGCTCAAAAGTCACTTCTTCTTCTGAAAACTGCACCCTTGTGGTATTCGTAAACCGAGCAGCATGGACTACCCTGACGACAGAAAAGAAAAACAAAAGCAGACCAATTGCGGTCAACAGATACTTTCCCGCCAATAGTGAAGATTCCTTGTTGGATTGTAACACGGTGCGCAACCCCCCTTTTTGTGGAGGAGGTTCTCACCGCACCCACTTCATTTTTTAAGTACAGTACAGACAGCCAGGGCAGCAATGGCAGAATCCTCGCCGACAGGCCCCAGCCCCTCATTTGTGGTTGCCTTAACAGAAACATCATCTCTCGGAATATCAAGTATATCTGCAATATTGTTACACATTTTCTCCACATAGGGAGCAAGTCGCGGAGATTCAGCTATTATCGTCAAGTCCACATGCACCGGGTGACAATTTCCCTCCCTTACCATCTGGGCCACCTGTGCGAGCAGATCGCAGCTGCAGGCATCCTTGTACTCTGGCAAATCATCCGGGAAGTGCTTGCCAATATCCCCAAGTGAACATGAACCCAGCAATGCGTCTGCAATCGCGTGCAGCGCAGCGTCGGCATCGGACTGACCAATTAGACCGGATGTTGCCTCATGTATCTTGACTCCACCAAGAATCAATGGCTGCTCTGAGCCAGTGCGGTGGAGGTCATATCCCACTCCAACTCTAACAGAAGAGGAATTTCCCATTACCTGATGACATTTCTGTTCAATAAACGACCTAGCTATAGTTAGATCCTGCCAGGTAGTTATTTTCCGATTTCTCTGCGATCCCTCAACCAGGCGAACTGTATGTCCCAGCGCTTCAACAAGTGAGGCATCATCTGTCAGTACTGCATCATTATCCTTTCTTTCCAGGGAGCGGTGAGCCTCCAGTATCAAGTTATGTAAAAATACCTGAGGTGTTTGCACCTTTCGGAGCTGATCCCTGGCAAGAGTGTTATCGACACGCCGTCCGGGGATATGATCCTTTTCTGCTTTTACTCTCTTAATCGTGTCGGAGACAGCAACCGCTGGAGCAGCAGCTCCGCTATCTCCAGCAGCAGACACAACTCGCCTCACCATTTTTGGGGTCACCAGGGGCCGGGCAACATCATGAATTGCAACCAGATCCTTCGGCTGTTTCAGCGCTTCTAATCCCCTGCAGACTGATTCAATGCGAGTATCGCCTCCAGCAATAACTCTACCCTCTAAATCATACTCATTAAATAAGCTTTGAATTGCGGGCAGAAGCGTTTCTCTGCCCACAATCACTACCTCATTCAACTCATCTATTTGCACAAAACAGTCCAAGTTATGACTTAACAAGGGCCTTCCCGCAAGGGGTAATAAAACTTTGTCTACCGTACCCATGCGTCTGCCGCGGCCAGCAGCGGCTATCACCAGCGAAAAAGATGTCATTTCCGGTTACTCCCCTATAATCCCCTCTTATATCAAGGGGCAGTATTGGCCAAGTCTTTTGGTCGAGCAAAGATCATACGGCCAGCGGATGTTTGCAGCACACTGGTCACTACCACAGAGATAGTATCTCCTATATGGGCTCTACCATCGTCTACTACAACCATTGTTCCATCTTCCAGATATCCCACTCCCTGCCCGGCTTCTTTACCTTCCTTGATCAGTTGGATCTCCATATTCTCACCGGGTATCACCATTGGTTTGAGGGCATTGGCCAGATCATTGATATTCAACACTTCTACCCCCTGTAAAACAGCAACCTTATTCAGGTTGTAGTCATTGGTGATAACACTGGCATTCATGTGTCGAGCCAGCCGAAGGAGGCGAGAATCAACGTCTGAATCGCCGCCGTTGAGTTCACCTTCACTCTGATATATCTTCACTTCTATATCCAGCTCATCCTGAATAGTGTTCAGAATGTCCAGCCCACGTCGTCCGCGGTTCCTTCGAATCTCATCCGAGGAATCAGCAACATGCTGAACTTCCTGCAGCACAAACGAAGGTATAATGAGAGGCCCCTCCAGAAAACCAGTACGACAGACATCCGCAATTCTACCATCGATGATCGCACTAGAATCAACTATTTTGGGGTTGTCAGAAAGTTCTTCAGTTGAGCCCGCCGCATCTGAATGCTGTGAAGCTGTTGCGGGGTCAACATCACTGGTACCGAATACCGGAGTATTCGACCACACTGTCTGCCCCCAGGAGATCAGGTCAGGCTTTTTATTTACCGCAATTACCCATCCAAGGTAGCCCAGAATCACAGCACCAACGGTGGGCACAATACCAGCCAACCATGGAAGCTGTGAAAAAGCAGATCCCAAAAGATTAGCTATTATAAGTCCAAATATGAGTCCGACAGCCCCCACCACAATATCACTGAGAGGGACATTAATCAGTTTGCCTTCCATCCATCGTCCAAACTTGATAACTGCTAGAACCAGAAGCGGTGCCAAAAGTGCAACCAAAACAGCTCCCATAAAACCACCAAGTGCTATGATACCCACTGCCTGCACCAGGCTGAGAGAAAAACCCAGCATCACTTCCACAGAACTCAATGAATAAAACATTCCCAGGCAACCTAACACCAGTCCAAATACAGCCAACCAGAAACGAACAGTACCTGAAATAGGCATTATATCCTCACTGGATGAATCCGTTTTTTCGGTCATGATTTCACCTCCCTTACAGTCCCCTCAAGTTCCATCAAACTACTGTCCTCCCTATGATACCCAAGGGGTGGAATTTTAATACATAAACACATTGATTCCCCTTAACGCTTCCTATACCTTAGGCTTAATTTACAACAGTATAGTTCCAAAGTTAAGGTCCACCGTTACTTAATATATCGATAATTAAACATTTTGTCTGAATATCGCATAAAAAGCCAACCACCTGATACACCTTATACCCCTATATGGTATACTCACTGTAACAACACGAACAAACTTTGACAATGCCACCGTTTAACGATTATAATCTTATTCAAACAGATCGACTGTTGATTGCATTAAGCATTAACATACACGTCATAAACGGGAAAATGGGGGCTGACCATGAAAGATCTTCTTGCAGACGATTTTCAGCACCTGGTAGACCAGTGCACCATCCGGCATAGAAGCATCATGGACATTCTGTCCAAGTGTCAGGAAGCAGGAGCCCGTGTAAATAGAGCCGTCGCTAAAGCTACAACCAGCTGTGGTTGCATTACTATAAATGCTCAAAAGCCAGATATCCCCGAGGACATCTCCCTCCAACAGCTCCCCGAATATATGAGTGATCATATTGATGGACAACTGTGCGAAGACTGCCGTGAGACGATTGAATCTGAAGTCGGCATGCAGTTTTTCTACCTTACAGCCCTTTGCAACGCTTTTGACATGAATCTCAATGAGATCCTTACAGAAGAGTGCAAACGGTTGGACACATTGGGCATTTTCCGACTATCCTGACAATTATAATGATATCAAATTAAAGTTGCGGCCCCGGCCGAGTTCAACAAATCCCGCCAGGGCCGCTTTGTTTTTCAGTTTTCTTCTGCTTCTTTCAGATCAGGTGCGGTAGGCTGTCCTGATTCACCAGATATCTCGGGCTGCGCGGAACTCTCTTCCGACTGACCATCACCATCATACGGCAGCAGCTCAAAGTTCAAACCCTCTTTTTCCGCTTCTTCCCATCTCATTAGTTTCAACTTATTATCATCAGCATCGGCTACTACCCGATCACCTTCTTCTAATCTGTCCTCCAAAATGGCATCCGAAAGGGGATCTTCCAGCAGCCGAACTATCGCTCTACGCAATGGCCTAGCTCCATAGACTGGATCGTGCCCCTCTTCCAAAATGACATCTTTTGCCGCATCCGTCAGGGCAAGGCGTATCTGTTCTCCCAGACGCTCCTGCAGCTCAATGAGCATCAGTTCGAGGATTTCTTTGAGGTCACTCTCAGAGAGAGCGTGAAAGACTATGAGATCATCAATTCGATTCAAAAACTCCGGTCGGAAAGTCTTCTTTACCTCGTCCATGATCTTATCTCTCATCTTCTCATAATCCATAGGACCGTCTTCATCTGCTGCTCTAAATCCAACGGAGGTTTCGCGTCTGATGAGTTCAGCGCCGGTGTTGGAAGTCATGATTATAACTGTATTGCGGAAATCAACGGTTCTTCCCTGGGCCTCAGTTAACCTACCTTCCTCCAGAATCTGCAGAAGGGTATTAAATACTTCAGGATGAGCTTTTTCAATCTCATCAAACAGAACCACACTGTAGGGCTGTCGTCTTACAGCCTCGGTTAATTGGCCGCCTTCCTCGTAACCCACATATCCAGGAGGAGCACCGAAAAGCCTCGATACAGTATGACGTTCCTGATATTCAGACATGTCAATAGAAATCATAGCATCCTCGTCGCCAAACAGTGCTTCAGCCAGTGCTTTACTCAGCTCGGTCTTTCCAACGCCTGTTGGTCCCAGGAAGATAAATGAACCGACGGGTCTCCGAGGATCTTTCAACCCAGTGCGTCCTCGCCTGACGGCTCGAGAGATAGCATTAACCGCTTCATCCTGCGACACAACCCTCTCGTGAAGTATATCCTCAAGTTTCATCAGACGCTCCGCTTCGGTCTCTGTCAATCGAGAAACAGGTATACCCGTCCAATCAGCGACTATGGAAGCTACATCTTCACCGCAGACAACGCATTTATCTGTCATCTGCTCCTTTTCCCATTCCTTTTTTCGCTCTTTGAGCTTTTCTTTTATCTTGCGCTCCTGATCGCGAAGATCAGCAGCAGTTTCGAACTCCTGGCTCTGAACCGCGGCTTCCTTTTCGGTACGCACTTCCTCCAGCTGCATCTCCAGATCCTTCAGCCCTGGAGGAGCAACAAATGCATCCAACCTTACCCGAGAAGCTGCCTCATCTATCAGATCGATAGCTTTATCAGGCAAAAACCTGTCGGTCACATAGCGGTCACTCAAGCGAATCGCTGTCTCAATGGCATCATCGGTGATCTCCACCCTGTGATGGGCTTCATATTTGTCACGAAGACCCTGAAGTATATCTACTGACTCTTCAAAAGAGGGCTCTTCCACCATAATGGGCTGAAACCGACGCTCCAGCGCGCCGTCTTTTTCCACGTGTTTTCGGTATTCCTTGATGGTGGTAGCTCCTATGGCCTGAAGTTCTCCTCGAGTCAGTGCAGGTTTTATGATGTTAGAAGCATCAATGGCTCCTTCTGCTGCCCCCGCTCCTACAATGGTATGCATTTCATCAATAAACAGAATAATGTCACCAGACTTCTGTATTTCATTCATTACCCGCTTCAACCGGTCCTCAAATTCTCCACGATATTTGGAACCAGCAACCAGACTACCCATATCCAGCGCAACAATCCGGCAGTCTTTTAAAACCTCAGGCACGTTGCCTTCGACTATTCGTTGGGCCAGACCTTCCACAATTGCAGTTTTTCCAACGCCCGGTTCTCCGATCAACACGGGGTTATTTTTCGTTCTACGACTGAGTATCTGGATAACACGCTGCACTTCAGTGTCGCGTCCAATAACAGGATCGAGTTTGTCTTCTTCTGCCATATCAATCAGATCACGACCGTATGAATCAAGTGCTGGGGTTTTACTACCCTTTCGCTTGGGTTTTTTACCACCACCTGAGGCAGCACCTTCTGCTCCCTGTCCTCCAAGCAATTCCAACACCTCCGCTCGCACTTTGTCTAGCTCGGCCCCCATGTTTTCCAACACCTTCGCAGCTACACCTTCACCTTCTTTGATCAATCCTAGAAGGAGGTGTTCAGTTCCCACATAATTGTTTCCCATATTTCTTGCTTCTTCTGGAGCCAGCTCCAGTGCCACTTTTTTTGCCCGGGGAGTAAAGCCAATTTGACCCGAAACAGGTGTATTACCTTCTCCGATAATATCCTCTACTTCTTCTTGTACCTTTTCCAGATCAACATCCAGATTCTCAAGGGCCCTAGCTGCCACCCCACCTCCCTCACGTATCAGACCCAGAAGGAGGTGTTCAGTTCCCACATAATTATAATTCAACCTACGGGCTTCCTCCTGAGCAAGTACAATTACTTTATGTGCTCGCGCTGAATATCTTCCAAACACTATAGAGACCTCCTCTTTTAATTTTAAAACCGCTTTCTGCACTGAATATTCATAAAAGCATCAGGTGTTAAGCAATGTGTTTCGGATAAGCGTGGCCCTGCGTACATCTCTTTTACGCGAATCTAACTCGGAATCTGCCCGGCTCTGAATGAGTGCTGGGCGCATGTTTATCATCAATTCTGAGAAAGTCTCGCCAGAAACATGGGGAATGATATTTAAATCCAATCCCAGTTTCAGAGCAGACAGGAGTCTCATTGCCTCTTTTGTAGGCATCATCCGCGCATTTGTAAGCAAACCATAAGCACGATAAACTCTGTCTTCCAATTCTTCTTTTCTGCACCCGTAAACTGTTTCTCGAGCGGATCTCTCTTTATCAACTACCTCACTGACCACAGCATGAAGGTTGTTGCAAATCTCGGTTTCATCCTGTCCCAGGGTAACTCGGTTAGATATTTGAAAGAGATCTCCCTGACTATCGGTGCCCTCTCCGTAAAGTCCGCGTATCGTGGCACCGATCTCACTCAAACCGGATATAACTTTATCTAATCTATCAAGCATTACCAGCCCTGGCAAATGTGCCATAACAGAAGCTCTCATCCCGGTTCCCAGATTAGTCGGACAGGTGGTCAGATAACCTAACTGTTCATCAAAAGCTGGTTCTATTACGCTGCAGAGTCTTTGGTCCACTCGCAATACCAGCCCTTTTCCTTCATCCAGGTTGAGGCCTGGAAAAAGGCACTGAATCCTGAAGTGATCTTCTTCATTAACCATGATGCTAACCGCTTCATCATCGCTCAGGATTACTCCACTAAGTGCTGCTGTCTGAACCAACTGGGGACTTATCAAGTGTTTTTCTACTAACACCCATTGTTCAATCTCTGGCAAACTGTCCATACGAACAAATCTGTAACCAGAGTCCTGTCTGGATTTCAGACTATCAATAACCTGTTCGGCCTGCTCAAGTACCTTTTGTGCATGCTCACGTGACATTTCCGGTGGAAATGGTACATCACTCAAGTTCCTGGCCAGCCGCAATCGGCTCGAAACAATCACATCAGACGAGGGTCCGCCCCCCCGCATCCAGTAGCTGCTTCTTTTGGAAAATGACGGTTGCTTGTTACTCATCGTCCTTCTCCTCCAACTCTATAATCATGTCTCTCAGTTCAGCAGCCCGTTCATAAGCTTCCTGATCTACTGCCTTTTCAAGCTGTTCACGTAAATCACTGAGTCTTTCATCTCTGCTTTGCCCACTGTGCAGAGTTTGTGATTTGGAATCATCAGTTTGATTGGGCCGTCGCCCACGGTGTACAGTGCCCCCTTGAATGCGCCGTAGAAGCGGTCGAATTGCATCTGAGAAGGCCTCATAGCAATCGCCACATCCCAAAAACCCAGTTTGTGAAAAATTAGCGTAGCTGCGACCACAGGTGGAACATTCTTTAGAGGTTTTTGCTTTAGAAAGACGCCTGGCTGCCGGGGTGCTCCCCATATCTGCCATCATGCTTTTGAGCAGACTATGAAGCGGAAACTGAGGCTCAAAAGACCAGGCAAAATACCCCTCTTCAGCTGCACAATCACTGCACAGAGTCATTTTCTCTTTGTTATCATTGATTATGCGGCTTATTGTAACCGTAGCTTCTTTTTCTCCACAGCGTTGACAACGCATAATCTATCCCCCTTGATCAATTCGATGTCCGAAGAAGGACTTTGATGAAACGACAGAGGACATTCCCTCGCTGTTCATCAGTCATACCACCGCTACCTCGGACATCCAGCGCTACCCGCATAAGAGCAGCTTCCCTTTCAGTCAGGATTGTCTCATCTCGTAGTCGATCCACGTAACCGGCAGCCTTTTTCCTGCTTACTCCACCCCCGGCAGCGCGGTATATTTTGATAAGTAAATCCTGCTCAGAATCCGAGGAAATCTTGATAATTCGTATGTACCCGCCTTCACCTCGACGACTCTCGATGAGATATCCTCTTTCGGGAGTGAAACGGGTCTTTAAAACATAATTTATCTGAGATGGAACGCATCGGAAACGATCAGCCAGCTCTACCCGTTTGATTTTTATCATACTCTTATTGGCTTCCCGCAGCATATTCCTGAGATATCTCTCTATATAATCCGACAGACTGGCCACTCATGACACCCTCCACCTTTTTCTGTCGTTGTTTGATGTTCTCTGACCATTATTATTATAGCACAACGACTGAAATGTAAACATCCTTTCGAAAAATTTTGTCTCATTTCAACAAAACACAAGGAAAACTATCTGATCTTCCATTTACCGGACCTAATAAAAACGTCGCCTGGTAAAAAGGGTTGTAGGGAAAGAAAGTTTAGCGCAGCAAGCGTTAAGCAGTTGCCGGGAACCGCTGTTGCGGCCCCGGCTTAATGATACCTTATCATTCTTCCTGTTGTGCTTCTTCTATCACTGATTCGGCCACCTGATCCGGAACAACTTCGTAGGTTATGAATTCTGAGGTGAAAGTACCCCGACCCTGGGTAATGGAACGAAGGTCTATAGCATACCGGGACAGCTCAGCTGCGGGTGCCTGGGCTTTTACAACTTGAAATTTACCCCGCGGCTCCATACCAAGTATTTTGCCCCGTTTGCGGTTAAGGTCACCAATAACATCTCCCATAAACTCCTCAGGAACCTGAACAGTAACTTCGAGGATTGGCTCCAGCAGTACTGGCGCAGCTTCCATAAATGCCTGACTGAGAGCTCGAGCAGCTGCAATCTTGAAGGCCATCTCTGATGAGTCGACAGGATGATATCCACCGTCAAATAATGTCGCTCGTATATCCGTAACTGGATAACCAGCCAGCGGGCCTTCGTCCATTGCTTCTCGAATCCCTTTTTCCACGGCCGGGATAAACTGATTAGGCACTGCACCGCCGAAAATATCATCAACGAACTCGAAGCCGGCTCCACGCTCTAAAGGCTCAAGACGAATATCGACTTCACCAAACTGACCTCGGCCGCCGCTCTGTTTTTTGTGCCGATAGTGCGCTTCTGCAGGTCTCCGGACTGTCTCCCGATAGGCAATTTTGGGAGGTGATAATTTCAGGTTAACCCCAAATTTGCGATTTAACCGCTCAGCCATGACTGAAACATGCAGCTCCCCCATACCTGAGACGATTTGCTCATTGGTCTCGGTGTTTCTGTCGGTGTGGAATGTGGGATCTTCTTCTGCCAACCTGTTCAATCCAGAGCCCAGCTTGTCTTCATCTCCCCGTTCTTTGGGACGAACAGCAACTGAGTATACTGGATCAGGAAATTCTATACCAGGAAAGACTATCGGATCTTCAGAACTGCATAGAGTGTCACCAGTTTTGCTCACAGACATCTTTGGGACAGCAATTATGTCCCCAGCTATTGCCTCCTCCAGACTCTCCTGCTCTTCCCCTCTGGGAAGGAACAATTTATCCATCTCTTCTGGCTCATTTTTGCTGGAATTGAGCACATCCTTCTTCTCCTGTGCACGTCCAGAATACAAACGTAAAAGAGTCAGTTGCCCAACATATGGGTCGGTCATGGTCTTGAAAGCTAATGCGCTGAACGGTGCGTCCTCCGATGCTGCCCGGGAAATTTCATCCTCCGTCTCGGGATGAAGTCCTTCCGCATCAGGCAGATCAGCTGGAGCAGGCAGATAGTCAACCGCAAAGTCCATGAAAGTAGATACGCCTGTACCTCGAAGAGCCGATCCACATAGAACTGGAGTAATGTCACGTTCAACAAGTGCTTCCTTTAATACTTGAGAGAGCGTATCGGGATCCAGTTGTTCTCCTTCAAGGTACATCATAAGCAGCTCATCATCACGCTCCACGATTGAATCAAGAAGTTCTTCTCGATACTTTTCAACTTGATCTGCAAGCTCAGCGGGAATCTCAATCTCCTCCGCCTTGCCTTCATCATCAAAAGTATAGGCTGCTTCTGATAACAGCTCGACTACCCCAGAAAAATCATCTTCTTTTCCAATCGGGATGTGAAGGGGTGCAAAATTATCATCAAAATGTTCGGATAGCTGTTCCACCACTTCGAAGAAATCTGAATTCTCCCGGTCCAGCTTGTTAACATACACGGCACGAGGCAGATCTAGCTCGTCAGCATAACCCCATACCAGTTCGCTTCCAACCTCCACTCCAGAAACACCTTCAATGGTAACAACAGCGACATCAGCGGCACGCAAAGCAACTTTTACTTCACCAATAAAGTCAAAGTAACCTGGTGTATCGAGAAGGTTGATCTTACAATTTCTCCACTCAACAGGGGCTATAGCAGTATTTATGCTTACCTGGCGTTCTTTCTCCTCCGGATCGTGATCCAAAACACTTGTACCTTCATCGACCTTTCCCCATCGCGATGTGGCACCAGAAATATACAGCATACTTTCAGCCAGAGTGGTTTTCCCAGCCCCGCTATGAGAAATCAGGGCCACATTGCGAATGCCATCTACAGTATAATTATTCACCAACGATCTCCTCCTCCAATATCCTATTATCTGAGACGCCTTGAGACTGGCTGGGCGTTTCTATTTGGCAGATTTTTTCGCCTTGTAATAAATCAGAAGCGGACCCTACTAATCATCTCCTGAGTTATTCCATATGGGGAGTAATGCCTCCCGGGTATACACCCCCCACGCATTCCAGAGCATCCAACTATCCAAACCCACGTCGTAAGTTGCCTCAATTGATGCGCGCACCTCGGCCGGTCCGTAGGTATATGCTGCGGAAAAATCCTGCAGCCAGGGTCTGATAATCCCATCAGAGTCATCAAGTCTTCTGACTCCATCCTGCAACGAATGCCATACAGTAGAATAAGGATCTGCCTCAGGAACTGGCAGTCCATAAATATTCGAACCGTAGTGCGAAGGATAAATCATGGGAGATATGTAGTCCACAACCCCAGCTATTCTCTCCCAGTTTTGCCCCATCCCCATATCGTCTACAACTGATGGAACAAGACCAAAAACATCAGCAGATATCCAACCCCCCGCAGCTGCTGTTTTCCACCGGGCTTTGCGCAAAAAACCCTCTATTACCTGTGCCTGCGAGAATCTCTTATCTTCCCAGGGCAGTACCACAGAATCCATCTGGCCATCGGTAGGAAACCTCACGTAGTCAAATTGCACCTCGCAAAATCCTGCTTCAATAACTTCCACTGCTATGTCTATGTTGTAGTCCCAGGTTTCACGGTTGTACGGATCTACCCATCCGGTGCCCAAAGCATCTCTCCAAATCCCTCCCTGTCTGCGCTGAATCCCAAGTTCAGGACGGGCATGAGGCAGACGAGAATCTTTAAAAACAACCAGCCTGCCGATGGCATAAATGCCCTCATCCTCCAGCTCAGAGGCGAGTTCTGAGAGGTCCCCCAACCGATCATCCTGGGTACCGTATCGCTTTACAGCAGTTAATGAACTATCATATGTTATCCAACCGTTATCATCTTTCACATCAATGACCAGCGAGTTGATTTCTGTATCCCGGATCAGCTGAAAAAGGGCCTCCCGGCTCTCCGAATCCCTTAGAATGCTGGTTGGGACATAAATCCCCCGCACTGCATGGTTAAACTGCTGATCCATTTCCTCGACTCTCTGCTGTATTTCACTCTGGCCCGGCAGCCACCACCCCTCATGTTTTTCAACAGCACGAGCAGATTGTCCACTGATAAGGATAAAAAAGGCTGTCAGTGAAAGCAGCAGTCCAACAACCATTATCCAGCCAATGCACCGCTTATTTACTTTATATAATTCATTTAACATGTTGTGTCTCCTTCAAGATATTAACGTTTGGATATTCAGGAAGACAACTGAGGTAAAGCAACTCAAGTCCATAAGCACGGCAACATTATAACACTTTCTACCCGGTTTCAGGAAGGTTGTATTCATACAGAAAATCAGAGTCCTTCACCTACCCAATCGATCAAAATAACCAGAACAAATCCCAAGGTTACCCCCCAGCTGGGAATCATGGATTCCCCATGTTTGTGGCTCTCAGGAATCAGCTGATCTGCAGTTACAAAAAGAAGAGCTCCCGCAGCAAATGCCAAACCCAGGGGAAGCACAAACCTTGCCCAACCGGCACATATAACTGCTACAGCTGCTCCTATAACCTCACTCATACCCGACAAGGTGGCAAAGATAACTGCATACCATTTATTGACTCCATTCCGCCGCAAAGGCAAGCTTATGGCCAGACCTTCCGGAATATTCTGAAAAGCAATTGCCACAGCCAACCTGGGACCCATCTGTTCTCCGGCCACAAAACCCAATCCCATAGCCAACCCCTCGGGAATATTGTGAATGGCAACTGCTACAGCCAGCAAGAATGCATCTCCCAGACCCGGAGAATAATCCTGTGCACCAAAATGAGGTTCCATATGTGGGATGACCACTTCCAGCAAGGTTACAAATAATCCCCCTAACAGCAACCCTCCTATCACCATGGGAAAAGTACCAACAGCCAACCCCTCCGGCAGCAGCACTAACGTTGATACACCAATCATCACCCCCGAAGAGAACCCCAAAATAGTGCTGTATGTTCTACGCGATACCTCTCCATAAAGAGCAAGAAACAAAGCTCCTACACCGCTGACCGCCCCAGCAGCAGCTGTTACCTTGACGACCCTCCACAACAGATTGTTCACCAGCGGATTCCCTCCCTGGCAATAAGCACTAGTTCAATCCGCTAGTTTACCCAGTCCATCAGATATTTACGCCTCTTCGTTACTGTACACCACTTCTCCACCCACGACAGTAGCCTTTACTTCACAATTCCACAATGCATTTTCGTCCCCATCATCTCGCAATATATCCTCAGTTAATACAGTGAAATCTGCAAGATTTCCAGGGCGTATTACTCCCCAAATTTTCTCTTCACCAGCTGCGTGCGCAGAACCCGCAGTATAAGCCCTTAATGCTTCTTTTAAGTTCAGGCATTCCTGTGGATACCAGGGTTGTTCTTCGGCAGTTGAACTACGGAAAACTGCCGCTCGAATCCCTTCAATCGGATCAAGTGTATCCACTGGACTGTCGGAACCGAACGCAAGTACAACGCCGGCATCCAGCAGCGATTTGAAGGCATAAGCGCGGGCGCCTCTGTCTCCCCAATAATTATCAACCAGGTCACGGTCAGAAACTGCATGGGTTGGCTGCACAGATGCAATGATATCTGCCTTAGCCATCCGTTCGAAATGTTCGGATGATAAAAGTTGGGCATGCTCCATGCGCATTCGCTGTCTACATCCTTTTTCTCTGGCCTTCTCAAATACATTAAGCACTTCTTCACAGGCAGCGTCACCGATGGCGTGAATTAGAGGCATCATTTCCAGCTGTGAAGCCCGCTGCACGACATCCAACATCCAATCTGTCTCAGAAACCAAAATCCCCCGATCATCATTTTCTTGATGTCCACAGTAAGAATCCTTCATGTAGGCTGTCTGGGATCCAAGTGCCCCATCGGCCAGCATCTTGACTCCCAGCAAACGCAGTCTATCTCCTCCAAATCCGCCGGTTATACCCAGCTGTTCAGCAAACTCTAAGGAACTGCCTGGTATCGTCGAACGGACGCGAAGAGTCAGCTGATTTTCCACATTGAGCTTACCCA
>CAZRFK010000020.1:0-27429 GCA_964599275.1 uncultured Clostridia bacterium
AGAAAAGTTGGTTTCGGGCCAACCCAGATATGCGAGTGTCTCGTCAGCCAGGTTCAGGATCTGCTCTCTCATCAGTTCCGCTTCTCTGCTGACAGAGATTCCATGCAAAGTAACGCGAGGAGCCAAAGTAGCAAGGGCTACCAACAGACCTGCAGCCGTGCCGCCTGAACCCGTGGCCATAACCACATGATCAATTTTGAGTTTATGCTGGATCACCTGCTGGAGAAATTCGTAACCTGCATTTATATAGCCCACGCATCCGACGGGAACAGAACCACCGAGTGGAATTATGTAAGGGGTATAACCGTCCTCTTTCAGCTGTTCCGCGTACTTCTGCATAGCACATTCAGCGTCCTGTTCCCCTATGAACTGAATCTGGGCTCCCAGCAGCTCATCCAGCAGTAAATTCCCCTGACGTGCTCCGGGATCTTCCCCAGTTAAAAATAAAACGGACTTCAGCCCGCTGGCTGCAGCAGCAGCAGCTGTCATGCGAGCATGGTTCGATTGCAATCCGCCAGTAGTCAACAAGACATCGGCGTTTTGAGACTTGGCTTCTCCCACCAGATACTCCAGTTTCCTTGCTTTATTACCTCCAGTTGCCAAACCAGTTTCATCATCTCTTTTTATCCACACGTCAATTTTGCCGACAGCTTCAGAAAAGTTGGGCATAAAAGATAGAGGCGTTGGAAGGTGTGCTACGTTTTCGCGCGGAAGATCAGCAATATTCATATTTTGTCCCCTCTCCCATCAGTATGTATAATTTTGTCGAGGTTAGAAGTCTACAAGCCCCATGCTGATTTCAAGCGAGCTGTCCACCTTTTCCATGGTTTCTTCCTCCAGATGGGCAATTTTCTCCCGCAGGCGACGTTTGTCTATCGTCCTAATTTGCTCGCAGAGGACCACGGAATCTCTATCCAGGCCGTGGTCCTCTTGTGTCACCTCAACATGAATAGGCAATTTTGACTTCGATATTCTCGAAGTAATTGCTGCAATAATGACTGTGGGACTGAACTTGTTTCCCACGTCATTCTGAATCACCAGCACGGGGCGAACTCCGCCCTGCTCCGAACCCACTACTGGGCTCAAATCAGCGAAGTAAATATCCCCTCTAGTTATCTGCAACGTCTCCTCCTCCTGTTAAATCTTCTAGTAGTATCTCGCCACCTTCGTTCTCCAGCTTGAACCACTGTTGAGCGATGCTCAGATTTAATGAAGCCATCTCTTCATAACCGGCTCGGAGCGAATCCCGCATGCATTCCCTCTTTCTAGCCTGTATATATGCTCGTACTGCCCTTTGTATGAATTGATCTTTACTTACATTGTCTGCGCAGGCAAATCTGTCTATCTGGTTCAACAACTGTTCGGGGATCTCGAGGGTGATTTCTTGATGTTTGTACATGAATTTCACCTTCTCCGCAGGGAAACCGAAACATTATCGCCGGTAGTCAGATGTGTAATACATCACTCACTGTCTGAATTTGTCCGTCCTTGAGAAACACTCTGGGTACCCGTTTACTGATTCCTGTGAATATCTCGTGAGCTATTGTATCTGAAAGCTCCGCCAGCTCATCAACAGTTATCTCCTCACGACCATCAGTGCCTATTAATGTGGCCACGGTATTGGTATCGATGTGCCCAACCGAATCTGGCACAACCACCATGGTCTGATCCATACAGACCCGTCCAGCGATCTGACAACGATGGCCTTCAATTAACACCTCGCCCTGGTTGGAAAGAACTCGGGGATATCCATCCGCATAACCCACAGGTAAAGTAGCAATAGTTGTCGGCCGGTCAGAAACGAAAGTTCGACCATAACTTATGGATGAACCTGCAGGATATTCAGTAACCTGGGAAACTTGCGTCTTCCACCTGAGGAAAGGCCGGACAGAAACACTTCGGCTGACCTTTTCAGTGGGATATATACCATAAAGCATGATCCCAGGTCTGACCATATCGAAACTTACTCCTGGAAAATCCAAAATAGCAGCACTGTTGGCTGTATGTCGGATGGGAACGCTAATCCCCCTTGCTTTAAGGGCAGTAATGAAACTCCTGTATCTACGTATCTGTCTTTGCGTATACACTTGATCCTCGTCGGCTACCGAAAAATGGGTAAAAACACCCTCAAGTTTCAGACCCTCATACTCTAAAACAGAACAGACCGCATCCGCACCATCATCATCAGCTGAAAAACCCAGTCTACCCATCCCGGTATCAACCTTAATGTGTATACGTACCGATTGTCCAACTCGCTGTGCTGCTTCACTGAGGGCTCGAGCATTTTCTTGGTGGGGAACAGTCAATGAGAGCTCTGCTTTTATGGCTTTTTCTGCTGTATTGTGGGGAGTCCAGCCCAGAACTAAAATAGGAGCAGTTATTCCCGCCTCTCTCAGGGCAAGACCTTCATCGACAAAAGCAACTGCCAGCCAATCAGCACCCGCCTGTAGGGCAGTCCGGGCAACCTGTACGGCACCATGCCCATAACCATCTGCCTTGACTACCGCAGCAATTCTGCTGCTGCGACTGCCGTAAGCTTCCAGTTTCTTTTTGATTGCTTTGATATTTTGCGAACAACTATCCAGGTCAATTTCCACCCAGGTTGGCCTGAGTTCTGCTATTTTCTGATGGAGCATTTTCTCACCTCGATTTACATCCTTGAAAAGCAAATATACTAATCCACAATGTTTCGATAGGCGTCCGAAATTGCCGGCAGAATATCTTCGGGTATCAAGCTGCGAACAGAAATGTCCTCTCTGGCCATATCAGCAGCCAAACCATGCAGGTAACATCCAGCAGGCGCTGCTGTTTGTGGAGAAACTCGCTGCGCCAAAAGTGTACTGATAATTCCCGTCAATACATCACCTGAACCTCCAGCAGCCAACCCCACATTACCACTGGAGTTGATAGCTAGGCAACCACAGGGAGAAGCAGTGATACTGGGAGCTCCCTTGAGCACCACAACACAGCCCGAATCCCGTGCTGCCCGCAGCGCAGCCCCCTTACGATCGGAAATCACATCACTTACAGAACAACTCAGAAGACGGGCCATCTCACCAGGATGCGGGGTTAAAATGCCCCTACCACCTACCTGCTTGACCATGTCCAGATTTTGAGCGACAGCATTCAACCCATCTGCATCAACAACCAATGGTGGGAAATCATACTTGTCCCACATTGAAAGCAGCCGCTCGATCAGCTGCTGTGCTGCACCGGAGCGCCCCAGACCGGGACCGAGGGCCACAGCATCAGCCCGTTGAATTCTCGGCTTCAACTGATCCGCTGCCGCACATACATCTTTTACGTCCTGCAGGGGAAATCCGGCTGTCATGGCAGATGTCAACTTCGTCTGCAGTACCTGATGCAACGAACTGGGAGATGCACAGGTGACCATCCCCGCCCCTGCCCGCTGTGCTCCCTTGGCAGCAAGCACGGCAGCTCCGGAGAGTCCTGGTGAACCGGCTATCACCAGAACATGGCCAAAAGTACCTTTATGGCCAGTTTTTGGCCTTGACGGTAGTCGCTGTTTAATCCAATCCTTTTGAATCCAAATAAGAGGACCAAACTTATCTGAACAGTTCGAATTTTGAGTGGTTGCTGCTTTATGAATAACATAATCAGGTATGCCAATGTCGGCTACCGTCACTCTTCCCGCCCATTTACAACCGGGCTCCAACAAGAGTCCGGGCTTCGGGGCAGCAAAGGTGACAGTTTGCTGTGCATCTACAGCTACATCTTTTACCAGACCGGTATCAGCACTAACTCCTGTAGGGATGTCAACTGAAATCGTTGGTGCGCAATCTTCATTAATCAAACTGACCAGTTCAGGATAGGGTTTGCGGAGAGTTCCCTGGACACCAGTACCGAGCAAGGCATCAATGATAAGATTACTCTGTTCCATAAGGTTCCTCAACTGTGAATCTGCAATCTTCCCCACAGCATTACAGATGCATTCAATATTAATGTTCAAACTTTCACATATTTTTGCATTCACCGCAGCATCTGCACTGTATTCGTCAACACGCTGAACAGCAGCCACAGTAATATCAAAACCTTGAAAGTGGAGAAATCTGGCAGCGACAAATCCGTCGCCTCCATTATTCCCCGGTCCAGTGAGAATTAACACACGGTCGCCAGTATCGAGCTGTTCACAAGCTTTTTGGGCAACGGCCCTGCCGGCAGATTCCATAAGCAGAATACCTGGGATTTTGCATTCTTCAATGGCCATTTTATCAGCGCGACGCATAGCAGAGGACTTCAATACATATGACGTAGATTTCATGAAGGAATCTCCGACCATCATTAATCCCTCCCCAGAATTTTACGCACTCAACAGCAAAACAGTGGCCCCCGCAACGTCTTCTGAATGGCTCAGGCTTACCAGTACTCGTTCAACCCCAATCTTTTCCGCTCTTTTCTGGGCGGAACCATGCAGTTGGATCTGCGGTGGTCCGTGCCCGGAAGCAATAACTTCGACATCCTTCATTGAAATACCTGTCAGTTCGGTGCCAACAGCTTTCAAAAATGCTTCCTTGGCAGCCCAGCGGGCAGCCAGCCTCTGGTATTTGTTCTTTCCCCTCAAAGAGTAACTTATCTCTTCTTCAGTGTAAACGCGCCGGAGAAATGATTCTCCCCGGCGCGAAAGAACAGCTTGAATTCGGGATGGTTGTATCAGATCCATACCCATTCCTACTATTTGCTCACTCATGAAACAACCTCACTCTACAGTAACGCTTTTAGCCAGATTACGTGGTTTGTCAACAGGGCAGTTTCTCAGTACTGCAGTTCGGTAAGCCAGTACCTGCAGAGCTGTTCCCACAAATAACGGTGCAAGCATGGGATTAGTTTTCGGAACAGCGATAACCTTCTGAGCATTCTCTGCTATTTCACCGTCTGGTTCATCAGTGACAGCTGCCACCCATGCTCCTCTTGCCCGAACCTGTTTCACATTAGAAGCCATTTTCTCCCTAAGATGGGGCTGTGTGGACACCGCCACCACCGGAACCCCTTCTTCCACCAGGGCCAGGGTACCATGTTTTAGTTCTCCAGCAGGATAAGCCTCGGCGTGGATGTAAGATATCTCTTTCAGCTTCAGCTGCCCTTCCAATGAAGAAGCATAGTCCAGTCCACGGCCTATAAAGAATGCATCCTCCCAATCAGCCATATATTCTGCAACTTCATCAATGGCATCTGTATCACCCAGAAGACTTTCTTCCTTTGCTGCGAGATAAGGCATTGACTCAAGTAATTCCCCGCAGCTGCTGCCGTCACTATCAAACCCTTTTTCACTCAAATAACAAGCCAGTAAATTGAGAATCAGAAGTTGAGTGGTGTAGGTCTTGGTGGATGCTACAGAAATTTCCGGACCAGCTTGAGTATAAATGACGTTGCCAGCTTCTCGGGCCATGGAAGATCCAACCACATTGGTTATGCAGACGGTGGGACAGTCATTTTCCAAAGCCAGCTCCAGGCTTGCCAAAGTATCGGCAGTTTCACCGGACTGGCTGATAAACACTACCAGCGTATCTTCGTCCAACAACGGAGCGCGGTACCGGAACTCAGAACCTATTTCTGCAGTTGTGGGTACCTGCAGAAGCTTCTCCCATACAGGTGCGGCTGCCATCCCGGCGTGATAAGAAGTTCCGCAGCCCACGAAATATATATGACTGATATCACTTAATTCTTCAGCAGTAAGGGAAACCCCCTCCAATTCAATATCATTAGAGCTTCCAGAGAACCGTCCGCTAAGTGCTGCCTCCCAAGCCCCTGGCTGAGCCTCTATCTCCTTGAGCATAAAATGAGGATATCCGCCTCGTTTGGCCTCCTGTGGATCCCAGGGGATTTCGGAAATCTCCCGGTGGATTTCCTTTCCATCGGGACGAAAAACCTTAATTTCATCGGAAGTGAGTCTGACGATGTCTTCATTTTCCAAAATTATGATCTTACGGGTGTATGGCAGCAGGGCCGGTACGTCTGAGGCCAGGAAGTTCTCTCCTTCACCGATACCTACTATTAGAGGACTGCCTTTACGTACAGCCACCACTTCATCAGCAGCTGCACTGTCCCCTTCGCTGCGAATAGCTGCAATGGCGTAGGCGCCCCGCAAATGTTCACAGCAGTTTATAACCGCAGGTAAAAGTTCCATATCCTCGGAAAGATAATATTCAATGAGGTGAGAAATTACTTCAGTATCTGTTTCAGAGGTGAACTCATGTCCTTTATCGGAAAGCCGACTGCGCAATTCGCTATGGTTTTCTATGATACCATTGTGAACGACGGCAACATTGTCCCGACAATCAGTATGAGGGTGGGCGTTGCTGTCATTAGGTTCACCGTGAGTTGCCCATCTGGTGTGACCAATTCCAAGATTGATTCCATTTAACTGAAAATCGCCGAGAAGTTCCCCCAAGCCTTCATCAATCTTACCAGCCTTTTTAAGGACTATCAGTTCGTCAGTCCCATTACCGCTCAGTGCCAATCCTGCGGAATCATATCCCCTGTATTCGAGTTTTCGCAAACCAGACATCAATATTTCACAAGCATCACTATCGCCTACGTAACCAACCAATCCACACATAATCCTTTCCTCCCTTCGGATTCGCAAACACTACAGCACATCACACCGAAGAGAAGACACAACACCCCATGCAGGTCACCTGAAATATTTTGTCCTGCCGGTTACCCGACAGTTTTGTTGTTTCAGTGACGACTGACCAGCCGTGGAGCATCCGCCGAAAATCGATAAACTCCACCCTCGTCCACCCTAAACCCGGGTGCAGGCGCTTTTATCTAATTTAAAGAGGCGCAGGGTGTAAGTCTCCCCTCGTTATTTTACTTCCTCACACTTGTGATCCTGTATCTCCCCCCCCATTCAGGCCATCAGTCTTTGGTGTATAACTTCGGCAAGTTCATCCGCCAGTTCTTCCAGGAGGTCGAAGTCTGGACCTTCCACTATGACCCGAATTACCGGCTCAGTACCCGAAGGCCTTACTACCAAACGTCCGTGCGGCTTCAGGCGATGATTGGCCTGTGCAATAGCATCCTCAATAACTTCGTCCTCTGCAAATTTATCCTTGTGTTCAACCCTGACATTTCGCTTAACCTGCGGGTACTTTTCCAATCCTTTCAGCCAAGAGTCCAGCGACTGTCCGCTTTTGATGAGAATATCACTGACCAACAAACCGGTCAATATACCATCACCTGAAGTAGCATAATCGCCCAGGAGTATGTGTCCAGATGTTTCCCCTCCTAAACTAACATCCTCACGCTGCATGACAGCCATAATTTCCCTGTCTCCCACAGAAGAATGGATGACTTCAATGCCCAACGGTTTTAAACTGGCATCCAATCCCCGATTATTGATAACTGTAGTTACAATTTTATTGGCCGGGAGGCGATCTTGTTCATATAGATGCCTGGCAATAATATACAAAAGGTCATCTCCGTCCAGCAGACGACCTCCTGGAGAGACAGCCAGGAGACGATCTGCATCACCATCAAAAGCCAGACCTATATCATGATCACTGCTGAGCATCCTTCCACGCAGCTGTTCGGGATGGGTTGAACCGCAGTTGACATTGATGTTCTTGCCATCTGGATCATCGAACAGGACTTCAACAGAGGCCCCTACCTGCTGAAACGCCCACGGTCCCAGACGATAAGCAGCTCCATTTGCACAATCCAGAACGACATTTAAATCACTCAGGGAATTTGGCGTCATATTCAGGGAAGTCATCAAGTACTGCAGATAGGAGGCCACAAAACTGCCCCCACTGAACTCTCTGCCTATATTCTCAGCAGCGCAGCCAGCAGATCCGCAGCCCGCATCTTTAAGCTGCTTCTCAATAGCCATCTCATCCTGAGAACTCAGTTTATGCCCATCAGCAGTAAACAATTTAATTCCGTTGTACTCCGCAGGGTTGTGTGAGGCTGAAATAACCACCCCACCAACAGCACAGCTACATTCAATAGCCGCACGGGCTACTGCAGGGGTCGGAACTATTCCCAGCACAACTGCATCAATCCCAATTGAAGTAAGGCCAGCAACTACAGCCGATCTGAGCATATCTCCAGAGATGCGGGTATCGCAACCTATCATCACCCGGGGTCGCTCATCCACCAGTTCGGATTCCTTTTTAAACCATCTCCCGGCACTACGACTCAAGCGATAAGCAAGCTCAGCAGTCAGCTCTTCATTGGCTATTCCACGTACTCCATCTGTTCCAAACAAGGAAAGCGTCATAATCATCCTCCAGCCAAATCTATCTCTCAATTCGAAGTATTTCTATATTTACCGTGATTTCTGCAGGGTCAATTTCTAAATGGGTCAACTCAATGCCTTCATCAGGAACAACCTGGCCCGAATAGCTGATCACCGCAGTCTCCCCGGGCTCAAGTTCCTCACCTTCGCCCTCTAATTGGCTGAGCTGTATGGGAACAGTATACAACTGCTGGATTTCCTCTATAACTGAATCAGGACCAGAGGCAGTAACTGTCTCCGGTTCACTGTAAACTTTCAAAATTGCTAACCCATCTGGTGGAGAACCTGTTGTCATGGGTTCGACAGAAATGTCCCGCTGTACTTGTGCTGCTTCTTGAGCAGCGCTGACTTGAACTTGTCGGGGAACGACCAGCACCCCACGCACCTCATCTCCCTCATCATCCAATGCAGTACAGACGACCCTTTCATTCAAGTCCTGTGTCAGACCAGACACGTCAACATTGGCAACTACCTCCGACACCTCCTGTACTCTGCTTGCCGGGCCGCTTACGACAACTTGTCCTGGAGACACAGATACTTCAGTCAGAGCAACATCGGGGCTACCAACCATGTTAACTCTAACCCCGTGAACCTGTTCCGATGCTTCCTCGACACTCACGGTAACGGTTTCTGGGGCTGTCTGAATTAGCTGCACCCCGTGAGGAACCGAAACAGAAACAAAAACCTCCATTTCTCCAGGCTCTACTTCTACCAGGTTAACTGTGGCGGTAAAATCTTCACGCCCCAATTGCTGCATAAGATCTCGTTCCCCACGAACGGTAACATCCACCCGCGCAGGGTTCAAATTTACTACCGCAAGTCCCTCAGGTACCTCACGCCACTGCACAGGAACGTGCACGAAAGTCCGCTGAACATCTCGTTGGGCACCTGCACTCACCTGGACCCACAACACTACTGCCATAATTATCGAAATCGCCAGGACTACGCGGTCATCGAAAAAAATCTTACGTGCCATCGGCACCCCCACTTTCAGAGAAGAATGACAGGAAGGTACGCTGCTCGGTCGCCATTCCCTCCTGAAGTAATTCGCGGAGCCTCTCTTCATCGAGGTTTCTGATCAGGCGCCCCTCACGTGCCAAAGACATTGCACCAGTCTCTTCTGAGACCACGACTGCCAGAGCATCCGTTCCTTCAGTTATACCCAGGGCAGCACGGTGACGCCCCCCCATCTTCGGATCAACATCAACCTCAGTCAAGGGAAGAAAACAGGCTGCTGCTACCACCCGCTCTCCTCTTATTATTACAGCCCCATCGTGCAGGGGGGTATTGGATACAAATATGTTTACCAGAAATTCCGATGAGACTTTTCCATCAATTTCTATGCCGGTCTCAGCAATGTCCTGCAGACCTGTTTCCCGTTCCAGCACAATGAGAGCGCCCAAATTATTGCGTGACATGGTGCGGACGGCCTGGATCACTTCATCAAGCAGATATTCAACATCTGGCTGCTGCAAAAAAAGCATAGCCTGCCCAAACAGTCTGCCTCTACCTACTTTCTCCAATGCTCGGCGCAGTTCGGGCTGAAAGACTATGGGTACAGCAACCAACAGAGAAATCTGCGCCTGTTCCAGGAGCCAGTTAATGACCGAGAGGTTGAGCCATCCACTGACCACCGTAGCTAAAAGCAGTACTATGAGTCCCTGAACTAAATGTATGGCTCGGGTGCCACGGATCAATTGAATAATCCTGTAGAGCAGATATGCAATCAAGGCAATCTCGAGGATTGACACAAAAATTCCACCCGGAGTCATAGTATATATTTGAAAAACAAACCCCGTCCAGGTACCGCCCATCATCTACCCCCTCTGAAGTGTTCCTTCAATCATCTCCTGGCTCTCCAGTTATAGATTCTTGCGGATCTTGAGTATAATATGCTAGGCTCTGCAAATGAGAAGTAAGATCTACTGTCTTGACAACTACATCAGACGATGTCTGCAGGTGACTTGGTGCAAAATTCAAAATCGCCCTTATGCCGTTCTGATCTAGAGAATCAACAGTCTGCTGGGCGGCTTCCTTGGGGACAGCAACCACTGCCAGACGCACACCCTCTTCTCTGATAAAATCACCCATCTCCCGGACGTGATATACCTCAACGCCGGCAATTGAAGTTCCCACTTTTTCAAGATCATTGTCGAAAATCCCAACCAGATCGAGATGCTGCTGATGAAGTCGATTGTACCGTGCAAGCGCTCGTCCAAGACTACCAGCACCCACCAGAACAATGGGTACTTGATTCGCAAGTGCCAAGATCGATTTCAGTTTGTCCTGTAAGGAAACCACCTCATAACCTACTCCGCGGGTGCCAAAAGCACCAAAATAGGCCAAATCCTTTCGAATCTGTTCAGATGAAAAACCAGTACGCCGGCCCATTTCAGCTGAAGAAACTATTTCAATTTCGTCTTCTCTTAGTTCATCCAGGATCCGCAGGTACGCGGGCAATCTCTCAATGGTTACATCAGGTATTTTTCGGTCCAATTTCAAGCCCCCCCATAGATTCTATTTTCATGTAACTTGAATATCAAACGGTCCTTTTAACTGAATTCTTTTTCCCCGGGGGTAAAACCTGCTCTAATAGGAAGTTTCTTTGCATGTAACAACTTCAACTGCTGCGCGCCTTATCAGCGAGCTGCCTGATTTTTTTAAAGTGATATTCAACAGTAGATTTGGTCACCGGAGGTTCAACCATCTCTCCTAATTCCCGGAGGCTCGACCTTGGATATCGCATACGCAACAGTGCAAATTCTTGGGTGCGTGGAGATAACTCATCCAACATCTGTGGTCCGAGGACTTTCAAATCGGCCAACTGCTCCTGCGCAGCTTTTATAACTTTGTCCATATTTGCTGTCTCTGAATTCACTAACCTATTAATGCGGTTCCTCATACCACGTAAGATGCGAATATCTTCGAATTTGAACAGGGCCTTGGATGCAGATACTGCCCGCAAAAAATCGCTGATCGTTTCCGCATCTTTAACATATACTCTCGGTGAATCTTTCTCTTCCATCAGCGCTGCAGTCAGATTCAGGCGGCCCATTAGACTCTCAATATAATGTGCGTGATGCAGGCTGCCGGGACGAATCTCCAGGTGGTAACCAGACCGGGGATCAGATATTGAACCACCAGACAAAAAACTGGCCCTGAGATAAGCCTTAGCAGCAGATTCATCATCTGCAAATTTGCAGGAAGGTGTAAGCCTGACATCTTTTTCCTGGGACCATCTCCATAGTCCAAGCTCCTTCAAAGAATCGGAAAGAGATTTTCTGCCGGTGATTCTGACCAGGAAGGCATTCCCTTTATCCAGCCGGATCCTTTTTCTCACCAGCAACTCGGGCCTGGTTGAAAACATTTTACGCCATAGAGTGAAGATGCGGCGGGCTGTAGGAGAATGTGTGCTGAGAAAATGCAGACTGACCTCATCATCCCGTATATACAATGAACCAGATGTATAGGCATAAGCACTCATTTCAGCAGTTTGAAGAATTTTCTCTTCAGGTACTGCTATGCTGGCAAGCTCATCCTTGACGGTCCGGGAAAATGACTCCCTTTTAGACAAATTCCCCTTCTGCTTGTTCACGCCAAACCACTCCTCAGCTGCTGCCTTCAGCAGTTGAATCCACATCAACATCAATATCTCGATGCTCCACAACCACCCGATAATCCTCCTGCTGCAGAAATTCACCCAGCTTCCGGGCTATCACCACAGAACGATGCCTACCACCAGTGCAGCCCACGGCCAGAACCAGCTGGCTTTTTCCTTCGCTTTCATAGTGAGGAAGCAAGAAGTTGACAAAAGAGCTCAAACGACCGAAAAAATCCTGTGTTACTTCATCTTCCCAAACATAATCAACAACATCTGGTTCCAATCCAGTCAGAGGTCTCAGCTCATCCTCGTAGTGCGGATTACTCAAAAACCGCACATCAAAGACCAGATCGGCAACTCTAGGGGATCCATGCTTGAAACCGAAAGAAATTACAGATAAAAGAAGCGGTGAGGCATGTTCTGCGTCTCCGAACAGCTGGAACAACCTCTGCTGCAGATCAGCTGGAGTCAGTTCAGAAGTATCAATAATATGCTCAGCCCGCGCCCGAAACGGCTCCAAAAGACCTCTTTCCTTCATCAAAAGAGCCGGCATGCTCCCTTCCCCGGCCAGAGGATGCCGGCGCCGGGTTTCTTTGAATCGGTCGATCAGCACTTCATCCGAAGCTTTTAAAAAGAGAACCGAAACACTGCGGTGTCCCTGCTGCAGCTCATCAAGGGCCTGTAGTGCCTCATCGAAAAAGGCTCCGCCCCTGATGTCGACAACTAAGGCAACCTTGTCCACAAAATTCTCCGGTTGGCTGAGAAGCTCTGCAAATCTGGGCATCAACGTGGAGGGTAAATTATCTATACAGAAAAAACCCATATCCTCTAGAGCTCTCAGTGCTACCGTCTTACCTGCTCCAGAAAGTCCTGTGATAACTACGAATCTCACTGACTGCATGATCTTATTGCCCCTTTTTATCAATCTTATAAGTGTTCGAAACCAGCCACAGTATTGCGAATTCTGCATGGCATCAGTCCAGCCTTGAGCGCAGTCTGCAAACCATTCTGTACATCTCCAACCCGAGAAGGCAAATGAGCATCACTGCCACACCAGAATTCAATATCATATTGTGCAGCCCTGCGCAAAAAATCAACTCCCGCTGAACCATGCCTGCTGTTGATCTCCAGGGCTGTATGAGTATTCTCTGCACCGCGTGCAAGTTCTTCGGGCTCCACCCCAAAAAGATGCCCCGGATGTGTTACTACATCTACAGGATGCTTGTACAGACAGGCCAGCAGGGCCTCGGTATTTCCCGCAACAGAAGAACGTGATGAAATACCCTGCCAGACGGTCAACCCCCTATGCAGTCCAACAGCTAAAACATCCAGGCTTTTATAAACTTCCGGCGATACATCGATATCTCCTTTTTTATTGACTACATTTGCTTCAACTCCACAGAGAACTTGTATATTTTCAGATTCTGATGCCCGGTGAGCATCATCAGACAAAAGCAGGAGGGTCTGCTGCCGCCACACTCCGGCAGTGGCTGCTGCAGGACCATGTTCTGTAACAGCGACCGAATACAACCCTGCATCAACTGCAGCTTGCGCAATATCCATTACAGTACCGAAGCCGTCACTATAAATGCTGTGAGTGTGCCAATCAGCCGCCGGCTGCCAGGCATCTTCCTTCTCAGAATACGACAACCTCAAGACCTCCAAAAAGCCTCCTATTACTCGTCTTTATTCTGCTGATCATGTCCATCCCGGGGTTCAACATTCTCTCTTTCCGACAAAGTACCACCATTTTTGTCATCGCGAAACAGCAAAACTATCCCAAAAATCACCAAAAAGAGCGGCCACCATCGCCTCAGACTCACAATGACCAACCGGTCGATCAGTAACACTCCGCCAACTATGACCATTATCAAACCCAGTAGTTTGACACCTTCCCCTTCGTCACGGACAGATCTACCGCCTGTCTCTGCGGATTGGATTTCATCCTCACTACCGGCCGGCGGACTCTGCTGTGAACTTCGCTCAGGAATAATAATCCAAGCAAGAACATACAACAAGAATCCTGCACCACCTAGCAGAGCAAACAAGACCCATCCGAGTCGCACCACAGATGGATCAGTCTGTAAGTACTCCCCTACTCCGCCGCAGACACCGGCAACCATTCTGTCTCTGCGTGAGCGCATCAATCGCTTCTGCATATTTTATTCCTCCAGTTCATGCACTCCCTATCAAACATGTCCACCATTACTGTATTCACTTTACTTTTACCCTCAGCAAGTTGCAAGCAAATATCGGCGTTGCCTGCCAGAATAGGCGTAACAACTTTTCCTTTTACAACAATCAAATTTATACTGCCCAGGTGCTGACGGATAAATGGACACGAGTAGGGGTGCTTTTTCTGTGTTCGGAGGTCTTCAGTTTACACCTCATTCTTGCAGACAGCTTATTACAGCAAGTGTAAATCCCCTGACACTACTTTCTCCACATTTCGGTGCGCATACTGCATCACGTCAGGAGAGCATCCCAACATAATCGTCCATTTTCCCAGAAGTAATCGTTCATTTTTAGGTTATATTCACACGAGCATTAATAGAATCTTCAGAACCGCGAAACAGAAAACGAAACGCTGCAGTAATAGATGATGGGTTGCAATCGTACACCATCGTACCAGCCTGCATATGAGGTACGCAGGTGAATGGCTCACGACCGCAGAAGAAAAACACCACCGAATCCTTAAAATGGCTTTCATCCACAGATGCAGGGCCTTCCGCCTCTCCTATGATTAACAGACGCCTTTCAGCCTCCTGTTTCTGGCAGCTGCTTTTAATAATTCACCATCCTTGCGACCCCGTTTGATGGAAGATGAAGGACACCATCCGGCAATACGGGCAGCAATGTCATCAAATAAATATTTTTTGTCCGCAGTTGCTGATGAGTGCGCTGCGAAAGGGACTAGTATCTCCCACCCATCACCCCTTCTTTGATGGGGGGTTTTGTCAGTACAGCCCTCAATAGTAAAACACCCTTCACCTGAAACCACTCTCACTGTCCGCAAACCAACATAACGTAAGAAATAGCGGCACTCACGGGGGCAGTTCAGAAAACAATCGTTTGGGGCCTGAGGCGTCCATCGGCTCAGATTTTTTCTCAACCGCCACAACCGATTATGTGAATTATAGACTATCTCCGGAGGGATGACCTCATTTTCAATGGCCCGGGTTAATGCACGATGTACTTCTTTCTGAACAAACTGACTGTGTGAATAAAGCACCAGGTCGGCTCCAGCCTTTATGGCACGCACAGCTGCATTCTCAGGGAAAAAATTCTCGCTGATTGCTCCCATCTCCATGCAGTCAGTCATAATAACACCGTCAAAAGCCATCTTGTGGCGCAGAAGCCTCTCAAGAACATTATTTGACAGTGTGGCCGGAATATTTTGACGATCATTGAAGGCCTCAAATACCACATGAGCAGTCATCAAGACCTGTACTTGGGCTGTGATAGCTCGACGAAATGGAACCAGTTCAACCTGGGCCAGCTGTTTCATGGATTTTTTTACCACAGGTAGCCCGTGATGGGAGTCCGCCTGGATATCTCCATGTCCACAAAAATGTTTTCCCTCCGCAGCTACCCCACCAGACTGGTAACCGTAAATAGTTTCAGCACCCATCTGAGAAACCACCTCATCATCACTTCCATACGAGCGATCACCGATCACAGGATTTTCGGGGTTGGAATCGACGTCCAGCACTGGTGTGAGGTTCATATTGATACCAACTCGCAGCATTGAACAGGCCATCGTTGAGCCAGTTCGAAAGCCAATTTAGGCTCACCAGTTGCTCCTAGGGCCTTGGACGAAGGCCCCCAGCAGTGCTCCTGAATACCCGGCCCCCCTCCTGGTCGGTACATATTAATAAAGGTGGGCCAGGAGATTGTTGCCAGACCCTGTTCTACATTGATCTCAGTAAGTTCTTTTACTCCAGCTGAGTTTTTAATATTACGGAAAAAAATGATAACACCTGCCAACCCTGAGTCAATCATGCCAAGCACATGTGCATCAGGTTTAAACCCAGGCAGACCGATCATCATCATTCCGGCCGCTTTTTGTTCAGACGAAAGCGCCCAGAACTTTCGTTTACTGATTGGAGCCTGCTCTGCAGTGATGAAATATCCTCCTGACATAAATTGATTTGACAATGCAAAATTCATCTCTAATAAATGAGGTATTCCCGTCTTTCATTGCGAAACTCAAAGCACTGTCTCTCCCAGTATTCCTCTATCTGTCTGCAAGATTCATCCTGTTCAATCATCTGACGGATAACATCAGTACCTAACAATCGATCAAAAATCAAATCTCCCTGTTGGTCAGTAGACCAGGCAAACATGTTCCCCCACGTCTTGTGGATTGCCATAACAACACCGACTGCTGTGGTGAGGGGTTTGGCCTGTTTCCGGTTAATAAGGTGAAACTGCACTCCTTCACAGACTTCTCCGCTGTATTCTCCAGTTGTGGGTACAAAACGTACTGGCCGAAGGACAATGCCGCACCTGGACGAAAAATGTTTTTCGGCAGCTTCCTTTAAGCGACACCCTTCAATCCAAGGAGCACCCACCACCTGAAATGGTAAAGCAGTCCCCCTACCTTCAGATACGTTAATACCTTCAAAGATGCACGTTCCTGAGTATAGATTAGCCATAATGACGCTGCTAGAGTTTAGTGTGGGGGGCACCCACACCAGGTCAGTGTCATTCCACAACATGTCCCTGTGCCAATCTGACATGGGCACAACATCAAGGAAATCCTCTGGGCAGCGACCACTCAAAAACATCAAACTCAATTCACCAATGGTCATGCCGTGTCTTATGGGCGCTGGATAAGCAGAAACAATCGAACGATAGCCCTGCTCCACCAGCGGTCCCTGCATTTGAAGACCTCCAAGTGGGTTGGGCCGATCCAGAATCCACAGGCTGCATCCAGCAGGAATGGCCTGTTCGGCCAGCTGAAGTACCGTTGCAAAAAATGTATAATACCTGCTGCCAATATCCTGTAAGTCTACCAGGACTATGTCAAGATTGGAAAAGATCTCATCTGAAGGCCTCTGTTCATACAAACTATATACAGGTAATCCAGTAACAGAATCAGTTCCGTGGGTCACCACCTCACCGGCAAAATTCTCACCACGTATACCATGTTCGGGGGAGAAAAGACATTCAAGCGCGAACCGGGAATCAGCAGCCAAAATATCGGCAGTCATCTGCAGTTTTTCATTCACACCAGACGGATTGGTAAGAAGACCCAATTTCAATTTATGCAACCGGTTGATTCGAGACTCGCTTTTCAACAGTGTGCGGATCCCCAGATCAATGGTGGCCACAGCAATTCCCCACCAGAACGTTTGTGATTGCAAACAGCCCCTTCCTGAAACGAAACAGATATTAACAATATGTTGACTTTTTCAGTATTGGAGTAATTAAATCCTTCCGTATTTGCTGTAGAAGACCCTGTATCCGGTAGGCTCAATCACACGATTGGAGACTGAGAAGAAACTTCTTGAGGGCTTGTACCTGTTCGGGAGCCAAAGACTCCAATTCAACCATTATTTCAGCAATATCAGGTCGTTTCTGCACAATGCGCGCCGCCAATATTACCTCATCAGGCAGTATATCCTCAACATCAGATATCTCCGTGATCAGGCGAGCTGGGGACACATCATAGACCTCTGCCAATTCACGTACTACCTCCACCTTGGGTTGTCGCTCTCCCCGCTCATATTTGCTTATAGTAGTGAAATGGCGACCTGTCTGATCCTCAACATCATAAATACTGAGTCCTGCTTTTTTTCGATAATGCCTCAAGCGGTTCCCCAAATTGGACACACTAAACACTCCTCTATATTAACTTTTCATAATCTGTCACCACCTTTCCTATAGCCGTTGCGGGGGATTTAGCGAAAGTATAGACGTTAGGTCTATAACCTGACGACAAAAAGCGTCTTCTGCAAATTTCCGTCTATATCAACTTAAATAGAGATAGTTTTACTGGGATTTGTAGATTATCATAAAGGTGTTAGATGTGATGAAAATCTTGAAATATTTTACTTTACTCTATTCAGGATTACCCCAAAAGGCCCCCTCCTTTTCCCCTTGAACAATTATCATTGAAGGGGGCCTTGATTATCATATCTGCAACTGGAACAGTCTCACCAGGCAGATGTACCCGTTTCACTCAAGAACTTGTGGGTTAACAATATGCTCAGGTCTCTGTCCATTCAGTACAGTAACCGCATTTTCGGCAGCTAACCGGGCCATTTCGCGCCGGGTGTTTATGGTTGCACTTCCCAGATGTGGAGTCAGAACAACATTGTCAAGTTCTGTGAAGGGATGGTCCTCGGATAGAGGTTCCTCCGAAAAAACATCCAATCCTGCAGCTGCCAAATAATCCCGGCGGAGCACCTCAATTAAAGCCCGCTCATCGATTACTTCTCCGCGGGAAGTGTTCACTAAAACTGCACCCTCTTTCATCGAGTTGAGACGCTCACGATCTATCAGATGATATGTTTGATCAATCAATGGCACGTGAACAGAAATAAAGTCTGAGGTTGTCAAAAGCTCATCCAACTCAACATATTCAGCACCGAGCTCCTTTTCCAGCTCTTCGTTTCTAGTAGGATCAGCATATACCAGATCCACGGAAAAACCTGCTGCTCGGCGGGCCACAGCCCGGCCAATCCTCCCCATGCCTACTACACCCAGCCTGCTGTTGTGCAGGTCACGCCCCAGCATATACGTGGGCTCCCAGCTGAGCCACTGTCCGTTTCTGACTGCAGCATCACCTTCAGGAACCCTTCGCGCTGCAGCCAGCAGCAGAGCAAACGCCATATCAGCAGTCGTTTCTGTAAGCACGCCAGGGGTATTGGTAACTGCAATGCCCCGGCGAGTTGCCTCCTCAACATCAATGTTGTCATAACCTACAGCGTAATTACTTATGACCTGCAGTTCAGGTGCACGGTCCATCATCTCGGCATCAAATTCATCGGTCAAAAGAGACACTACTGCATCAACATCAGCCACCATCTCTCTGAGCTCTTCCCTGCTTGGTGGGATCCGCGCGGGCCATACCTCAACTTCACAATGTTGTGTGAGGATATCCATACCATTTGGGGGGATTTTTCTGGTCACCAGCACCTGACCATTCGTCTTCGTCCTCATGAATTAAGCCTCCCTTATCATAAACGGCACCTGAGCCGGTGTGCTAAGCAGTAAGCCGCATTTTTTAAATCTGCTTCTGCCTGCTGCGTTGAAATTGGCGGTTCCGATGAATCGCTGGCCGGGATAATGTAATCAAACCTCTCAAAGAGCCTATTGGCATCGTCTTTACTGACAGAACCAGGAACTGCTGCCACAGGAATCCCTGCAGCTTTTGCTCTTTTTGCCACAATTATGGGCAGTTTACCTGCCAGAGTTTGCGAGTCAAGAAGTCCTTCACCCGTCAGCACCAGATCAATCCTGTCGGTTTCCAGCAACTGCTCAAAACCTGATACCTTGACAGCCAGCTCTGCTCCCGACAGCAGTTCTGCATTCAGGAGCGCTTTCAACATGGCCCCCACGCCCCCAGCAGCGCCAGCCCCCGGATACGAGGTCACATCCTCTCCAACCAAGCAATTAAGAATCTCTCCCAAACTCTCCAATCCACGTTCCAGTAACTCTACCTGACATTCATTTGCTCCCTTCTGCGGACCAAAAATCCTGGCAGCGCCCTGGGAACCGGTTAGGGGATTGTTCACATCGCACATGACCTCAACAATAGTATCTTTCCATCCGGGATGGAATCCACTCAAATCGATTGAATGTATGCGGGACAACCCACGTCCCGATGGAGGAACTTCATCACCGTATCGGTCAATAAATCTCACCCCCAGTGCACGGGCCATTCCCAGGCCGCCATCAACAGTGGCACTACCCCCTATACCCACGATTATGCGACTGCTTCTACGTCGCGCTGCATTGAGCAGCTGCCCAGTTCCCCAGCTGCTGCACTCCAGGGGGTTCAGTTCCTGCCGCGAAAGCAATATCAGCCCGGATGCACGGGCCATCTCTACAAAAGCAGAACCACTACTCAACACTGCTATTTCAGAGCAAATTTCGCGTCCGAGAGGATCCAGAACCTTTTCTGGATGCTTTGTTCCACCCACTGCATCCAACATGGCGCAGAGGGTTCCTTCGCCCCCGTCACCTAAAGGAATCTGGACCGTAGACACCTCAGGAAGTATCTCCTTCAAACCTTCGGCCAGAATCGAGGCTGCCTCACCTGCAGTCAATGTTCCCTTGTAGCTATCGGGGGATATCAATATTCGCATCCAAAACTCACTCCCTGCAGTTTCAATTTTTTAAAAACAGTGAAAGCAAAACACTGAAAAAGGTAAACAGCAAAGCAGCAAGTACGGCCGTCATAAGATTGCTCACTGAAAAAGCTGGAACAAGCCAGGCCGTCAGCTGAAGCATCAGAGCATTTATAAAGAAAGTGAAAAGCCCCAGCGTCAACAAATTCAGTGGAAGCGTCACAACCAGCAAAAAGGGACGGATCACAGCATTTACTACACCCAGGATAGCCCCAGCTAAAATTGCAGCGGCAGCGCCTTCATAACTAACCCCAGTCAGCAAATGTCCCACGATTACAATTGTCACTGTGTTTAACAACCATCTGCGAATCATCAGATTGGTTCATTCCTTTCTCTGACAATATTAATTAAATACAGAAGTCACACTGCAGTACCATAATTGCCAAGGTATTTCACTGACTCCCACAACATTCAGCAATCTTTATTTTTACATCTTCATCCTTTCAAACTTTCCACAGCTGGTCGCATACTCCTGCTGTTAACCCACAAAAATGGCCTTCCTGTAGTTTTCTGCCTTTACAGGAAAGCCATCATAAAACTGTGAATGAATGTCTTATTTCAGACGTATACTTCCGTTGGAAGTTTTTAAATCGGCAGTTATCTGCACATCAGCCTGCTCAAAACCAGTGGTTTTGGCTTTTACATGGCTTCGTCGTCTGCCTTTGTTGTCATCAATCTCGTATTCTAAATCCTCCAGGTCTGTCTTTACTTTTCCATTAGAGGTCCGGGCCTCAAACGATACTGACAGCGGTTCAGTGGCAGGAAGGGCCAGCCGTATGCTGCCATTCGAGGTCCGGGCTTTATAGTCAGACGACGTGGTTGACAGGGAAGGCTCCAGTCTGATCCTGCCATTGGAAGTCTGTGCATCAATACTACCGCTGAAATTTTTGGCCTGCACCCTGCCATTGGACGTAACCAGACGCATCTTCTCCTCAGCATTAACACCAGTACAGGCAACTCTGCCATTTGACGTTTTGGCTTCGACTTCAGTGCATGTCAGATCATTAATGCTCAACCTACCGTTTGATGTATGCAGATCCAAACTGTACCGGAAATTTTCAGGTAAATAAACTTCCAGAGCGATGCTGGTATTCGGAGGCATGTCCGTCCGCCCATCAACAATTAAAGATGCATCTTCTGCCTTTAATTGACAGAACTTCTCCGCGGCATCACGGGCGGCCTCTTTACCTCCACCGCGTACTTTGGCTCTGATTTTAATCAGAAAATCGTCTTCATCCCATCCCTGCAGCTGCAGGCGTCCATTTCGCCCGGCGAGCTGGACATCTACTGTTCCTGCATCGTCGGAAAAGCTACCGGTTACCTCTCTCTCGTAGCTCACCGCACTTCCGAAGCCGAAAAATCCACTGCCCTTTAAAGATTTCAGAGCTCCCTTTACCAGTTCTGGCAGCTGCTGCTGCGGCTCCTGCAATGCAGAACCACTCTCACCACCTGAGGACGGTCCAGATTCTTCTTCCAGCGCCTCCATTAATTTGTCAGCTTCTTCTGTGGATATAGTCCCCTCTTCCAACATCTTGAGAATCAACCTGCGCTCTTCATTCTTCCCCATCGAGTCCGCCCTCCCTGATCAAGCTGGCTGCCTCATCAGCGTCCAAATCGCCCTCTGATAGTTTGTTAAGTATTTCCATTCGGCGTTTGCGTGCCTTTTCCTGTTTAACTGCCTCCTGCTGTGGATCGCTTTCAACATTGTAACCAAGAGCACGCAATACGTTATCAAGACGGTTTCTAACGGTCGGGTACGATATACCAAGTTCTCGCTCAACTTCTTTAATGTTGCCACGCGAACGTATGAAAATCTCTAAAAACTGCAGCTGCTCACTGGTCAGATGGCAAAATTTGCACGTCGCAAACTTGCCCTCCAGTGCTGTTCTACAGGAAGGACAGTACAACCGGGTAACATGCATTTCATCGCTGCAAACAGGACATCTACCGATCATCCGTGATTCATCCATCGATGCACCCCTTTCCACAAATCTTGAAACAATCCTTAATTATTATCAACCTTACACTTGAATAATATAACCCCCTGGAGGGCAAGTCAAGGGTTTAAGCGATTACATTGATAAAATTCAGCTCAGATATGTGATATCTTTAACAGAAATAAAAGATTAGTGGTAGAATCTCATAATCAGGTTTAACATCTGCGGATTGGCAGAACCAGATGGAGGTTACTGATCACGGTAGTCAGACAAAAACTCATGTACGGAACGGGCTGCCCTTCTGGTCATTCCATCAAGGGCGGCGAGCTGCTCTATTGAAGCCTTTGCTATTTCTTGAAGTGAGTCAAAATGGCGCAGCAATACCCCGCGGCGTTTTGGACCAATGCCTTTTATATCATCAAGAATCGAACGTAGGCTGCGCTGCCGGCGCAGTCGGTGATGGTAATCCTGGGCAAATCGATGCGCTTCATCCCGCACCTGCTGCAGCAGCTGAAGAGCCATCGAACTGCGGGGTAGACGCAGGGGTTCATCCTCATGGGGTACATGAATCAGCTCTTCCTTCTTCGCCAATCCACATACAGATATCTCAAAATCATACTCATCCAGTACCAACTCTGCTGCCGATAACTGTCCCTTGCCTCCATCTACAAGTACGAGATCGGGGCGTTTGGAAAAAGAGTCCATGGAGGACTCAGGTGACTCGGCGGCGCGGTCATCCCTTCGAACCTTATCCAGACGGGCGAATCTACGGCTGAGCACTTCACGCAACATGGCTGTATCGTCATCACTGGGCGCCTCCTTTATCCTGAACCGACGATATGCGTAGCGTGCTGCAGAGGCATTTTCGAAAACAACCATGGAGCCAACCGCTGCTGTACCAGAAAGCACTGATATGTCGTAGCCTTCTATACGTTTCGGAACATCAGGAAGATTCAATATTTCCCCCAGACGCTCCGCTGCTTCAGGTTTCAAACCGCGGGATTTGTCACCTTCCTGCTGCAAAAGAAGTTGGGCATTGCGGCAGGCCATATCCATCAATCTGCGCCGTCGGCCGCGCTGGGGTCGGTGGATCCGCACTCGCCCCTGCCGCTTTTCCCGCAGCCATCTCTGTAGCGGGTCTGAGTTTTCCATCTCAACGGGAATCTCAATGCGGCCGGGAATCAACGGATCCTCAGCATAATAATCACGCAGAAATGCCTCGAGAACCTCATCATCGCCGGCACCTTCAGTGTTGGTCGGAAAGAAGTGCTCCTGCCCAACCAGTTTTCCTTCGCGCAGGAACATCACCGCCACACAAACTCTGTCCTCATCACGGGCTATACCTATTATATCTTCATCCTCAGCCGATGAAGCAGAGAGGACTTTCTGCCTCTCACTTACCTTGGATAGCGCCTCAATCTGATCTCGCAGCTGTCCGGCTCGCTCGAAATTCAGCTCATCTGCAGCCGCCTCCATTTCCCGTTGAAGTTTTTCGATTATATCGTCACTACGCCCGGAAAAGAATCGATTCAAACCCTCAATCATCTCATCGTACTCCTCGGACGTTACTTGCTGTGTGCAGGGAGCCAGGCATCTTTCGGTTTGAAAATGAAGACAGGGTCGGGACGATCGTTCAAGACGCCAGTTACTGCAGGTTCTGAAGGGAAAGACCTTGCGAAGAAGATCCAGCGTCTTGCGGAGTGCCCCGCTCTCAGTGTAAGGGCCGAAATATCTGTGATCGGGGTTCTCGGTGCGCCTGACGATACGGACCCGTGGGAATTCCTCGCCTGTAGTCACCTCAACATAAGGATAATGTTTATCATCACGCAACCTGATATTGTATTTTGGGCGGTGGCGCTTGATCACATTGGATTCCAGTATAAGGGCTTCAATTTCATTGTCAGTAACAATATATTCAATATCATGAGCTGCTTCCAGCATTTTCATTGTACGGGTATTGAGAGCTGTCGAGGAATGAAAATAAGAGCGAACACGGTTCACAAGGGAAACCGCCTTACCCACATAGAGAACCGCCCCAGATGAATCCCTAAACATGTAAATACCTGGTTGTTCAGGAAACTCCGAAGCAATCTGTTTCAGCTTTTTTCTGCGCTCAGAACCCACCTGTTCCACCTCACTTCTCACTCTCCAGCACTGACGCGGTCTGCTGCTGCCATATCCTCAGTCTGACGGGAGGAAAAACTTTCAGGTAATACTTCACGAAGATAACGACCTGTATAGGAGTCAGGGTGTGCGGCAACTTCCTCTGGTGTTCCCTCGGCAACAATTTGCCCCCCACCAGCACCCCCCTCAGGACCCAGATCAATGATGTGATCGACACTCTTAACCACATCAAGGTTGTGTTCAATTATGGCCACAGTTGCTCCCTCTTCCACCAGCCGCTGAAGCACACTCAAAAGGCGTTTGATATCAGCGCTGTGCAGTCCTGTGGTTGGCTCATCCAATAGGTATATTGTCTCGCTGTTGGAGCGTCGGTTCAGCTCGGACGCCAGTTTTATCCTCTGCGCTTCTCCTCCCGAAAGGGTAGTGGCCGGCTGACCGAGTTTGATATAATCAAGTCCGACATCATAAAGAGTGGTCAGATAACGATTTATAACCGGAATATCGGAAAAGAACTCTCTTGCCTCTTCAACAGTCATGTCCAGTACATCTGCAATGGTCTTTCCTTTGTATTTAATCTCAAGGGTTTCGCGATTATACCGTTCGCCATCACAGACCTCACACGGCACATATACATCAGGTAAAAAATGCATTTCAATTTTCACAATTCCCTGACCACTGCAGGATTCGCATCGGCCACCCTTGACATTGAAGCTGAACCTGCCCTTCTTATAACCGCGGGCTCTGGCTTCCGGAGTGCTGGCAAACATCTCCCGTATATAATCAAACACACCTGTGTAGGTAGCAGGATTGGATCTGGGGGTACGGCCAATTGGCGATTGATCAATTTCTACGACCTTGCGAAGACGTTCCTTGCCGAGTATGTTGTCGTGCTCACCGGATGGATGTCGCGCATTGTGGAAATCATGTGAAAGCTGCTTGTAAATGATTTCGTGCAGCAGGGTGCTCTTACCTGAACCGGACACACCGGTGATTCCCACGAAAAGGTTGAGAGGGATCTCAACATCAATGTCCTTGAGGTTGAAAGCTCGAGCACCTTTCACAACGATCTTCTCTTCACCTGGTCTGCGCCGCTTTCGGGGGACCTCGATCTCTTTTTCACCACTGAGATACTGTCCAGTGATGGACTGTGAACTATCCATAATATCTTCAGGAGTGCCCTGGGCTACAACTTCTCCTCCGTGCTTACCAGCCCGGGGTCCCATATCGATTACATGATCGGCTCGTTTTATTGTTTCCTCATCGTGTTCAACAACGACCACGGTGTTACCGAGATCCCTGAGATCCACCAGAGTATCCAACAGCCTACGGTTGTCCCTCTGATGCAAACCAATACTGGGTTCATCCAGAATATACAAGACCCCCGCCAATCCAGAACCGATCTGCGTGGCCAGTCTGATGCGCTGAGATTCGCCTCCAGCCAGCGTCGACGCGGTCCGATCAAGAGTCAGATAGGAAAGCCCCACATCCACCATGAACTTCAGGCGGCGTCTTATCTCTTTCAAAATCTGTCTGCCTACTATTTCCTTCTGACCATGAAGGGTAAGCTGTCGGAAGAACTCATGGGACTCTTCAATAGACATGGCGGATACTTCTGCCAGGTTTTTTCCGCCAACGAATACAGCTCTGCTTTCACGCCTCAGTCTGGCTCCACCGCACTCAGAACAGGCCCTTGCAGTCATGAACTCCTCTATGTAGTTTCGTGTGTTTTTGGATGAGCTTTCCCGGTGCCTCCGCTGTAAATTTTCTATTACCCCCTTGAAGTGGCGTCTTCTTTTTCGGGTGCGGCCATAACGGTTGGTATACTCGAAATTTATCTTCTCATCGCCGCCCCCATAAAGAAGAATATCCACCTGGCTATCATCTAGTTCCGAAATAGATACATCGACTGGAATGTCCCAGTGCTCGCATGCCGCCTTGAGAAGCTGCGGGTAGTACGTACCGCGTGACCAGGGAGCAATAGCTCCATCATCAACGGTCAGTGATTCATCAGGAATCACCAGGTCCGGGTCTACTATCAGACGCTGTCCCAGACCATCGCAGGCCGGACATGCACCATAAGGACTGTTGAACGAAAACATACGAGGGGAAAGCTCTTCCAGACTGTAATCACACTCCGGACAGGCCATGTGTTCACTGAGAACCACGTCATCTGCATCAATGACATCAACTATCACCAGGCCCTCCCCCCATGAAAGTGCGGTCGATAAGGAGTCGGCCAGACGGCTCTGTAAATCTGAACGCATGACCAAACGATCAACTACTATCTCTATAGTATGATGACGATTTTTATCCAGCTCGATCTCTTCTTCCAGCAGACGAGACTCACCGTCAATCCTGACGCGGACAAAACCTGCATTCTGAACCTGCTGCAAGACATCCTCATGCTGTCCTTTTCGACCACGGACAACAGGGGCAAGAACTTGAAATCGCGTCTCCTCTGGCAGTTGATTCATTATCTGATCCACCATCTGATCGAGCGACTGGCCCGATATTGGCCTGCCGCAGTCTGGACAGTGGGGTTCCCCTACCCTGGCGTACAGCAACCGCAGATAGTCGTGTATCTCCGTGACAGTACCAACGGTTGACCGGGGATTATGACTGGTAGTTTTTTGATCAATGGAAATTGCAGGGGATAGACCCTCTATGTTCTCCACATCAGGCTTGTCCATTTGACCCAAAAACTGCCGGGCATAGGCGGACAACGATTCCACATACCGCCGCTGACCTTCGGCGTAAATTGTGTCGAATGCCAGAGAACTCTTCCCACTACCCGAAATGCCGGTTATGACCACCAGTCGATTCCGGGGAATATTCACATCAATATTTTTCAAGTTGTGCTGACGTGCCCCACGGACAACTATGTTATTCCTAGCCAAAACTGCACCTCCAAAGGTTTTAACCCGACTTCCGACTTCTGCCTTCCAGCTCTATAATCATATCTCTCAGCACCCCTGCTCGTTCAAACTCCAGGTCATCGGAAGCCTGCTTCATCTCTTTACGAAGTTTCTCAATCATTTTAGGAATTTTTGCTACAGGTATCTCGTCAATATCTATCTGCTCATCTGCAGAACCCTGCACCTCTTCAATGACCTGCGTGGCCTCTATAACATCGTGTACCCGCTTTTT